>DEBI01000004.1 GCA_002348465.1 Gemmatimonadales bacterium UBA2960 | reverse complement strand
CCATTCCGCTAGCACGTCATTGATTTCGGTTATCACATAGGCGACATACTCAGCCCTCATCTCACCCATCGGAACCGAAGGATATCCCGGAGCCTGAGCCGCTAGACCTTTTGCGCTCAGCACAAAAAGAGCAGATATCAAGACTCCGCGACTACCCAAACTTACTCGTCTTCTGCCGACCACCACTGCCCTTCTGTTTGAGGTTATTTGAACGCCAGCACCGCGTGCCAGATTTACCAGCTCTAAACTAGTGCTTTCGCGATATTACCCGCGTCCTCGTATTTTTTTTCGCTGCAGTTTCCCAAAACACCTGATTTCTTGGCAACGATCGCCTCAGACGTTTCACGAATGCGCCGCATCGCTGTGATCATCGCGCTAATGACTGCAGGCGAGTCCGTATTCCTCCTTCCATTCGTCCTAGCACGAATCTTCCGACCGACGCTTTTAGATGTCTTCGAAATTACTAACCTGGAACTAGGCGTTGCCTTTTCCACGTACGGCGTCGTTGCGATCGCTGCATACTTCGCAGGTGGCCCATTGGCCGACCGCTACTCAGCTCGTTCCTTGATGTCGACATCACTCGTGACTACGGGACTTGGTGGTGTGGTCCTAACTACGATACCCTCGACAGGAGTAATGAACGTGCTTTGGGGGGTGTGGGGAGCGACTACGGTCCTCCTGTTCTGGTCAGCAATGCTCAGAGCCACCCGAGAATGGGGAGGAGATCAAGCACAAGGGCGTGCATACGGCCTCCTCGATGGAGGCCGAGGATTAATAGGCGCCTTAATCGCCTCTGTGACGGTTTTCTTGTTTGCCACAATGCTTCCGGTTGATGATCCCGCTCTCGCCTCGCTTGAGCAACGCACCACTGCGTTCAAGGGTGTCATATGGTGCTTCACGGGCTTCACTCTCGTAGTCGCAGCACTCGTGTTCATAGTCCTTCCAAGGGGGTCGCCAAAAGTAAGTCAGGAAGGCGGCACCCGACTTTCACTGGACGGCGTAAAGGCCTCGATCAGAATGCCCACGATCTGGCTACAGGCTATCATCGTCGTGTGCGCGTATGTGGGGTTCAAAGCCACTGACGACTTCTCGCTCTTGGCCAGTGACGCGCTTGGATACGATGACGTACAGGCCGGCAGCGTAGGCACTCTATCCTTCTGGGTGCGAGCAGTAACAGCTATTTCCGCTGGCTACCTTGCAGATCGAATCGAACCATCTCGCGTGATCTTTTGGGGCTTCCTCCTCCTCGCTGGGGGGAGTTCACTAATTGCATCTGGGCTTCTTTTCCCAGGTGTGGCGTGGATGCTGATCGCCACGATTGTTACCACCAGTATAGGAGTGTATTCCCTACGAGGTGTTTACTTTGCCCTGCTAGCCGAAGGCGGGGTGCCCATGGCCCATACCGGTAGCGCAATCGGAGTTATCTCTCTCGTCGGTTTCACACCTGACGTTTTCATGGGCCCCCTCATGGGTGTTCTACTTGATAGCTCACCAGGTGTGCTAGGTCACCAACATGTCTTTGCGGCTGTCGCGGCATTCAGCTTGGTGGGTTGGTTAGCAACTGGATTATTCCGGAAGATTCGACCTGCACTTGGGACCTCGGCATGATCAAGCTATCCTGATTTCCTAGTATATACCCGGATCAAGCATCCGTAACAAAACGAATTGCTGTATGACTTGAGTCATCAGACAGTCATGTGCATTCACCGTCTTGCCCCCAACATTTTTTGATTACTCATGAACTTGCACACAACGTTCCGGACACCCTTACTCGCCCTAGCATCCATTGGGGTCCTCGCTTTCGCACCCGAAGTGGGCGAAGCCCAGCTCACGATGGCACAGGCCCAAACAGCGGTTGACGCTGCAGAAGCGGAGGCAAAAGCCAACGATTGGAACCTCACGATTCTTGTCGCCGATGCAGACGGGGTCCCGGTTTACATGAGACGTATGGACGGAGCTCCAGCGCGAACCACCGACATAGCTAGCAGGAAAGTTCACGTAGTTATCACAACAGGTGGGACATCGGGAGCTTACGGCCAAGCACTCGCAGCT
The DNA here is from genome assembly GCA_002348465.1 of Gemmatimonadales bacterium UBA2960. Classification (GTDB taxonomy): domain Bacteria; phylum Gemmatimonadota; class Gemmatimonadetes; order Longimicrobiales; family Gaopeijiaceae; genus UBA2589. Next base: position 2,621 of record DEBI01000004.1, on the reverse strand, counting down.
GGAACGGTCGACAGTATTCCTGGGGGGATTCACTACGAGGGAGGGCTCCCGATCTTGATGAATGGCGAACTTATCGGCGCCATGTCAGCGAGCGGTGCGCGGGGCTCTGAAGACGCTCAGGCAGTAATGGCTGGACTCGCTGCGATTGGAGCCACCGGCGGTAACTAACTACCTGCTCGTGGGCTGAACGCAGCTAACTGCCATCAATTTAATACAACTGTCATACATCAAGAGGATAGGTTCCTCCACACTGCACCGAACGTTCGGCGATCAGAGCTCCAGATCGTACTGAAGCCCGCCGAAAGTGAGACGGTGATGTGGCGTCAGCCCGTGCCTTTCGATGGCATTCCTGTGCTCTGAGGTTCCATAGCCTTTATTCCGCTCCCATCCGTACTCTGGATAACGTTCACTCAGGCGAACCATGAGTCGGTCACGAGTCACTTTAGCGATTATCGAGGCACACCCGATCGAGTGGATACTTGCATCACCACCCACCACCGCATCGTGTTTTATGCCTAGTCCCTTAACAGGCAACCCATCTACCACCACCTCGTACTCATCAATTGCTAGCCCCTCGAGTGCCCGTTGCATCGCAACCGTCGTTGCACGGAGAATATTGGTTTGGTCGATTTCGCGGGCTGATGCCGCACCAACACCAAACGAGAGCGCCGATGATGTGATACTCTTATACAGAGCTTCACGGGTATTACCCGACAGTTTCTTAGAGTCGTCTGCACCTTCGATATGAATTCCTTCGGGTAGCACGAGAGCCGCAGCTACCACTGGCCCAGCAAGTGGACCTCTCCCTGCCTCATCTACTCCTGCAACCAAACGACCGCGGCCCCAGAACCGTCGCTCGTACTCGAGCAGATTCTGGGGCCGCGACAGCATGGGTTCGTCCGACTTCAACGCCGGGTCGTCGTCAACGAGTGCTTCGCTTCTCTACTATGCGCGCGGCTTTGCCGCGACGACCTCTTAAGTAATAGAGCTTCGCCCGTCGAACACGACCGCGACGGACTACCTCAATACCACTAACCGTCGGAGCATGTAGCGGGAAGACTCGCTCGACACCAACACCACTGGAAATCTTTCTTACGGTGAAGGTCTCATCCACACCACCACCTTTACGAGCAATGCAAACCCCCTCGAACGCCTGCACCCGCTCCTTCGACCCTTCACGGACTAGGTATAGTACGCGCACGGTATCGCCCGGAGCGAATTCAGGAGCGTCATCCCGGAGTTGCTCTTTTTCGAGTTCTTTGATGATGTCGGTCATTGTCGATTCCAGCGACTGGGTCGCAGGGGTTCCAAAACAGACGTCCAAGATAATGAGGTCCGTCATGGACGTGAACCCCGAACACGACCAAGTTGCTCGACTCTAAATACGGTTTATGCCTGCCCTAGCCTGAGCATCGCACAAAAGTCATGACCCGATTCAGCATCCCTTTTCCAGACAATAATCAAAGCACTCTAGCTCTTCCTAGCACCTGGGGACCGAAGCTCCTACCCCTAGCAGCATGCATGCTTCTCGCTGTAATCGCATGCGGAGGTGACGACGCTCCAGGGCTTCAGGACACCAATTGGACTAGGGCGCAACGGTTGGAATCTCTTCTCACCACTCTAGCCGCTGACTCAATGGAAGGCCGGAGAACCGGCACAACTGGAGCTCATAGGGCCGCTGAGTTCTTAGCCACCGAACTAGCTCGATACGGCATCGAGCCTGCTGGCGACAACGGCACCTACGTGCAAACAGTTCCAATGGCGAGGATTACCGAAGAGACTACCGATGGGCCGCGTGAGCGGTTCACTTTGGAAATCGACTATGAGTCTTGGGAAGCGCTTCCCGCCGAATCGATCATCACGACTGAGTCCAATATCATCGGCATCATCCGCGGGTCTGATCCGGAAGTAGCCAACCAAGCGATCGTTCTCGGTGCCCACTACGACCACCTAGGTATCGGATCACCGACCCTAGACAGTGAAGGTGTACTAGACTCCATATACAACGGAGCTGACGGCAACGGGTCTGGAGCAGCAGCAGTTCTGGAGATTGCGAGAGAACTCATTCAGGGCCGGGCACCGCTCAGAACCATAGTGTTCCTGCTGAGCACAGGAGAAGAGTTGGGCCTTCTGGGAACCAGATACTACATCGCCAACCCGGTCATCCCCCTGCACCAGACTGTGGCCGACCTCCAAATCGAAAGGATCGGGCGGGTAGACGATGCAGCGGGTGGCTTCGGAAAATCCTGGCTGACTGGATATGAGCGGACTACCCTGGGAGATCAACTTGCGGCATCCAAGTCTCACATCGTACCTGACCCGAGACCGGAAGAAGACTTCTTCTTCCGAAGTGATAACGTAGCGTTCGCGGTATTGGGTATCCCGGCTCACACCATGTCATCCTTCGGGCTTCACCCAGACCACCACCAACCTTCCGACGAGGTGGATCTCATCGACTTTGAACATATGTCAGCCGTCGTCGATGCAGCCGTTGAGTTGGTCCGGCTCCTAGCAGACGGACCAATTACAGACTGGAAAGAAGGCGGACGAGAAGGTCTTCAGAACTACTGGTAGACTCAAAGACAGAGCGACCACATCCAGGCGTTTCTAGTCCGAAAATC
>DEBI01000054.1:3978-8544 GCA_002348465.1 Gemmatimonadales bacterium UBA2960 | reverse complement strand
GTTCCGTTGCTGTTGTTGATCCGGCACTGGACCTTTTCAACGCAGTAGCACAGGCTCACACTGATTTTCTCAAGGAGCAGAAGGAGACGCACGACGCGTTTCTCGCTATGGGACTTGGGTCAACTACCGGGCTGCCAGCATCCGTGTCCGTAGAGACCGAAGTCCCTCCGGACTTGCGTGTCGTCGTGCAACCGACTGGAGAGCCATCTACTCATGTTAAGCGGAAAGAGGTGGCGCAGCGCGGGTCATCTTTGGGCATCTCTGATTCTGGAGAAGGTGCCGAAGTGGTGTTGGAATCAAGCGAGAAGCGCAGTGGCCCGCCTTCTCCTGTAATTCCCACGCACCCACCAGTTGATCGGTCAGCAATGCCCGAGACGATCTTCTTGACGCGGGAGCAGCTTGAGATCCACGCAGGGGGGGAGATCTCCAGTATCTTCGGAGAACTTTTCGAGAAGCAGGACGGTTACGAGCGTCAGGTTCGCATGCCGGAGCCGCCGCTCCTTTTCGCTGATCGCGCACTTACGATCGAGGGCGAACCAGGGAGCATGAAAAAGGGTCGTGTCGTAACAGAGACCGACGTGAAGCACGATGCATGGTACTTGCACACGGGTCGGATGGCTCCTGGGGTAGTGATTGAGTCGGGGCAGGCAGATCTGCTTCTTATCTCTTGGCTGGGGGCGGATTTCCTGAACCAGTCCGACCGAGTGTACCGGCTTCTCGGGTGTGACCTAACATTTCACGGGGATCTCCCCGCACCAGGTGACACACTGACGTATGACATCTACGTCGATGGTCATGCCAAGACGGGCGATGTCCGACTTTTCTTCTTCCATTACGATTGCTACATAGGTGATCGTCTTCTGATCTCTGTTCGAAATGGTCAGGCTGGCTTTTTCACTGAGGAAGAGCTCTCTGGATCGGGCGGTGTACTTTGGGATGCTGCCGACGACGAGCCTGATCCCAACGCTGTACTCGACCCGATGCCGAAGATCAGTAAAAAGTCGCACTTCACTGCCGAAGAAGTGCAGGCTTGGGTGACCGGAGACGCGTTCGCTTGTTTCGGTGAAGGCTTTGAGATGTCCTGCACGCATACGCGCACACCGAATACACCCGATGGTCGTCTTCAGCTGCTCGATCACATTCCCGAGTGGGATCCGACAGGGGGGCCATGGGGACGTGGATATTTGCGAGCGGAAGCCCAGGTCCCGGTCGATGCGTGGTTCTACGAGGGACACTTCAAGAACGATCCTTGTATGCCGGGGACGCTTATGGCGGATGCAGCGACTCAGGCTATGTCGTTTGCGATGGCTGCTATGGGTTTCACCATCTCACGGGATGGGTGGCGTTTTGAGCCGGTTCCGGGAGAAGTGGCCCGCTTTCTGTGCCGTGGTCAGGTCATCCCAGATGGGCCGCACACATTAGAGTACGAGATTTTCGTGGAGGACGTAGTAGACGGTCCAATCCCCGAGGTCTATGCCGCACTGTTATGTAAGAGCGATGGCTTCAAGGTTTTCCAGTGTCGGCGCTTTGGCTTGAGGTTGGTTCCGGATTTTCCACTGACGACGAAACAAGAGTTCCTCAAAGAGGATCCAATTCGGTACGTGGGTCCCGAGGGATCAGATGTTCGAGGTGACCATGAGGCGATGCTCTCGTGCGCTTGGGGTCGACCGAGTGATGCGTTCGGGAAAATGTTCACGAGATATGACGGGGCAACGAAGTGCCCACGGCTTCCGGGACCTCCGTACCATTTTGTCAGCAGTGTCTTGTCTGTCGACGTTGCGCCTGGGTCTGCGCCCAACGAAGGAACGCTGGTGTCGACGTTCGAAGTCGAGCCTGACGCTTGGTATTTTGATGAAGGCCAAGGCCACATGCCCTTCGCCGTGATCGTAGAAGCACTGCTGCAACCGTGTGGGTGGTTCGCATCGTACTGCAATTTTTTTGCAGACACTGAGGGCGATGTGGCTTTTCGGAATCTTGATGGGGAGAACTGCATTCTTCATCGCCCGATCAAACCGGATATGGGCACGTTAACTCTTACAACCAAGCTTACGCGATTCGCTAAAGCAGGTGGCACGAGCATTGTGTTTTTCGAAGTGCTTTGCGAGAACGATGATGGTCCAGTCATGACACTCGAGACAGATTTCGGTTTCTTCAGCCCGCAGATTCTCGAGGATCAGCGTGGTCTTCCGATGACGGAAGAGATGCTGGCTCGGCGTGATGCGGAATCGCCAGTGCCAGAGCTTTCATTGCTTGATGGGGGTGGTGAGCTTGCACATCTGCCGGGGATGAAAAGCGGTATGATGCGGATGCTCGATAAGGTGACTGGGTTTTGGAATGAAGGTGGAGACGCTGGCTTGGGCCGTATTCGTACGTGGCAGGAGATTCATTACGACGCTTGGTACTTCAAGGCTCATTTCTTCGAGGATCCAGTGCAGCCTGGCTCTCTCGGTCTTGAGGCCCTTATTCAGTCAGCTCGTGCTCTAGTCCATATGAAGGGCTGGTTGGAAGGCATTGATAATCCCGTCTGGGAGCATCCTGTCGTGGGCTTTCCACTCTCTTGGAAGTACCGTGGCCAAGTCGTGCCAAAGCGTAATGAGGTAGTCACTGAGGTCGAGGCACTAAAGGTCGATATCGTCGAGGGGGAGTCTGTGACAGTCGAAGTTTTCGGGACCCAGTGGGTAGATGGGTTACGGATCTATGAGGTCCCCTCTTTTGCCGTCCGCGTTAGGGCAGCGGACTGACGGAGTCACGAGTGACAAACAGGTGCACATTCGGGCTTTCGTGCGACGTTGAACCGAGTGTCGTGCACGTTTGGCTGATCAACACTGGATCGCTCTCTGTGCTGGAGTCAGTTGCCCGGCCAGATCTCCAAGTTGCTGGCGTCGTGTCCGAGGAAGATGAAGCCAGGGCAGCGTCTTTTCTTGATCCAGCTGAAGGCGATCGACTTCGGACTCGACGTAAGGTTTTACGCATTATTCTTGCTAAGTATGTTGCCTGTGAGCCGGCCGATGTGGGTATCGTGACTGCGCCCGGCGGTAAGCCAGTGCTTGTTCCGGGCTCGGCAGGTTCCTTTACCCATGCATTCTCTGTTAGCCATTCCAGTGATCTGTATGCAGTGGCGGTTGGGCGCTGCTCAAGCTTAGGTGTAGATGTCGAGCGAGTCCGTCCGTTGGACCGGTCGGTTGATATTGCTAACCGCTGGTTCGGTCCGGATGAAGCTGCCGGGCTGCGCTCGCTAGACGGGGAAGAAGGTGATCTCGCGTTCATGGAACTCTGGACTGCAAAGGAGGCCTTGGCAAAGCGTCATGGAGCTGGCTTACGACTCATGCATGGGCAGCGGGATGCCGATCGTGTCCGGAGTGAGTTGGACGTGGCCCAAGAGCGCGATGTTGGGCGTCTAATGATGATCTCCCCTCAAGACGGCTACGTAGGTGCTGTGGCCAGCTCAGAGTCACTGTCCGGTGTTGAAATCTTGAGAGAAGGCGATCCTCGATGGATCATCTAGTCTTTGCTGCACCTGATCTCGACGAAGGAGTCCGGCATATTGAGACCCATCTTGGGATCGCGACATCTCCGGGAGGCAGACATGCGGGCTATGGAACGAAGAATCGTTTAGTTGGTCTCGGCCCTAAGAGTTATATGGAGGTGGTAGGTGTCGACCTCGATCAACCCGAACCAAGCCGGGCGCGCTGGTTTGGCTTGGACACGCTCAATGCTCCTCGGCTCGTAACATGGTGCGTGGCGGTGTCGGATCTGAATGATTTGATCGTCCGAGCAAAATTGGTTGGTCTGGATCTTGGAGAGTCTAAGAAGGGGAGCCGGAGGCGTGAGGGTGGGGCTCTCCTTGAGTGGCAAATGACCGATCCTTGGGCAGAGCGAGCGGGCGGGATTATTCCGTTTTTCATTGATTGGGGAGACACCGATCATCCCGGAATATCTCTGCCCTGCTTTAGTTCATTCCGCGGCATCCGTGCAGAGCACCCTGATCCGGATCGTGTTAAGCAATGGTGTATGGCGCTCGAACTTGATATAGAAGTGTCACGGGGCGACCATGCTCGTCTAGTAGCGACCCTGCAAACACCCAACGGATTGGTGGAAATTTCGTGACCCGAGCAGGACTACTTCGAGCGCACACCGTGTGATGAGTAAAATGTTCGAAGATGTTGGCCGACTCATCGATTCACTCGAAGCGATTCTCATTGGAGATGTGCGGAGTCGTATCATTGCTAGGCTGACTGATAGAGGTACTGCAGTCGACTGGGTAGTGAGCCTGAAGGCTCAAATGGAAATCCATCGGTTCCACGCGGGAAACGACATTTTTGATGTTGGCAGAGACGTTGCTCGTTTGGACGCACGGACACGTAATGATGGTTTCAGGGCGCTTCACGCATGGAACCATGAGTCGCATGAGTTCACTAATGACATCGTTCCTGTACTGATGATCAATTTCCTGCAGCGAGTTGATGCTCCGGTCCTGCAGTCGGACGAGGATGCTAGCAGGGCAACCGTTGCGATCCTCCTCGACTACTACCTGCTCCACCTTCTCGCTTTGTGCGCTATGCGGGC
>DEBI01000054.1:0-3576 GCA_002348465.1 Gemmatimonadales bacterium UBA2960 | reverse complement strand
GGATGGCAGTGGCCATTGCTTCGTCGCTGATGCAGAAACCTTGCTCATCTATGCCATATCGCAGTTTCACCCCGAGGAACAAGCGTATGACCGGATCATTGAGAAGGTTGACCAACTAGAAGGTGATCATCCGGTCTTGTTTGCGCATGCGAGTGTCGCTGTCCTGAGTGCACACCTCAGATGGGGTTTCTGGCTTATGTATGATAGAGATCCGATCAAGATGCGGCGGGATAATACCGGAGATTATCCATGGCTCCTGAATTCAGTCTTGACTTTGGCGCGAGAGTTTTCGTCTTCTGTCGCGAAGGGTGAAAGCGCGGAGGAACGGGCAGCGATCACGCAGTCTCTTCTTCAGGGGCTCGCGGCGGATCCATATGCATTCATTGGCTCACCACCCTCGTCACTCACGGACTATGTCAATGAGTATGCTGAGTTAGAGGATATTTTGAAGAAGCATATAGATCGCCTTCTGGAAGAGTTCGAAATCCAAAAGCCGGATAAAAATACTTATGCCCCTCTCGCCCTGCATTTCAATTTCCCACACAACACGGTGGTGGCGACGGTGACTCTAGCGCTGCTAGAAGGGCGTCCGCAGCCGCTCACACTGAATGATCTATTCGTGTCCGAATTTGAAACCGGTGTGAATGAAACCCAAAAAAGTCTAGCTGAGAAGCTTATGGCTTTTTCTAGGGGAACGCCCGATCGCTTGGGGTATCGTGGTTCTATGCTTGTTGCCTACGACCCACTGTCAGGTCTGCGGTCATTCTCAATGACACGCGACACACTGCGAAAGGGATTTGCAACGTAGTTAAATACGCCTGCTCGTGTTTACTACATGGAGGGTGGCCCGTCAGGGTGAAGCTCGCATGCGGGGGGCTGGAAGCGGGTCCAGGAAAGCGCAACAATTCTCCAGCCTTCTTCCCCAGCCATCATATTGGCCGCATCAACTCCACAATGGCTGAAGTTTTCCCCTACATAGAAATCATATGGTGTCCAGATTGTTGCCAACGAACCATTCACGACGACTATGGGGTCCCAGAATCGCTCAATGAGAGGTGCTTCTGACGAAGAGATCCGCTCTGCCAAACCATCCAGAGTGGAGGAGCCAAAAGTCGTTATTCCATCTCGGGTTTCTGTGAAGTGCATCACTACCGACGGGTCGGTTACCGATCTTAGAAGCGCCTCATCTCCGGTCTCTAATGCATCGAACAGCAATTGGAGCGTGGCGGTAACTTCTGCTTTCTGCTCCGCAGTTGGTAGATATGGCGCCAGTTCGTCTGAAGGTGCCTCATAAACTCCAGTCTGGACTTCCACACAGGCAGTGGCTGTAATGGCTAGAGCTAACGTGAAGGCGTGACGTGTCATGGAGGATTCCAAACAATAATCGTTAAGGGACGCTCACACTTTTGGGGCAGCGCGGGTCAATTGCAAGGGTATTTTCTATACTGCCTCTAGAGTTGATTAAGTGAACTTGACTCATAGGAAAGCCATTTTACTCTGGCGTGATCCTAGGGTGCTTGGCATCTTGCGGTCCTTGCATAAGCCGTTCCTAGACGGGTCCGGCGCGACGCTACGTTTCCGCGTCTTCAGTGGATTACGAGGTCTGTACATGAGGAATCGAAGGAGCCTTTGGCTCACACTTGGTATTTCGGTGGTGCTCGGCGGATGTGGTGGGAGCTTCGGAGGTGCAGATCGCGCCGACGGAGTGACCGTTGATGGTGATTGGTCCGTCATTACGGGAAACCTGATGGGGCAGCGTTATTCTGACCTAACTCAAATCAACCCGAGCAATTTTGCTGACCTGGAGGTGGCGTGGGAGTATGACGCGACTCATCTGGGGTCAGTGAATGCACGGTCGATCCCGATCTATGTGGACGGTTTGCTAGTGAATGTGCATTCTCAATACCGAACGGTTGTGGCGACGGATGCTGCAACAGGCGAAGAGGTGTGGACATACACTGAGCCTGAGACATTCCGCTGGGAGTATTCGATGCGGAAGAATCACGGAAAGGGAGTCGCCTACGCCAACGTAGATGGCCAAGATGTGATCTACCTTATCTCTCCGGCATTCTTCCTGCACGCCCTTAATGCCCAGACGGGAGAACATATCGAGGGATTCGGACAGCAGGTTGATATCCCTGGTTTCCCGTCTACCGGTGTGGTTGATCTCCTAGGTGAAAATGGACTTGGATATGAGTATGAGAATGCCGCTGATGGTATTTCTCTTGAGCAGGGCTACATAACGAGTTCGTCACCAGCTATAGTCGTCAACGGGGTAGTTGTGGTCGGAAACTCTGCGGAGCAGGGCTACAACCAGACTCGCCGGGAGAATATTCCCGGAGATATTCTGGGGTACGATGCTCGCACTGGCGAACACCTCTGGAAGTTCGACGTGCTTCCCAGCCCAGGAGAGGTTGGACACGAAACGTGGGAAAACGACGCTTGGGAGTGGACGGGCGATATTTCTTCGTGGGCGCCTCTTTCGGCCGATGCCGATCTCGGACTCGTGTACGTGCCAACCAACGGGGCTACCCAAGACTACTATGGGGGCTTCCGACCCGGAGACAATCTCTTTTCTACAAGTCTGATTGCTCTTGACGTTGAGACGGGGGAACGCGCTTGGCATTTTCAGTTTGTGAAACACGATATATGGAACTATGACACGCCTCAGGTCCCTGTTCTCGCGGATGTGACGATTGATGGGGTAGCGACCCCGATCTTGGCACAGGCCACTAAGCAGGCATTCCTCTACGTGCTCAACCGTGAAACGGGTGAGCCTGTATGGCCGGTTGAATATCGGGAAGTACCGAAATCAATGATTCCCGGAGAACACCTAGCTGAGACGCAACCGTTCCCGACGCGTCCTGCGGCGTATGATATGCAGGGCATGACCGAGGACGATCTCGTCGACTTTTCGCCGGAACTCAGGCAGCGAGCGATTGAAGCGCTTGAAGATTTCCAGATAGGACCGCTCTTCCTGCCTCCTCTTCAGCGTGATAACCCCCTTGGTAAGCGCGCAGCGTTCTGGTGTCCGGCTGATGTGGGAGGCACCAATATCGATGGAACGCCGGCTTATGATCCTGACACAGGGATCATCTATGTACCCTCGCAGAAAGGGTGTAGTGCGCGCATTATTATTCCGGGTCCCGAGAAGGACGAAGGAGGGGTGGCTGAGGACCTGACAGATCAGCCAACCGGCACGACCATAACGGACTGGGTGCCAGGCCCTGCGGCTTCACCGGGTCGTATCGATGGCCTTCCTTTGTGGAAGGCACCCTACAGCAAGATCACGGCCATAGATCTCAACACTGGTGATCACCTTTGGTGGATGCCGATTGGTGATACTCCACGAAACGTGCTTAATCATCCGGCGCTCGACGGAAAAGATGATCCGCGCACCGGTTCGGGTCGGCAGGCGGCCATGTTCGCGACACCGGACATGTTGGTATACGCTAGCCACGACAGTGATCGGAACCCACACATTTTCGCGGTCGACAAGGCATCCGGGGAAGAACTTGCTCGGGTCGAGATTCCGTCGGACAACCGCTATCAGATGATGACCTATATGCATGAAGG
>DEBI01000095.1 GCA_002348465.1 Gemmatimonadales bacterium UBA2960 | reverse complement strand
CAGTAGTGTGATTCCGGCACGGTCGAAAAAACCTGTTGCGGCGACTAGCTCAGCCCAATTGTCTAGCGGCTGATCGAAACCATACGGGTGCTTGAACTCATGCGGCTGGCGCCCGTATACCAGGCGCTCCTTAGATTCGCCGATATCTTCAAGTAAGCGATATGCAATGTTGGCATGCGCAAGCTCATCTTGAATGATTGCATGGGCACTGACTTGGGTGTTGGTCGACGGCGCGTACCGGGCTGCCATCCAGTATGACGGAGCGCTCATCAGCTCGGTATCGGCCTGGACCGTCAACTGCACTCTCAAGGCCTTACGATAGCCTTCGGTCATGTCCTCAGGGCCCTCCACCATATAGCCCCCTTGGACTTTTCTCATCAGCTCTTCATCGGTCAACTGGCTCATTATATTTTTTCGCTTTATGACACTTTCGCCACGGCCGACGAAAGAGTGTAACAAACCTAAGAACGCGTCAGCCGGGCTTCAAGGCTTCCTCAGGGCTCAGCTCAACCCAACCTGACATTCTGTTTATCAGAGACCTAGGGACGCCCGAATCAGGGGACTGATGCGATCAGGGGTCCACGGAGGATCGAAGGTTAGTTCAACTTCTGCAGAAGCGACCCCATCTACTCCTTCGATTGCAGCCTGGACCTCCTCAACGATCTGACCTGCTACTGGACACATCGGTGAGGTTAGGGACATAACAGCTTCGACAGAATCACCCTCCACCTTGATCTCATAGATGAGACCGAGTACAACGAGGTCTAGCCCTAGTTCAGGGTCTTTGACCCCCTTGAGAGCTGTGCGAACATCCTTTTCCGTTACGGTCATCGTTCCTGCTCTCCGTGTTTCTGCTTTCTAGGCGGGAGATAGCTACTCGTATACCCGAAAAATACCAATTCGTGCGTGTGCAACCCGGTCAAAATAATTAGCGGCTTAAATACGAGGTCGATTCGGCGATCCGTCAGCCGGCCTCACCCTCCCTGCTACTAGCACCTCTATCCGCTATACGATCGAAGGGACCCTTTAGCCCCCAAAGGGTCACGAGAACAAGCGTCAGGAGCATCATCCAACGTCCCGCGGTCAGCCATAAAGATGTTGTCACCAAAGGCATGGAGATGTCGTATTGAAGTAATGCTCCTCCTCGATCAAGCATCCAATGCCAGCCCGTATGGGCGAGGACCGCCGAAAGTACAATGACTCCACCAACCTCAGGTAGCCAACGACCGAAAAGGATTCTCAGGAGTGGGACAACCAGCGCTAATACGAAAAGCTGGCCCGCCTCAACCCCAATGTTGAAGGACAACAATGAAGTAAGCAGGTGGGCGCCCGCGAACTGAAGGGACTCCGACAACGCAAACGAGAAGCCGAAACCGTGAACGAGGCCAAAAGCAAATGCGACAACCCAACGTCGGGCGACTTTGGAACCCATAATGTTCTCGAACGCCATGAAGACAATTGAGAAAGCGATCAAGGTCTCAATCAGAGGCGAAAACCATAGAGCCTGAGGCGCTAGCCCCATCGCTGCCGCAACGAGTGTGATCGAGTGCGCGATCGTGAACGATGTAACAATCGGAACCAAAGCTATCAGGCTGCGTACCGGAATTACCAGACACAAGAGAAACAGGATGTGGTCAATCCCATCTAGGATGTGTTGAAACCCGAACACTACGAATCTCCACGCCGCTTGGTGCCACCTAGGATCAAGCCGGAGCACACCTGGATCGCCCGAATACTGAAATGCTCGCTCTGCGCCACCCGATGGGAGGAAACGAAGAACGGTGACGGTGCGAATACCTAAGTGGTTCAACCCGGACACAATTGAGAAATCGGAGGACTCTGAGGTTATCGACCACTCCAGCAGCACATCGACCATCGCCTGCCTCGCGGGCAACTGAATACCATCAACGAGCGGCGCAGACAAAACGTTGGAATAGGCGCTCTCCCAACTCCTAAACGCGCGGTCACCCGGAATCGCCACTCGAACAGCAGCTAGCTCTGCACGTCCTAAAGGCTCTTCATTCTCGAGTATCGATACATAGTCACCGATCCAAACATCCGCGGCCTCGAGCACCATATTCTCTGACTTAGATATCTCCAGATATCCTGGCTCACGAGAAGGGAAATTGTAGTCCCGCAAGGCCACAAGTGGGACACGAACCAGCATTCTGAGCGTTCCGGCTTCCGGCTTGACAAACGCCTGGACTGTAACGTCAGCCGGGATCTCATGTGCTTCCCCGGACCATGAAGGCAAAATGAGTACTAGAGCTACGGCGACAGCCGCAATCCGGCGAGGACGCTGTTTATCAATCATGGCGCGAAGCTATTCGGTGCCCGCCTCCGGACAAGATAGGAGGTCATATATCTGAGTCTCAAATGGCGGATCTCGGCAACTTGTCCTTCTGCCGTTTCCCTCGCCACGGATTGCACCAATCCGACGGGCATCGTAGCCTGAGGGTCGGTTGGAACTTGATTCGACCTGAGAAGCGAGCCCGCTGGAGTGGCCCGCTTACCTTCACGAGGAATGCAACATGCAAAAGCGCTTTCTAGTGGCCGGCGCAGCCGTAATGACTCTCGTCATCGCCATGGCTTGCTCATCCGATGGCATGAGCGATCAGGCCATGGACTCGGATTACGCAGCCGAAGGCATGGCCCCCATGTTCGAGGTTGACCCGTTTTGGCCAAAGCCGCTACCCGACCACTGGCTGATGGGTGCGACGATCGGAGTTGACGTGGACTCACACGACAACATCTGGCTCGTGCACCGCAACACGCCGGACCAGTTCGTAGCCCGAACCGAAATCGGAATGACGACCAACCCCCCGGTGAGCGCATGCTGTCAGCCGGGACCGCCAGTGTTGGCATTCGATCAAGACGGGAACCTAATCCAATCCTGGGGTGGCCCTGGAACGGAAACAGGTGACTACGTGTGGCCAGGATCGAATCACGGGCTCACTGTTGACGCGATGGATAACGTTTGGATCGGAGGAAATGGAAGAACCGAGGCGGGAACCGATCGCCACATCGTCAAATTCACCTCCGATGGCCAATTCCTCGCTCAGTATGGGTCACCGGGGCAAGTCCTCGACAACACCACCACCGATCACTTCGGTATGGTCGCCAAGGTGTTCGTTTCTGATGAAGACAACGAGGTTTACGTAGCCGACGGTTACGCGCACCAGCGGGTCGTGGTAATAGACCAGGCAACAGGTGCTTTCAAGCGCATGTGGTCGGCCTATGGCAATGAGCCGAGCAACGAGCGCCCAACAAGATACGAGCCCGGTGAAACCCCTCCTCAGCAGTTCCGTACTCCGGTTCACTGTGCCGAAATGTCTAACGATGGACTAGTCTACGTGTGTGACCGTCCGTCAAATCGGATCTCGATCTTCCAGAAAGACGGGACATTCGTAAGTGAGCACATCATAGCTCCCGCCACTCTCTCTCAGGGCTCGACCTGGGATCTTGACTTCTCACCCGACGAAGCGCAGACGTGGATGTACCTGGCAGACGGCCAGAACATGAAAGTCTATGTGATCCGACGGGAAACTATGGAAGTCGTGTACAGCTTCGGTGACGGTGGACGTCAGCCTGGCCTGTTCTTCGCAGTGCACTCGATCGCGGTCGATTCACATGGAAACATCTACACGACCGAGACCTATGAGGGAACCCGAATCCAGAAATTCAAGTTCATGGGTATGGGACCAGCACCAAGTGGCGACACAGGCCCTGCGTGGCCGGCCGATCGACGTCGTAACAGTGACTGACTAGGGCGTAAGAAAGAAAAAATAGGAAAGAAAAAAGAAGACGAGTTCGAGCGACCCCGCCACCCCGGCGGGGTCGCTCTCTTTTATGCGACCTAGGATCTCGAATGCCTTTAGGAGTGTCGCTCCTTGCGTCCGCCTGACTAAACTCAGAAGACTCAGGTCTAATCATGAGGAGCCGATGGCCGCCACGGACTCAGGTGCTCAAACGATGATGTCGTCTATGCGTGACGCCACAACTCGACCTCTCGCAACACCGTGCGTAGTTTTATAGCATCTATCCAAAACCCGTAACCGAAGCATTCAGGAGTGATCATGCGACGACTTTCCACCTTCACCTCACTTGTTATGGGTGGCCTCGCGGTCGCCGCCTGCGCTGGTGAAATGGATGATGCTAGCGACAGCGACATGGATGTCGCAGCCGGCAACTCGCTGGCGTGCTACATCGCCAACGGAACCATGGAGGAAGCTCAAGAGCGACCCAGCCCGCTCCACTCGACCGCTGTCTCTGTAGGTGGCCACGATGGACTGCTCTGCTACGGAGCTCCTTCCGCTCGCGGTCGTGACATTATGGATGGACTCGTGGTGTATGGTCAGCCCGAACGCATCGGTGCAAACGAACCAACAACGATTCACCTAACGGGTCCTGCCAGCATCCAGGGCGTTGAGGTAGGAGCCGGTAGTTATTCGATCTATGCGATCCCTGGTGCGGAAGAGTGGGCGTTCTTCGTAAACTCGAATTGGCAGCGCTGGGGGATTCCCATCGACGAATCAGTAAGGGATTCAGAGGTCGGTACGTTCACCGTAGCGGCCGAAGCCACGGAAGAATACGTCGAGACGCTTCAGTATCGATTTGAGCCCATGTCTGAAAATACGATGGGTGACGTGGTGATGGAGTGGGAGAACACACGGGTGAAATTCCACCTGCATCCAGTCGAAGGCTCTTGATGTAATATCACCAGATAACTCGGTTCATATGGCCGAGTCTGGCCTCACCTTCAGCCCCTCGAGGACCTTCGGCCCTCGAGGGGCTGAAGCATGGCGACCCTTTAGGATCTCCCGGACACGCACAAGATT
>DEBI01000114.1 GCA_002348465.1 Gemmatimonadales bacterium UBA2960 | reverse complement strand
AGCACCTTTCGTGCCTCGTCCAAGGCTTCTGGGTCACGGTCGACCGCGATTACACGACACTTCTTGGACGACTCAAGTATCATCCTAGTATGACCACCGCCGCCGACAGTGCCATCGAGATACAGCCCGTCCTCGGCAGTACACATTAATTCCAGTACCTCCTTACCCATCACCGGTTCGTGGTAGCTGGACATATGCGCTAACCGAAGAGCTTGTGGGCGAAGTGCTGGAAATCTCCTGCCTGCTCTTTGACGAGTTCTCCGTATGTCGCCGGGTCCCAGAGTTCTACTCGGTCGAGATTGCCGATGAGTAAAACTGTTCCCGAGAGATTCGCAGCATCCTGAAGAGCTGCCGGGACGAGGATTCTACCTTGCTTATCAGGTGACACCTCAACCGCCTGCCCTATAACCAAACGAACTTGATTCCAAGCAGCCGGATCCGCGCGCCGGAACTTGAGAAGCTCCTGCTGGACATCCTGCCACTTAGTCTCCGGAAAAAGGGTCAAATACCGCGACTCCCATTGCAGTAGGACGAAGCGATCACCATCGGCCTCACGCCGGAACGCCGACGGGAGGCTGACGCGTCCCTTCTGATCCATCTGATGCTCGTATTGCCCTACGAAACCGTTCACGCGGTGCACTCAGGTGGTACGAAGTGGGATGAAGTGGTAAATGATGGGCCATAATACGACCAGAGACAGCAGAGCGTCAAGGGGTACTTTTTATGATTTTTTCTGCATTACCATCATTAGCCGATAGGGAATTTCTTCTTTTGTCATCTGGATTATCACCGACCTTGTCGTAAATCGAATTTTTCCAAATTGCGAAGAAAAACCGAAGACCAGTTGAGAGGCCCGGCCGAAAGAGTGGGGAGAAATGGGTAACTCCGGGTTTATTACATCTCAGCCGATACCGGAATCGGCTAATCTCACAGGGGGGGGCACTTAGAGGCGCGACTGCACCGGATCAGTTGATAATGTGGCCAGTTGTGAAGTGGCTAAACAAAAAAACGCCACGGAGAAAACTTTCCCCGCGGCGCTTTCTTTCGCGGCTCGAAACCGCGACCCAATTTAAGCCTGTACTAGCTACCTCGCTTGATAATCGCTTCCTGGATCTCGATATAGGTACCGACGTTAGACTGGATCTCAGAAAGGTTTACGCCCACCGACGCGGGGTATTCACCTGCTAGGCCCAGCAGTCTAAGTGCCTCCTGGAAAGCAGGCAGAGTGGCCTGAGCAGACTGGAGCGTATTGGGCTCTTGGTCAGCTACAGCTTTACGATACAGACTGAAGGCATGCCAGAAATTCATCTGGTTTAGCATGTCATCACCAAGGTTCGGGATCTGCTTACCGAGAACCATACCGTCAACTGTGTACTGAAACCTGTTCTGCTGATAGCCGTTCTGATACGCTTCCGCGAACACCATCGTAGCAGCCTGCGCAGCCTGCGCCGGATTACCTTCAGCTGCACGAGACAAGACAACTACCGCATCTTGCAAGCGACCAGCTTGGATTAGCCAGTTCCCCTGCCGGAGCGCAGCACTCGGATGTTCCGGGTTGATCTCCATGACACGGTCTAGTGCGCTGATCGCATCATCCAGCCGGTCTGCCCTCTGAAGCGCATCGGCATAAAGAAGCCACGGGCGGTCTTCCGACGGATGCGTTTCCAGCACACGCTCGCTCATCATGATCGCGTTATCGAGGTCTTCGAGCTGGATATAAGCTGACACCACGTTCTCCAACAATCGAACCTCTGTCTCGGTGCCCTTAACTTCGAACACCTTCACGTACGAGTCGATCGCCTCTCGATAATATCCGGCTGCCTCGGGTGCCAAACTCTCTTCACCGTCGGTGGGCGCAGTGAGAGCCGCTTCTTGCTGGATGTCACTAGCAGCCCTGAAAGCAAATCCGCCATACTGTGTGTGCAGGTCAACGTTCTCAGGATCAACGTCGAGACCCACCTGAATGAAAGCCATCGCTCCAACTGGGTCACCCGCCTGAGCCAACTCATACGCAATCCGCATCCGAATAGCGGAGTTCCCCGGGTTGATATCAAGATAGCGCGAGTAGTAGTCACGTGCCTTATCGTCTTGCTCGCTTACGGCTGCGATGTAACCAGCCAATTGCAAAGCATCTTCGTGAAACGGGTTGGCCTCGATAACCGTCTCCAGTTCCCCGAGCGACTCATCCATACGCTCCATCTCGTAAAGAATCCGACCACGCAGATAGCGAGTTCCTATCTGGTTCGGGTTCAGAGAGAGTGACTCGTCGCAGTTGCGCAAAGCGTTGTCCCACTGCTGCGATGCATAGTAATCGTTACAAATGGCCGCCGAACGTACCGTAGTGGAATAGCGCTCGAACTGCTCATATATGTTCTGTGCAGCGAGTTCTCTGTCGTCCTTAGTAGCCGGAAACGCTTCTATCGGGAAAGACTCCGAACCCTGAATATCCCAAACCTCAGCGGAGAGCATGAAGTTGTCTTTAGATACCTCCGTGTAACTCCCACATATGGCGACTGGAATGTTGACCTGAGACGCAAGCTGACGCGTGTAAAGACAGTTCAAGTCATCAATCTTCATATCAAAGCGCTTAGCTTCGTCTTTGATGTCCCCCTCCTCCATGGATACGTGCGTTGGGAAATCTTCAAGCAACTCACGTAGTTCCTTAGAGACATCTTTTCCGAATCCACGATCCGCATCCTCAAGGGGTTCAAAGTACGGAATAATGACTCGGAAACGCCCTCCGTCCTGGGCCGCTACCTGAGCAGCAGGGGCGATCACGATAGCGGCAAGCGCCAAAGCGAAAGTTAGCTTGAGCCGTCCAAGCATTGCTTCATCTCCTTGGGTTTTACCCACCATAGCAAGGCGGGCTCATCCGGATCGGAATCCGAACAGGTTCAATCACGTCTATTGATTAATCTTGATTACCACACACAAAAGCCGGAGATCCTAAGATCTGCGGATCCCTCCATGAATAGCTTGCGAATTTATTCACAAAGTTTGAAGTGAGCAAACATATTTTTCGGCAAACAAAATGCAATCAATGAATCTCGGGCCAACCCGCGGTACCCACGCGCACCCTGGCTGCGGTCATCCCGTGCCGCCAATTATTTCAGATTCTATTAGAAAGGCCCATCGAACGCCTCAAGTGTTCGGCGCAAATCAACCGGCATTAGAGAGGAGGCTCTCACTGAATAGTCATACATAACTTGCACGGTCGAACCGCTCTGAAGCTTGTCCCCATTCTCTCCGCGAACCTCATACTGAAACTCAAAGTGCTTCCGGCCAATCCTGGATACGCGCACTCCTACCGAGACCGTCTGAGGCCAAAAAACTCTGGAGTGCCACCGCACGCTACACTCAGCTAGCACATAGGGGAGTTCAGCAGTCTGGCTATCACCTACCACGTGCTCCCAGTATGCCCAGCGAGCCTCTTCAAAATAAATCAGGGCATCGGCGTGGTGCACATGCCCAGCCACATCCACATCACGAAAGCGAACGGGCACAGAATGCCAAAAGCGGAAGCCAGAATCGCTCTCACCTTTGTCGTTCTTCACTTTTTCACTCATCAGTCTCCTACCGGCTTCATTCTGGCTAGTAACTCGGCACTTTCGGTGAACGCTTAAGGATGCTTCGTGTAGAACCTAAGTCCCAAGCCAACGTGCATATGAATATTCTAAGGATAAAGACAGACAGTGTCTCAGAGACAGCGTTGCAACAGTGCCGAAACGGATCAGTTTAAACCCGTATGAATTCGCTAGCTCGGAGACCTGCCCCAATCTCACTATGCTGAGCATACAGAGTCGAACCCTACTCAACCCTATCGCCATCACAATCAGTTTTCTGAGCACCACACCCGTACTCGGACAAGATGCGCAATGCCATTTTAGGGGAGCCCTTGACGCCCTGGCGGAACGTATGAGTCCGCTGGATTCTGTGGCCATCACCCTTGGAGACAGGCAGGCCAAACTCTGTTACGGCCGACCGTCAGCACGAGGACGAACGATGGTAGGAGAGGAGGATCCCCTAGGTCAGCCATGGCGCATGGGTGCCAATGAGCCGACAACACTCCATCTCCCATTCCCCGCTCGCCTAGGCTCAATAGACCTACCACCCGGCAAATACTCGCTATACGCAATCCCGGCAGAAACCGAGTGGACCGTGATCGTGAACACAAACACCAACCGTTGGGGTATTCCTATAAGTCCGGACGTGCGCTCATCTGATTTCGGGAGCGTGAAAGTGACGCCGAAAGAATCGAGCAACTACGTCGAAACAATGACATTCAGTTTTCAGGGATCAGACCTAAGCGGCCTGATCACTTTCGCCTGGGAACGTACAACATTCGACCTTGCCATCTCACGTCGGTGAGCGATCAAAATCATGCCCCTCAGTATCCAGAGTACCTAGGTGATGGCGAACGATCCGCTTGCTCTGAGAGGCGCGG
This sequence comes from Gemmatimonadales bacterium UBA2960, assembly GCA_002348465.1. GTDB lineage: Bacteria > Gemmatimonadota > Gemmatimonadetes > Longimicrobiales > Gaopeijiaceae > UBA2589. The sequence continues at coordinate 20,269 of DEBI01000114.1, read as the reverse complement.
TCGAAATCATCGCACATCGTGGGTTTAGCGCTCGCGCACCCGAAAACACGATCGCGGCCCTTACTCTAGCCCTCAAAGAGGGGGCTACGGCGGTCGAGTTCGACCTTCGTACAACGAGTGACGGGAACCCGGTACTCATGCACGACAAGACACTGAATCGAACCACAAATGGTATCGGCAAAGTGGAAGAGCAAAGCCTAGCGGAGCTTGCACAACTAGACGCAGGCTCTTGGTTCAATTCAGCCTTCGAGGGAGAACGTGTCCCTTCTCTCGCTGAGGCACTTGAGTGTCTAAAAGTCCAGGTCAAAACCATTTTCGCCGAGCTGAAGGGCGAAGGTACAACCCAAAACCTGCGAAACGTAGTCTCGATAACACGCGCCGCTGGCCTCCTCGACAAAACCGTATTTATCGCCAAAAACTGGTCGCTGCTTGACGAACTCCGGCGACATGCCCCAGAAGCTCTGATAGGTCCTATTGTCGAGCGCCGGGAACAGACTCATGAAGCCTTTACTCGTGTCACTAACGATCCCCGATGCCTTCTCGACTTCGATGCACGCATTCTCCTGAAGGATCCAGAAATAGCGCTTTATGCAAAACGAAATGGAGTGGAGGTCGCCGTATGGACAGTGGATAACATAGGAGACGCAGCGTTACTTCTAGATCTCGGAGTCCGTCGGATTACCACCAACCAAGTCGGGCGGATGCTAGCGTGGGCTCGCACGCTTTAGGCACATCTGCAACCTGTTACCGCTCTGTAACAGGCCCGTCTACCGGCAAGGTCATCGTGAACGTGCTTCCCTTACCAAGAGTCGAGTCGACTTCAGCGGTACCGCCATGTGCAGAAGCCACTCCCTTGACAATCGCCAGACCCAGGCCTGCTGAGCCCCCGTCTCGCTTTCCACCTTGAGAGAATCGATCAAAGATCCGTCCTCCAACATCCGGAGCAACTCCCGGTCCGTTATCTGTTACCGAGACGCGAACCGACGAACCGTCGTAGGTGCTTGACGCGGTGACACTGCCGCCTTCGGGGGTCACGCGGATCGCGTTGTCCAGCAAGTTGGAGACCGCTTGGATAATCCGGTCTCGGTCCACTCGCGCCACAACGGGCCCACTCTTCTCAACGCTAAGATTTATAGATCGTGATGATGCTCGCATTTCAAACATTGACACTGCTTCATCCAAAAGCATCATCAGATCTTCCTTAGAAGGCCGCACGACAAAGATCCCCGCTTCAATTCGGGAAGCGTCGAGAAGGTCTCCGATGAGGCTCTGCATGCGCTTCCCAGATCTGTGAATCATCTCAGCCTGACGTCTGCGTTCCTCCTCGTTGAGCGAGAGATCAAGTAAGATTTCGGCTGCCGCGATCGTAACGCTCAGCGGATTTTGCAGGTCATGCGAGACTATGGAAACAACATCTTCGCGCTGACGCACCGCCCTCCGAAGTTCGGCCTCGCGTTCAAAAGTTTCCGTCATATCGGTAAACGTGAGAACGGCACCGATTAAATCCGCTCCGTCGATCATCGGTAACAAAGACCAACGCGCTGGAAATGGGAAACCCCTCCGGTGCCAGAGGACAGCCTCATCTCCCGACTCTAGTGCTTTACCTTCCGCGGCAGCAGAGAGTAACGATGACGAAGACCGGTCTTCTGCTCTTCCTTCTCTATCGGAATGAAGAATCGTTGCATGCACATCCCGTCCGCGGATTTCGGACACAGTGTATCCGAGGAGGCGAGCACCAGCCCGGTTTAGCGAAACACATCGCCCATCAAGGTCCATACCCAGCACCCCATCATCGGTAGCCTCCAGGAGTGCGTCGACTTCTCTTCTCTGCTGAACCGCTACACGCCGCCGTGTCTCCCTCTCCACGGTCAGTGCGCGATAACGGTACGCCACCCGACCAACAATCAAAGTGGCAAGCAAAGCAACTAGAGCTAGTACCAGCATTATACGTGCCTGTAGTCGCTGCTCCGTTACTACTCTGCTGCGACTAGCACTAACCTGCTCCGCAATAATGAGATCGAGATCACGTGTTGCTCTTTGCAGGTCCTCATAACCCTGCCGCAGTTCAGCTCTCGCATCCTCTGTCGGCCCTTGCTCGAAGAGCTGAATATTATTGAATCGCCAATCAAATGACTCACTGCGCAGTGCTGCTACCCTCTCGAAAACAGTCGTCCCTAAATAGGTGGGAGCGGGAGAAGAGTCTGACTGAAGCTCCCCGAGCACATCCTGATCCAACTCTCTCGCGAACGCGGCCAACGAGTCTAGTACCGCATCCTCTTCTACGATTGCGGCCCCGTAATATTCGCGGAACGAGCCATCGCGAGAGAGAAGAAAACCCTCGACCCGGGCCATCTGTCTCGCCTTCAAAAGGCCCAACTTCGCGCTTAGCCTCGTTGCTGGCTCACCTACGTTGATGATCATGCCCTGAACAGCTGCAACCCGTTGGCCGAAGTATGAGGGCACAGCAATCAGTGCGATCAAAGCCAGCGCGACAAAACCTAATGCCCATAGCCCACGTGCTGACGGCGGGCGGGGCACCTGAGGCTCGATTCGTGAGAAGGGCTGCCATCCCGTTTTATCGGTCATCTCCGGTCCGCCATTCTTCTCCTAACTAGTCGAAATCGAAGTCCTCTTCACATGCACCTAAGGATTGGAACCCTCAATACTTCAGGTAGAGTACGCTCACGATAGTCAATCCGTAAACAAGGCGGTAAGGTCACAGAAAGACATCACTCCGCACTTTTTAGTTGCGGATAGCAGAGAGGCTAATACCGTCCAAAACCTCAGGGTCGGCAGAGAGCTCCGTCTCTCCCGGCTCGAAGCCGTTCATACGTAGAATGTACGCCACGAGGCCAACTGCTTCTTCATCGGTGAGGCTACCTGGAGCAGTTTCAGGCATCTGTGTCTGGATCATCTGATATAGTGAGCCCGCATTACGACGGCTCCACTTGAACTTGAACTGCGAATCCGAGAACTCACTTGAGGCGTGGCATTCGGTGCATTGGCTGCGAAACACCTCTCGACCGCCGTCCGCCTGATCATCTGTGAATGAACTCGAACCATTAGCGTTCTCGGCGGCTACGGCTACAGTCGCAGCCTCAGCGGGCTGATCTTCACTCTGAGGAGCGACCGCAGTCGCTGCATTACCCGACGACGCACATCCGGACAGAGTGAAAAGAAGCGAGGCAATCAGGTTTTTTTGATAGCGTTTCATCGAGGGTCGATCCTGGTTCAAAGTAGCTGATGAAAAGAGCCAAGCCCGTACAAGCCTGCAACCGGTTCGAGCCCAGCATCTAACTGCAACCTTCTAAATCTTGATATAGACTCTTTTGGCATGGAGAACCCATATGAGTCCAAGCCAGATCGCTACGTACGCCAGAGCAAAGGCCAATGAGCCATTCACGTCACCAGCCCAGTCCCTGAAAACGACCTCGTATACCCAATTATAAATAGAAAGACCATCCTCACCGCCAATGCGGATGTACCCTAACATCTTACTCGCCATACCTGAGGCGACATACACGGCGATCGCATTCATGCCGAATACGACCATCCAAGCGCACCATGCACCTCTGAGTCGCTTAACATCAATCAACCAATACATCGACCCGAATAGCAGAAGCGCCGTCCCTGAGGTAAACAAAGTGAAAGAACTGGTCCACAGATTCTTGTTTATTGGAAAAGCCAGACCCCAAACAAGGCCCAAAGCAGCCAACAGTGCAGCGGCGGTAAGCATTCCTCGCGCCTTGATCTCACCACTCCTGTCGGCTTGGAGCCAATCTCCTGTCGCGATGCCCAGGAGTGATGTAACTACTGCGGGAAACGTCGAAAGCAGACCCTCTGGATCCCAAGTACCCTGCCAAAGACGACCCGGCATCAAGAGCCGATCGAGCCAAGAAGCAAGATTCCCTTCGGGACTCAGATCTCCGGCACCATAGCCTGGAACCGGTACCAGCGTCATCACTGCCCAGTAGCCGAGAAGTAAAACGCCTCCTGTAACTGCACGTCCGCGGGCGCTGAGATAGATGTATGAAGCACCCGCTACCAAGTAGACAATCCCAATCCGTTGAAGCACTCCATACAACCGCATCTCTGCCCAATCGAAAGTTGGAATCGCACGCATAGCGACCCCCAATCCAATCAGGATTAACGAACGACGAAGCACGTGACGCATCAGGTGGCCAGTCTGCGCAACGGCGCCTAGCCTGCGCCGAAAAGAGAATGGGATGGCCACACCGACTATGAAGAGAAAGTAAGGAAAGATAAAATCTGTCGGTGTCCATCCGTGCCACTCTGCGTGCTGAAGCGGAGGGTATACATAAGACCAGCTTCCCGGATTATTTACGAGTATCATCCCCGCAATCGTCAATCCACGGAATGCGTCTAGGGAGACAAGGCGCCTCGGCGGTGTCTGAGCATCTCTCACAAGGCACGACCCAGGTCAGCAGGCAAGTTAACGTTTACCGAGACGGCCCTCGCCGACCCAGAGTCGAGCACGACCTTCTTTCCATCAACCGCCTCAAACAGTGATCGAGCAGCTCGCTCTCCTTTATCAAGCAACCCCGTCGCAACATCCATACACTCCGTCCGATAGACGGCACAGAGTGGCTCAAAATCAGGGTCACCTCGTCGACTCGCCGCCGCCGCGAGCACACGATTGGCGTCAGATTCCACCGCCCCCAAAGCCACCGCCTCTATTACCTCCGGACCCACGCTAGGAAGGTCGGTCGCCAAGACAAAGACGGCCGATGCTTGATTCTTGAAAGCATGGTGGAGCGCCGACTCAATACCTGCTAGGGGTCCGAATCCAGGGCGCAGATCCTTCAGCACCGTACCCCACGACTCAGAAACTGAGCGGGAGGAAACGATCACCACGTCGTCGCACACAGCGGCCAATGCATGGGACGCTCGCAATACCATCGGAACTCCCTCAATCTCCGTGGCAGCCTTATCACGGCCGAAGCGCCGACTCTCTCCTCCAGCTAAAACTGCACCTATCATCGGCCTCAGTGAGAGTGGGATCTGTTGCCCGGTCATGGAAAATATCCGTTCACTCTACTCGCTGGGGTTCCGTATAGACGTTAAAGCCTCCTTTACGGGTAAAACCCACAAGCGTGTGCTTGAATCGTCGAGCTAGGTCGACAGCCAGACTAGATGGTGCACCCACCGCCACCAACATCGGGATTCCAGCAATAACGGCCTTCTGGACTAGCTCGAAGGAAGCACGTCCACTAACCACGAGAATCTTATTACTAGCGGGAAGCCTACGAGCCAGAAGCTCGTGACCCACAACCTTGTCTACTGCATTGTGTCGGCCTACGTCCTCCATTACGACATGGCGTTTGCCGCTAGCGTCGAAAAGTCCTGCTGCGTGAAGTCCGCCGGTACGCTCGAACACCGTCTGCCGTTCGAGTAGTCGATCAGGCAACTCAGTTATCAACTCAACAGCAACCGTCAGACCAGCTGGTAGCAGCTGGCACCCCGCTGCTTCGACGGCTTCGAGAGAGGCCTTACCACAGACACCGCAACTCGAATTTGTGAAGACATTACGGCGCAGAAGCTCAAGGTCGAATCTAACGTCTGGGGCTAGTTTGGCTTCAACGACATTGTACTCCTGCTCTTCCGGGCCCTGGCAATACGATAGCTCAAGCACATCGGAGGCCGACGCCAGAACACCTTCGCTGCGAAGAAATCCAGAAACTAGGTCGAAATCATTTCCAGGCGTTCGCATCGTAATCGCTATCGACTCGACTCGACGCCCTTCTTTTCCTTGCCATGAAACCCGAATCTCAAGCGGCTCTTCAACAGCCAAGACATCCTTCCGGGATTCGGACGAACCATCCCTGTAACGCTCGACCCTAGCAGTCTTTGTCCCGCCTCTCTGACCAATCACAATGACTTAGTCAGAAAAGTAGTAAGGACTTGAACAGGCCCATCATGAGAGCATCCACTTATCGGTCCTTTGCCATAAGTATTTCCCCTAATTCTCTCCCGGAGCCTGATTCTCTGCGCCTATTAAAGGCAATCCATCGTGCATATTGAGCACTGTATCAGCCACCTCTGTAGTAGTGATGACTCGCCAAGCTATGCAGATCCCCCGATCGCCGCCAAACGATTACTCTGAATGCGCTTGCCGGCGCTGCCAACATGACGCCTCTTCTCAGAGCTTAACGTATTCCGGCATAACTCACATCTGAGAAGCTCGCACATGTTCGTTCTGCACCCATCCAAGTATCAGGGCAATCTCGCTCACTCTCGTTTACCTGTCTTCATTCTGGCCTGCCTGCCTCTACTCTGCGTTCCTATGCCTGCAGCCGCTCAATCGAGCGAGGCGCGTCCAGACGCAGTTGCAGACTTCGACCTAGCAGCCCGATGGGCACCATACAAGATCCGTGAAATGGTGCACAGCACGACCGTCTCACCCCGCTGGATCAAGGGTACTGAGACTTTTTGGTACGAATGGGAAAACGCGGATGGGACGTTTTTCTATCTGGTGAATCCGGAACGTGGAACCCGAAACCAACTCTTCGACAATGACGTGATGGCGGCAGAGTTGACTAGGATCACGAGAGACCCCTGGGATGGGCAGCACCTCCCTATCACTAATATTCGCTTCCTCAACGACGATATCTTCCAATTTGACGTCGAGTCATCCCAGGACGAGGAGACACAAGAGGAGTCCGGTCAGGATAACGAGGAGCGAGATGATGAAGATGATCGAGAGCGAACCCAGAAACGTGTTCATCACTTTGAGTTCACTGTCTCCACGCAAACGTTACGAGAACTAAGAGACTTCGAGGAGCCCGACGATCACCCTGTGTGGGCAAGCGTCTCTCCCGATGGCCAGACAATCATCTTCGTCCGTAACTACAACCTATGGATGATGTCGGGTTCGGATTATGGGCGAATCCTCGACGCTCGTCGCGGTAAAGATGGCGATGCGGCGGAAGAAGCTGAAAATGAAATAGATGTAGAAGAGATCCAGCTCACCACCGACGGAGAAAAGTACTACTCGTATGCCGCAAATGGCACTGGGCGGGGTGAGACCAACATCTCTGAAGAAGAGAACAAAGACGATCGCAAGCGGGCCAATCTTACTTGGTCACAGGACTCCCAGCGTTTCGCGTTGTTGCGAACCGACTATAGAGAAGTAGGCAAACTCTGGGTGGTCCACACGACGGGAAACGATAGGCCTGAGCTGGAAACTTACGCGTACGAGATGCCCGGCGAAGAGAACGTCGACCAGCATGAGATAATCATTTACGACGTCGAGAACCGAAGCCAGGTAACCGTCGCCGATCAAACGGAGAAGGACCCAGATCTGAGCATCGTAAATGCGCAGCAGTTCTTCTATCCAGATTCAGACGAACCACGCGTATCTCAGTGGATATCTGAAAATTCAGACGAGCTCTATTACCTCCGAATCTCAAGAGATCGACACAGGGCAGCTCTCAGTGTGGCCAATACCACAACCGGAGAGTTTCGAGACATTCTCGTGGACAGCCTCAACACATACATGGAGACTCGGCAGCCTCAGCGCTTGACAGATGGAAGCTGGCTCTGGTGGTCCGAGCAAGACGGATGGGCACACATATACAGGTATTCCTCCGACGGAAATCTTAGAAACCGACTTACATCAGGGCCATGGCATGTCGATGGAATCGTCGGCATTGACGAGGAACGCGGGTATGCCTTCCTCACCGGTCAAGGACGGGAAGACGGCGAAGATCCGTACTATCAACACCTTTACCGTGTGAACCTGGATGGTTCCGGGTTAACGCTGCTTAACCCGGGTGACTATGAGCATAGATTTTCTATGGGTGAGTCGAGACGCTTCTTCGTCGACAATTACTCCCGAGTAAATACAAAACCCGCATCCGCGCTCTACAACGCCCAAGGGACAAAGATTTTAGACCTTGAGATTGCGGACTTCTCTGCTTTGGATGACGCAGGCTATTCATTCCCTGAGCCTTTCGTGGCTGAGGCTGCTGACGGAGTTACCGACATCTACGGTGTCATGTATAAACCCTACAACTTTGATCCAGAGAAGAACTATCCAATCATCGCTTATGTGTACCCGGGTCCTCAAACGGAGTCAGTATCCAAGTTCTGGTCGACTAACCAATACGAGCAGGCGCTTGCGCAATTCGGTGTGATCGTCGTGACGCTAGGAAACAGGGGTGGGAATCCAGACCGATCAAAGTGGTACCACAATTACGGTTATGGTAATCTCCGAGATTACGGTCTGGCAGACAAAAAGGCCGTTATAGAGCAGCTCGGCGATCGGCACGAATTCGTAGACCTAGACCGAGTCGGGATCTACGGTCACTCAGGGGGTGGGTTCATGTCGACTGCTGCAATGCTGGTTTACCCAGACTTTTTCAAGGTCGCCGTATCGTCCTCAGGAAACCATAACAATGACGTTTATAATCGCTGGTGGTCGGAGATACATCACGGAGTTCAGGAAGTGGTCGACGACGACGGCACAATCTCGTTCGAGTACGATATTGAGAAGAACTCAGACCTCGCCGCCAACCTCAAAGGTCATCTGCTTCTAACGACCGGAAACGTGGACAATAATGTTCACCATGCGGGAACTCACCGTATGGCAGAGGCCCTTATCCGCGCAAACAAACGCTTCGACTACTTTGTCTTCCCCGGTCAACGACATGGGTACGGTGACATGGGTGATTACTGGTTTTGGCTGCGAGCAGAATACTTCGTCGAGCACTTACTAGGTGCCCGGGCAGATATGGCGGATATCCTCCCGCTTCAGGTAGAAAGTCCGAAAACCAGATGATATTAAGTGAGACTCGATCGATTAAGCCTCGGGGGGATCCCTCCTGATTTCTCCAGGCAGCAGTGCATCACGCTTCTCACGTATACGGGCCCATATCCGTGAAGACACAAAAATTCCTGAGACAACCGTATAGGCTGACCCCATCCCGAGCATCAAAGCCACCAAGAGCCCACCCAACCACAAGGTGAAACCAACCGCCACCGCAAAACCCGGTCTGAGACCAACCACGCTTTATCTCCAGTTTGCAAGACTGAGGGTCTTCACTCCGAGTCCGGCTTGCAGGACAGTCGCTCAGTCAAGCTACCTGAGTAACGAGCGAATTGACTGTCGTTGGGCACCCCGCTTTCTCGCAGCAGACAGTGATAAGTATGCCTGTTTGCTTTTCTGCAGTCCATGAAAAAACTCTTCACCCTAGCGACTCCATGCTTAGCAAGAGTCGCCCGAGTTGGTGCACTAAGCGGCTCTTGCCAAATTGTGATCATGAAATTCCTGGCGACCTCACTGCATATAGCTACCGTCATCTTCATCATATCGGTCGCGGCACCAGCGTCTTTGCACGCCCAAAAGACCGACATGACCTCTACCGATGCAACAGCAGGCAACGAACTCCGCGTATGGCTGGTGACTGCTGGCCCCGGCAGTGCCGTGTGGGAGCGCTACGGTCACAACGCAATACGAGTGCTCAATACAAGCACGGGTTACGACGTCTCCTACAACTGGGGGATCTTCAGCTTCGGACAGCCCGTAGAGTTCATTATCCGATTTCTTCAGGGCCGTATGCTTTACATGATGGCACCCTTCGATACTCAGATCATGCTTGACGCCTACGCGAGAGACAATCGAGAGGTAGTGCTCCAAGAACTGGACCTTACAGCTTCAGAAAAGCTCGAGCTGCAAGCCTTCGCAGAGAACAACGCGTTACCGGGCAACCGGGATTATGCATATCAGTATTTTCGCGACAATTGTTCTACTCGAGTCCGTGACGTCCTAGACATGGTTCTAGCAGGCGAACTCAAAAAGGCCCTCAGTGACACTCCGACAGGCAAAAGCTACCGGTGGCATACGAGAAGGCTCACGAAGATCGACCCGCTAATCTATACGGGGATGGACGCGCTGCTCGGGCCTCGAACGGACGCCGAGCTGACAATCTGGGATGAGATGTTCCTTCCCCTGAGTCTCCGCGATGAAATCAGAGATTTCCAAGTAGTGCGATCTGATGGGACGGTTAGAAACCTGGTCGAGTCGGAAGAGGTTGCTGTGTCGTCTACGCGCGTCAAAGAAGCAACAGCACCGCCCGGGTGGCTTATGCGTTACCTGACTCTAGGGACCGTTTTCGGCATAGCTTTCGCTTCCCTAAGATTGAGGCTTGTACGTCAATCGGCTTTTGCGCGTCGACTTATCATCAGCGCTGCTTCTAGCTGGTCGGGCATTTTTGGAGTCTTAGGTTTAATACTCGTCGGTCTTCTGTTCACAGACCATACGTTCTCAGCTTGGAATGAGAATCTCTTTCTCGCGAACCCCCTCCTTGGTGTCCTCTCCATAGCTATACTAATGTCCTGCATAGACGTAACATGGCAAATTCGCGCCCAAAAAATTTCTGCCGTTTGTGCCACGATCGCGTTGGTCGGGCTGGTCTGGCAAATTACACCAATGTCCGGACACGAAAACGGAGCGTTTTTCGCTCTCCTTCTCCCTGGTCACTTAGGCTTAGCGTGGGGGCTAGGTGCAGACGATACCAGTATTTCCGAAGCTCACAACGCGCCCAAACCAGCAGTAAACTAGACTAACTGCTTTGTCCTAAGACGAGCGCTGGCAGGGCCCAACAAAGAAGAACTATTTTAAGCCCCGGAAAAATTAGCTGTTGTGTCGATAGGGCCAGACTATAATTCTGCTCAGGAATCCAGTGAATGCCCGAGAAGAAAAGGCATGACGCCAACTAACGATGAACTCATCGCGGAAGCGATGACCGAAGAAGCTCCACTCCTACCGCTGTTGCATCGAATTCACGAGCGGGACGGCTACTTGAGTGAAGAAGCACTCCGATCAGTATCCAAGGGGTTGAGAATTCCAATCGCGGATCTGTTTGGAACAATTACGTTCTATCATCACTTCGCGCGTGACCCAGGTGGCTTCGAGGCACCCAGGGTCTGCACAGGACCGATTTGCTGCCTAAAGGGCGCGCACGACTTGGTGGCCCAACTAGATGGTGCCACTGGAATGCCTTGCAGTGGCCGTTGTGACGAACCCATCCCAGTGATCCGAGGCAGTCAGACGTTCGTTGGTCTATCAGCCAGTCAACTCACCCTAGGCGACACTCCAGTCCCTCCTGCCAAGGTAGGAGATTACGAAGAGTGTGTCTTCGCTAACATCAGGAGTAGCGACCGGAAAACTATTGAGGGATATCGCCAAACCGGTGGATACGAAGGTCTTGAAAAGGCAGTGACCTCCATGAGTCCCCAAGAGTTGACTGAGATGATCGACCAAAGTGGTCTGGCAGGCAGGGGAGGAGCGGGGTTTCCGACGGGACGAAAATGGAAAGCTGTAGCCGACGCCAAAGGAGGACCCAAAACTGTAGTCTGCAACGCAGACGAGGGTGAGCCTGGGTGTTTCAAAGATCGAGCCCTGATGGACCACGATCCCCACGCAGTCCTAGAAGGCATGGCTCTCGCATGCTACGCGACAGGATCACCAAGAGCATTCCTTTACCTGCGGTACGAGTACCCAGAGACTGAGCACCTCCTAGTCAACGCTATTTCTGAAGCCGAAGCCGCCGGAGTTATAGGGGACGACGTGTTCGGAACGGGCATCAAGATTAAGATCTATCTACGTCGAGGAGCGGGGGCGTATATCTGCGGAGAGGAAACCTCACTTCTAAACTCGCTAGAGGGCAGTCACCCCTTCCCTAGGAATAGACCACCCTACCCGGTAACACACGGATATGAGGGAACACCAACTGCAGTGAACAACGTTGAGACCCTGGCTTCCGTGCCACCAATTGTCCTGCGCGGCCCAGACTGGTATCGAAACTTAGGTCTTGGGAATCACTCAGGAACAAAGGTGATTTCTCTTTCAGGGGACGTGGCACGGCCCGGAAATTACGAGGTTCCAATAGGATTACCCTTGTCCACTCTAATCGACGAGTGGGCTGGCGGAGTCCCTAACAATCGCTCAGTCCAAGCCGTCACCATGGCAGGTCTTTCTGGGGGATTTCTCGCAGGTGACGACCTCGATGTCACGCTAGACGAACCGTCGATTCGAGCAAAGGGTTCATTCCTTGGAGCTGGCGGAATCATGGTGTTCGACGACAGTCGCGATATGGTCGAGATCTCGCATATGGCAATGGAGTTTTTCGCTGAAGAATCATGCGGAAAATGCTTCCCGTGCCGAATCGGGACCCAGCGGCTAACTGAACGACTTGCTGGTAAAGCGGGCCCCGAAGATCTTGAACAGTGGCTCGACGAGGTAAGCGACCTCAACAAGACGATGAAGGAGACTTCCGCCTGTGGGCTCGGGCAAGCCGCGCCACTGATCACGGAGAGCCTTCTCAAGTACTTTCCTCAAGCCGTGCAGACGCATGTCATTGGCGAATGATAACAAGAATGGAACGACACCATGAGCGATGAAACCGGACGCACGATCTTCCTCGATGGAGAGGAAGTCCCGTTCGATATAGGTGAGACCATTTTCCAGGTGGCAGAGCGATACCGCAAAGATATTCCCACCCTCTGCTACGATGATCGCCTCGAAGCATTCGGCGGCTGCCGACTTTGTGTCGTGGAAATCGAAGGAGCGCGCACACCAGTCGCCTCTTGCACGACGATGGCTGAGCCAGGAATGCGCATAACAACAAAGAGTGGATCGCTCGAAATGCATCGACGCGTGCTGCTTGAGATGGTCGTGTCCGAGAATCGCGAAGTCGACGTCGATGAACTCTCGGGCTATGCATCGCAAGAGATGAAAAATCTCGTAGACCGTTATAGCGCGCGCACAGGCCGCTTCGCCGGTGATAAGTCTGGCGTTTCACGTCCGGACGACCCCAATCCGTTCATCCTTCGGGACTATGAGAACTGTATCTCATGCTACCGATGCGTCAGGGTCTGCGCAGAGCAGGAAGGCGACTACGCTATCTCGATCATGAACCGAGGCTTCGAGACACAGATCACAACCGAGTTTGGCGGCCTGCTGAAGGACTCATCCTGCACATTTTGCGGACAATGCATCCAGACATGTCCGACTGGCGCTCTGGGGGATCTCAAAGCGCTACGACATGTAGAGGTCGAGGAGCCGATCGAGAAGACTCGCTCAGTTTGCACATACTGTGGTGTGGGTTGTGCCCTCGACATTATGACCAAGGGTGACCAAGTCGTGGGCATCCAGCCAGCGATGGACGGCCCAGCCAACGAAGGCGCACTCTGCGTGAAAGGTCAGTTCGCCTTTGACTTTGTTCATCACCCAGATCGTCTAAAAACACCTTTCATACGAGATGACCACGGACAACTCGTACCCGCGACATGGGATCAGGCACTCGATAAGGCGGCCGCCGGACTTCTTGAAGCCGTAAACGAACACGGCCGCCACAGTCTCTACGCAATAGCCTCCGGCAGAGCCCCGAATGAAGCCGGATTCACTATGCAGAAGTTCGTCCGAGCTGGCTTAGGGACGAGTTATATCGACAATTGCAGCCGTGCCTGACACTCTCCAACAGTCGCCGGTCTGGCGGCAACGATCGGGCGTGGCGCCATGTCGAACCCACTACGCGACATGGAAAAGCCTGATGTAATCTTTTGCATCGGCACAAACATGACGGAATGCCACCCCGTCGCAGCAACACGCCTCAAGAAAGCAATCGCTAACGGGGCAAAGATGATCGTTGCAGACCCCCGAGAAATCGGGCTCGTTGAGCATGCTGACATGCACTTGCGACTCCGCGTAGGCTCAGACGCAGCGCTCCTGCTTGGCATGGCCCATGTAATCGCCAGAGAGGGGCTGATCGACGAAGGGTTTCTCGCAGAAAGGACAACCGAAGCTGAGGCATTCCTCGAGCACGTGAAAGAGTTCACGCCCGAGTGGGCATCAGCCATCTGCGACGTCCCACCCGAGCTAATTGAGCAAGCCGCTCTGCTCTACGGTCGGGCGGATCGAGGGGCGATCTATTACACGCTGGGTATAACCGAGCACATCTGCGGTGTGGACAACGTTCAAAGCTTGTGCAACCTGGCACTCATGACAGGAAACGTCGGTCGCGAGGGCACGGGTATCAATCCGATGCGAGGCCAAAACAATATCCAGGGAGCAGGTGATGTAGGAGCGATCCCGAATAACTATCCAGGCTTCCAGCCGGTCACTGATCCAGCGAACCAAGCCAAGTTCGAGGAGGCGTGGGGACGGAAGATCGATATCGATAAGGGTATCACCAAAGTGCGCGCGCTAGAACTCGCCGGCGACAAGATTCGAGCGATGCTCATCGATGGTGAGAATACGCTGGTTACGGATCCGGACAGAGAGCACTGCGAGCACGCGTTAAAGTCACTCGATTTCCTCGTGGTATGTGACCTCTTCATGACAGAAACCGCAGAATTGGCCGATGTCGTCTTTCCGGCCTCGGGCTTTGCGGAAACCGACGGCACGCAGACGAACACCGAACGTCGTGTCCAGCGTCTCCGACGTGCGACACCACCGCCAGGCGAAGCAAAGCCTGACTGGTGGATTGTTTCGCGACTTGCTCAGAGGATGGGCTTTCATGGTTTCAACTACAGCGAGGCTAAAGACGTCTTCAACGAACTCTGTTCTCTCTCTCCCACGTACGCTGGCCTTGATTGGGATCGTGTCGAGCACGGGGAATATCAATGGCCGGTCCCCGAAGAGGGGCATCCGGGTACACCACGCCTACACGAGGACGGTTTCATCAATGGACGCGGAATCTTCAAGTTGATCAGATACCGTGATCCAGCTGAAACAGTAGACGATGAATATCCGGTGTGGCTCACGACCGGGCGCCGACTCGAATCCTATCACTCCCGAACCCAGACCGGCCGTTCAGAGGGAATCGACTACCTCCTCTCTGAAGAAGTCCTTGAAGTACATCCTGACGATGTAGCGGCTTGGGGTGTAGAAGACGGAAGTTGGGTGGAGATGGCGAGTCGCCGTGGGGCGGTCACAATTAAGGTGAAGGCGACCGCGCGTTCGCCACGAGGTACCGTCTTCACTTCATTCTCGTTCAACGATGTGCCTGTCAATGTCCTCACAGGAGGAGGGTATGACCCGATTACGGATACTGCGGAGCTGAAGGTCTGTCCTGTCCGAATCCAGCCGCATTCTTCAGCACAAAAGACTGGGGCGGGAATCTGATCCGTGATGGCGGGCTAGAAGCTATGAGCTCCTATGTCGAAGCGGCGACTCCGAAAGTGATCTGGGGTCAAGAAACCGAGCGCTAGCCTGTTGAGTTCGAAGGTGACCCGAAAAATCGGTGAAGTGTCAGGGCCATTAACGGGAAACGCCACGTCAGCGCGCAGCACGTGGCGCGCACCACGGCGAAATGCGAACCGAAGGCCAGCCCCCACTCCTTTGTGCCAACCAGAATCGATCCCGAAGGGGGCATCGCCCGACCAGACGCGCCCCATATCAGCGAAAACCGTCATGCCAAGATCAAACCTGCGTGACGGCCACGGAAGCACGATACGATCTTCAACTAGGAACCGCACCGTCCGCCCTCCCGGATAGCTATCCTCCGGTAACGAACGAAGCCCGTCTCGCCCACCTAGGCTTAGTTGGTATGGCATAGTGGTGTTCCAACCACCGGCCATCGAAGCACGAAAGAAGAAAGTCTGCCCAGGAAGAGCGTCGTTCCTCAGGTACGCTACCAGTTCAGCGTCAGCTAGGACGTCTTGCCATCCATCTTTCGCCCGGCGGGACTCGATGTAGGCCCCACCGTGTAGGATCGAAGAACCAACCGGAGCGGTAAAACTGGTATTCGCACGGCCAAAAAACTCGTTCATTCCGATCACGCCATCTGGAACTAGGACCCCAAAGCCCCTTCCTGCTGAGGCCCCCACGAAATAACCCAGACCGACGAGAAGCCGGTCGCGGAGTCCGTCGATGCCATAGTATTCCTGATACCGCATCTGGCTTGCACCTAGGTGTAACCAGACCCGACTAGCCCCACGTTCTTTTATCTGACGTGAGAGCGAGCTGGGCACAACGCCTGGAAAAGGAACTAGTTCGTCGAGGTTGTCGTCCGCTGCGGCTTCGATCGTTCCAAAGCGAGTCACATCACGAGAGAGCGTGAGTCCGGCGATTACAGACCGACCTCTCTGCCCAAACCGCTGAGCTGCCGAAAACTCAATCACCTCTCGGAATTGAGGGGCTAGCACCTGATTCAGTCCGTCGCCGACAGGAGTGCTGTATGAGTAGAAGCTCGTACCACGGCTATATCCCTGACGCACCGAGTATTGGCCTGTCTCTCCAATGAAAGGATATCTGACATGCTGATTGATGAAGTCACCCGGCCGATCTCGACCAACCTCAATGCTCGCGTCAGTTCGTCCGAACAACCGAGGTGTGGATACCGACACGGCTCTTGTCCTCGTCTCCAACCGATCTCGGTGCGTGAACTCAGCGAAGACCCCCTGACCAAGAAAATTCTCCTCAGTGATCTGAATCTTTTCAAGGTTTAGACCCTCATCGTACGTCACACCCAGATCGACCTGAGTCGACCACTCGTCGAGTGTGCTTACCGTGACGTGCCGGCCCCCGGCTCCATCAGGCTTAGATGTCACCCGCGCTTCCGTCAGAAAGCCGTAGGACTCTAGGAGGCGCTCCGACTCCTGTGCTAGGAACGGGTCATAGCAGTCACCTACCTCAAACAGAACCTCCCGTCGAATAAACGATTCCTGAGTCCGGATGTGGACAACATCCATAAGCCGGTATACCCATGCGACCGCACCGATGTCCGTCGAATCAGGGTCGAACACAGAGCCACGGATGACCTCAATGTCGGTAATCACCCCGGCATCACAAGACTGACGGGCGAGATCTACTCGGACGGTATCAGCCTGAGCATAGACCGCTTGAGTACGCAACCCAGAAAAGACGATCAGCGCGACAATCAGAGCCATACGGGACATACAACCGTCATGCTTCAGCGAGCCGCCATCTGACGACCGGTCGGAACCAAACAATGCAAAAAGGCGGATAGAGAGTACGGGGGCTAACAAGCAGTTATAGGTGCGTAGAAGATACCGCACTGCGGGCTCTGTTGTTCACCCCTTCCCCAAAACCTCGATGACTCGCATTAAGTAAATCATCCTACTCGGGGGAATGCGTCTCTCCGGTAGGAAAGCTCATTGCCCCTGGCATACCCAAATGCGGAGGTACGAAAAGCATCCCACGAAGCATAGACACGAGCGAAGTCAGCGTTTAGGGACGACTGATCTTGCAGATAGGCGTTTGACTCTCGCCACGCTGCGTCTAAGACATCCTCGGGATACCTTCGCAACATCACCCCATGCTCCTCTGTCAGCCTGCGTAAGGCACGTGGCTCTTCCACATCGTATATAGCGAGGCGATCGATCGCCGTCTCTCCGCACGCCACCTCTAAAATACGCTGGTATGACAACGGTAATTCACGAAACGAGTCGTCACTTACCAGAAGACCCATCGTTACACCCGGCTCCCACCAGCCTGGGTAGTAGTAGTTCTTAGCGATCTGGTGAAGGCCGAGCTTCTCGTCATCATACGGGCCTACCCACTCAGTCGCATCGATCGCTCCCCGCTCCAAAGCCGGATAGATCTCCGCTCCGGATAAAACCTGCACGGTGACCCCTAGCCTCGTCATTATTTCCCCGCCAATACCTGGAATCCGGAAACGAAGCCCCGCTAAATCAGAGAGTGCTTCGATTGGCTCACGAAACCACCCCCCCATCTGACCTGGAGACGCGATCGCGGTCAACGAACGAAGGCCAAACTGCCCCCAGACCTCATTCAGCAAATCAAGTCCACCACCGTGCCACAGCCATGACAGCTGCTGCCGCGTAGTGAGTCCGAAGGGGACACCCGTATCGAACGCCAATGCAGGATGCTTACCGATGTAGAAATATCCGGGTGACAGACCTGCCTGGACTGTACCTTGCATAACCGCGTCCATAACCTGAAGCGGTGGCACCAGTTCACCAGCCGCATAAACGCGGATGGTGAACTGTCCCCCCGTCATCGCCGATACTCGTTCGCTCACGCGTATAGCAGCGCCGTGGAGCAGATCAGCACTCGGAGGAAAGCTAGATGCGAGCCTCCACTCGACCCTCGGTCCCGACACCGCGCGCTTCTGTTGCACTTGAAGACCCAATAGATCTCTTCGTGTAATCAAAACCTAGCTTCCACCGGCGTCCTCAAAGCTCCATGCGATTCAGCGCATCGACCGCGTATGCGCACGCACGTGCAGTTAGAGCCATGTATGTGAGGGACGGATTCTGATTGGCAGACGACACCATACAAGAGCCGTCTATGACGAAGAGGTTCCGAACGTCGTGCGCTTGGTTGTGCGCGTTGAGCACTGACGTCTCTGGATCTCGCCCCATTCGAGCGGTGCCCATCTCATGGATCGTCTTTCCAGGAGGATTATCCTCATGGAAGACCTGCACATTACGAACCCCCGCTGCCTCCAGCATTTCAGCGGCGCTTACCGCCATGTCATCGAACATCGCGCGCTCGTTCTCCCGCCATCTACATGAGATACGGGGTACGGGAATGCCCCATGCATCAACTACATCGGGGTCCAGTTCGACGCGGTTTGACTCGTGCGGTAGACACTCCCCAAATCCATACAGAGACATCTGCCACGGTCCCATCTCTGTCAGACCGTGCTTAAAGCCCGCTCCCAACCCGCTAGTCGTGCCACCACGGCTCCATGTACTTCTTGAGCCTCCACCCTGATATGCGAACCCCCGCAAGAAATCAGGATGCTTACTCGTAACGTTTCGGAAGCGAGGTAGATAGATGCCATTTATACGGCGCACTTGGTTTGCCTGATCCTCGAACCCCGGAACATCTCCCCCTGCCCCATGGCCCATGGTGTGGTCCATCAAGTAATGCCCCAGAGTCCCACTCGAGTTGGCTATCCCATTCGGGAAATCAGGAGAAGTTGAGTTGAGCAGGATACGTGTCGACTCAATTGTAGATGCTCCTAAGAAAACGACCCGACCTTTGAACTCAAGCGCCTCGTGGCTCTCTCTATCAATCACTTTAACTGACGATATTCTTCCATCTCGGTACCCGAGCGAATGCACAACACTGTTAGGCCTCAGTGTCATTAGACCCGTGGCACGCGCCGCCGGGAGTGTGGCGCTGAGGCTGCTAAAGTAGGAGCCTGTCCTGCAGCCTCGTTCGCACGGACCACAATAATGGCATGCCCGGCGACCATTATGGTCGCGGGTCAGGACTGCACATCGCCCAATTGTGAGAGTCCGCTCGTCACCATACGCGCTTTTGATCCCGTCACGGACATGGGCTTCGGCACACATCATTGGCATCGGGGGGAGGAATTGACTATCCGGAAGATGAGGCAATCCAAGAGCCTCACCCGAGACACCGATGAACCGCTCTACATAATCGTACCAAGGCTCTATGTCAGCGTAACGAATCGGCCAGTCGATACCGACCCCCTCCCTAGCGTTAGCTTCGAAATCGAGATCGCTAAGTCGATAGACCTGACGACCCCACATTATCGAGCGACCACCTACCTGCCGGCCTCGTAGGAACAGGAACGGTGAGTCGTCGGGAGTTGTGTATGGGTTTTCCACGTCGTCGACAAAGAACGCAGAACCCAATTCGTCGCATGCATAGCATTCGCGCTGGATGGCCTGCCGATCGGCCAGCTTTTTCCTGTCTGTCATTCCGCGATACTTCATGTCCCAAACAGGGACGTGCTCAGTATAGTCTCGCTCGGGAATAATTTCGGGTCCGGCCTCTAGAACGAGAGTATGCAGGCCGGCTTCCGTAAGCTCCTTGGCAGCCCACCCCCCTGTGATGCCTGACCCAATGACTATGGCATCGTAATCAGTTCTCATCGATTGGCCCCCGGAACCGAGCAACCCGCATAAGCTCCCGGCATGATGCGATATCCGGTCTGGCTCGCACCCTCTTCTGTCGTGAAGTATCCCACCACTACCAGCCGCTTGAGAGTAGGGTAAAAACCATCCGGCACGTCTTCGCTAGAGCCTGGATCTGGCATCTGTGCATCAAGCTCACTGACTAGGGTATGCTGTTGATCGGCCGAAGACTCTGTAAAACCGATCCCAAAACGCACCACGGATTCTGTGTCTAGCATTCTGAGACCCAGACGAAAATCCTCTGAGTCTTTGTCGTCCATCCATTCCGACACGATCAGATCAACGAAGGCAGGCACATCTAGATCGGTTGCACTGGGTGAGTCTGTTCGAGGTAAAATGATGTCCGCGACCAGTCCTACGATCTCAA
>DEBI01000104.1 GCA_002348465.1 Gemmatimonadales bacterium UBA2960 | reverse complement strand
GGGGTTGGATACGGAGTTCACACGGGTAATCAACGTGGAGGTGTCACCGATTGTGACGGAGCTCTTCATTGAGGAGATCCGACTCACATCGGTTGCCACGGCGAATCAGGATGTGATGATTGAGGCCGAAGAAAGTGGTCGCGTCATAGAACTTTATGCTGATCGCGGGGACGAGGTTCGTCGGGGAGCTGCGATTGTCAAGATTGACGATACGATCTTGCGAACACAGGTAGACGAAGCACGTGCTGCATCAAACCTGGCGACCCAGACTTGGGAGCGACGTAAGCGACTGTTTGAGGACGATCAGGTCGGTTCAGAAATAGCTTACCTAGAAGCTCGCGCGGCAGCGGAGCAGGCGTCGGCAACACTGGCGGGCTTAGAGGAACGTTTAGCCCGGACGCTGGTTCGCGCCCCGTTTTCGGGCGTCTTGGATGAACGGCACGTTGATGTGGGTACGATGGTCGGGCCGGGTAAGACGGTCGGAAGGATTGTAGATCTCAATCCGATCAAGGTCTTTGCAGGTGTGCCTGAGCGCTACGCGATGGATGTTCGTGTTGGGGCGGGTGCTCAGCTTAAGTTCGAAGCGCTTGGTGAGGGAGTGTACACATCATCGATTCGTTATGTCGGATCCACGATCAATCCCCGAAGTCGCACTTTCTCGATCGAAGTAGAAGTGCCGAATCCAAACGGTGCCATCAAGCCGGAGATGGTTTCGAACATGTCGATTACGCGACAGGAGGTGGAGGATGCCATAGTGGTACCTCAGGACGCGCTGATCCGGGTTGAAAGTGGCTATGTAGCTTTCGTAGCCGTGGATCGGGGGCAGGTCCAGGTAGCCGAGCGTCGCGATCTAGTTCTGGGCCCTACACGACGAAACCTCGTCGTAGTGACTGATGGGCTAAGACCGGGAGAACGACTGATTGTCATGGGTCAAAAATCCGTAGCCGATGGCGACCGGGTTAAGGTGGTGGGGAGCGGTAGGGGCTAAGATGGCCGACAATCAAGACATTCAAACGGAGCTGCAGAGTCGAAGGGTTGAAGGCTTTAAGGAGTTTGCTGCTACCAGTTTTGCGGTGGAGCACCGAACTTCGGTCGTCGCGTTACTAGCGATCATTGGAATCATGGGCAGCATAGCCTACCGAACTACACCTAAGGAATCCTTCCCAGAGGTGGCGGTTCCAGTTCTTGCGATAAACACAGTGTACCCCGGTGTGTCTCCTGCCGATGTGGAGAGTCAAGTCACGAGGATCATAGAAGAAGATCTCGCGACCATCAGCGATATTAAGGAGCTGACATCTACGTCAGTAGAAGGATACTCGAGTGTCGTTGCTGAATTCGATACGTCGATTGATTTAAACGAGGCGCTTCAAAAGGTTCGAGAGAAAGTCGATCTGGCAAAGCCCGATCTCCCTCAGGATGCCGAAGAGCCGAGCATATTAGAATTCAATTTTTCGGAGGTTCCTGTGCTTCAGGTCAACCTTTCCGGCGATTATGGATTGGTTCGGCTCAAGGAGATCGCAGAGGAACTCCAAGAAAGACTCGAGACACTGCCTGCGGTGCTCCGAGCCGATCTCCGCGGTGGGCTGGAACGTGAGGTAAAGGTGGAAGTTGACCTCTCCAGAATGAATTACTACGGGGTAGCTCTCCAAGACGTGATCGACGCGATCCGAAGCGAGAATGTGAATATTCCCGGAGGAGCGATCGACGTCGGTTCGACTAAATACTTAGTTCGCATTGATGGTGAATTTGACGATCCCATGTTGATAGAGGATCTCGTAGTCACCATGAAGGAGGGGCGACCGGTCTATGTGCGCGATGTCGCCAAGGTCGATTTCGGTTTTGCCGAGCGTGAGAGCTTCGCTCGTATGGATGATAGATCGGTAGTGACGCTAGATGTGATAAAGAGGTCCGGTGAGAACATTATTGAGACAGCTCAGGCGATTCGTGCTGAAGTAGAGATGGTTTTTCCGTCTCTTCCTCCGACCACAGACATTCGCATCACGTCGGATCAGTCAGAGGAGATCGAGGCTATGGTTTCCAGCCTCGAAAACAACATCATATCAGGCCTAATCCTCATCGTGGGAGTGCTGTTCTTCTTCCTTGGTGCCGGAACCTCAGCATTCGTGGCGATTTCAATACCCGCATCGATGTTCCTCTCGTTTATGGTGCTGAAGGCCATGGGCGTCTCGATGAATATGATCGTCCTCTTCAGCCTGATCCTAGCATTGGGGATGCTGGTGGATAACGCGATAGTGGTCGTCGAGAACATATATAGGTACATCGAAGAGGGTTGGGATCGCCTCACCGCTGCAAAAAAGGCTACCGGGGAGGTGGCGCTGCCGATCATCGCAGCCACGGCAACGACGCTGGCAGCATTCGCACCACTTCTTTTCTGGCCGGGAGAGGTGGGTGAATTTATGGGTTATCTTCCACGTACTTTGATCATCACTCTGACTAGTTCACTCTTCGTCGCTTTGGTGATCATTCCGACCCTGTGCGGAATGTTTATGCGGCTAGATGGAAGGCCGAGGTCACCACTAACACCTACGGCTCGCAGGACGCTGCTTGGAGGTGTCGCACTCATACTGCTCGGAACAGCGAGGGCGAACCCGCTGACAGCAGTCATGTTTACAGCCACGGTCTTTGCAGTCTGGCTCCTGCATCGTTTTGTGTTACGTGCTGCCGGGCGCTCTTTTCAAGAGTCGCTTCTGCCGAGGACGATGGACCGGTATGAGCGTGGCTTGCGTTGGTCACTAAATAACAGGGCGAGACTCATCGGATCGACGGTCGCTCTGTTCATCGCGACATTCGTGACGTATCTAGCGACTCCACTGGGGTCAGGTCTAGAGTATTTCCCGGAGGATATGCCACCTCCGATGCTTCTGATAGACGTGGAAACCCCTGTTGGAACGAGAGCTTCTGTGACCGATGGCATCGTTCAGCGACTCGAGGGCGAACTCAAGGCAATGGCGGGACGTGCAGACTGGGAATCTGTCGTGGCGGTTTCGGGTGGTGGTGGTGGTGGTGGAAATCCTATGGGGGGTGGCCCATCGGGGCCTGAGGGTGGCCGAGTCTCCATTTCGCTGGTCGATTTTCAAGATCGTGAATCTGACGCCTTCGTAACACTTGCAGAGATGCAAGCGACAATAGGGATGGAAATAGCCGGAGCCACGATCACGGTGGATAAGGTCAGTGAGGGCCCGCCTCAAGGCGCTCCTGTGAGCATTGAAATCGTGGGCGAGGAGCCGGAAGAGCTAAAAAGGCTTTCGGATGAAATTATGGACATTATCGAGGACTCGCCGGTGTTTCCTAAGCTGGCGGGTCTCGATAGCGATATGGACGCCGCACGACCCGAGTTGTCGATCAACGTAAATCGCGAAAAAGCCGCGCTCTATGATCTGAACACGCAAAAGATCGGGATGGCTGTCCGGGGAGCGATTAACGGGATTGAAGCAGCTAAGTACCGCACAGGTAACGACGAATACGACATTGTTGTTCGGTTAGCGCAAGAATACCGGGATGAGCTTGAGGGTCTCCGGGAACTGACCGTGATGGCCGAAGGCGTTCAGGTTCCACTCCTTGAGGTTGCCACATGGGGTGTGGAGGATGGGGCGGGAACAATCCGCCGAAAAGATAGAATGCGTATGGCGACTATTACTTCCAATGTGGCGGCTGGCTACTCAAACAATGCCATTCTTGCTGAAGTTCAGTCAGAGCTGACTGAGTTCGAACAGACACTGCCGCCTGGATATACGATGCAATACGCGGGGCAATCCCAAGAGCAAGACGAGGCAACCGAATTTCTCAGTGGTGCCTTCCTCACTGCTCTTATGTTGATCGGCTTCATATTGGTTAGCCAGTTTAACTCGGTCATCAAGCCGGTGATCATTCTAACGTCTGTGATAATGTCAACCGCAGGAGTCCTGATTGGACTTATGGTGTTTCAGATGCCGTTTGGAATCATCAATACCGGAGTGGGTATCATCTCGCTCGCCGGAATAGTGGTGAACAACGCCATCATCTTGATCGATTATATCGACATCCTGCGAAACCGAGACGGTATGAATCGTCGGGAGGCTCTGGTTCAGGGTGGCAAGACGCGCTTGCGGCCTGTGGTTCTAACCGCGCTGACGACCGCACTGGGTATGGTCCCCTTAGCAATCGGACTGAATTTCGACTTCTTCGGGCTCTATGGCTCACTAGCTCCTGAACTTTATTGGGGCGGCATGCAGGCAGCATGGTGGGGACCAATGGCCGTGGCGATTATCGCAGGGATCTTGTTCGCCACGTTTTTGACACTCGTCCTGGTCCCCGTTCTATACTCGTTAGTGGATGATGCGACGGAATTTTTCCGGAGGCACTACACCTCTTCGGAATCGAGTGCGGTCGCTTTACAGGCTGAAAACCAACGCCCTCAACTTGAGGTTGTCGGATCTGTTAGCCATCCAGCCCCTGAGTTGGGGTGAAGTGCTAAGCGAGGGCGTCCGCAGAGTTCTGAGCGTTATGCTCGGTTATGCAGTGTTGGGATGGATCGTACTTCTAATGGGTGACTGGGTGGCTACGGTACTCGCCCTTCCAGTGCTGTTCGAGACGTTACTGCAGTGGGGCCTCGGCCTAGGGTTGCCATGCGCGCTTCTGATTGCATGGAACTTGCCACGAGTTGGACAACACGGAGGCGAAGGGTTCGAGCGTGTTACTGACCAAGAGAGTTGAGGCGCTTTTGGGCCGCTCTCGCGCAAGTTTCGATGACCTCAGAGACAGGCAGAATTTCTTCGATACCTGAAACTGAGCGCCCCGCCTGCCAGTATTCGGTGGCACCGCCCTCGTCGTAGGCGGTGCGTTTTAGGGTCCACGCGGACTTTATGGAGTATATGTTCCGCATCCAGTGCTTGGTTTTATGGCCCTTTAGCATTCGTCGGGCGAGAGGGCCAGCCTTCAAGCCGAGTCGTTGCACGTAGGGTGTGTTGATCACTGACACTGGGACACCTGTCAGTCGTTCGGTCAATACGATGTCTCTTTCGTGGGCTCCGATGATGGCGCGTTTATAAGCCGAGCTAGCTCGACACTCTTCCGTCGCGATGAAACGCGTTCCCATCTGGACGCCTTCATACCCCATAGACAATGCGTCTGCGAACTCTTCAGGTCGCCCGATACCTCCTGCGCACGTGACCGGGAGAGCAAAGTCTCCAACTTCCTCCAGTAATTGATATGCGGACCTGTCCCCGGCATGCCCTCCAGCCCGCCTGTTGACCGCGATCAGCCCATGAACGCCTGAATCCACTGCTTTTTCGGCCCATTTCCGTTCTGTGACGTCGTGATACACGACTCCGCCAACTTTGGAGACCCGATCCACCACCCACTGGGGCTTACCGAGTGAGGTTATAAAGAACCTTACGCCCTCTTCCAAAGCGATTTCGATCCAGGTTTCCATGCGTTTCCGATATGCATTCGAAGAACCCTCAATAAGAACATTCATCCCAATGGGTCGGTCTGTGATCCTTCGGATGGCCTTAAGACCCTCACGAAAGTCCATTTTAAAGACGTATGTCAATGTTACTGGTTGTACTACACCCAACCCTCCCGCTTGTGAGGCAGCCGCGACGAGCTCAACGTTGGAGCACGGGTACATTGGGCCACAGATCAAGGGCACAGAGATACCTGCATCTCGCGTCAGGCTAGTTTCTAGCTTGGGTTTCATGTTTGTTCTGGGGTAGGACTTAGTAGCCAGTGCGCTGTCACTATAGCAACGGTGTCTCCATCGCTGTCTCGTATAGTAGCCTCTACAGCGTGATCCACTTCAGAGACGATTTCCGGGACCGTGCATCTGGCCTCAGCCAGAAGGGGACCGCGCGCCTTCTTGGTATAGCGCACGTCAAGACCAGTTAGGATTGCCCGGAGGCGGGGGCTGAGTCCACCGATGAGCGAGAGGCCGGTGGCTAGCTCGCCTAGGTTAGCCAGCGCTATAGCATGCACGGAGCGCAGGTGGTTTCTTACGCGCCATCTATCGTGCAGTAGAACTTCCGCATATCCGGGTTCGAATTGGACCACGGTACATCTGATTGACCTCGTGTAAGGCACCATCAAGCCAAGCAGCTTGGAAAAGATCCATCGGCCCGCCGGGAATCTCGAGAGGAGATTCCACCACCTGTTCAGCTTAGTACTGGGGTTTTCTTTTTTTTGAGACATCGGATTTGTCTGTTTATCTAGGCGGTATCAATCATCTTGCTCTTGTTGATGTGAGGCAATGTCGAGAAGGAGCCTTTCTCGTCGCGTTGGGCTCCGCCGCCGCACTTTATTGGGCCCAACGGGCTTTCAACAATGAGTCATAGTAGCGATCGTCTAACTCGTCCTAGACGTTTTTTGGGTGAACAGAAGGTTGTTGAGAAGTCGATTGCCTTGTGCTGAGCGTCCGAGTTCACCTTGAGAGCCATTTCCCGGCAATCTCAAGGCCATGCTTCTCGGAGAGCCCAAATATGGTCGTGTTCTCGAGGAGATGGGTGGGGAAACTTCCGCAATGAAGTGTGATGATCTTGGTAGGTCGGAGTGACCGACGAATCCTCATCCGTTAAGCGAGAATCTTACGGAGTTCGTGTTCAGGAGTTTCGACCTCAACGCGCTGACCTACAGGCACTGATCGAGCTGGGGGCGCCGGTGACACTGGTCCAGCTCGGCCTGATGTCGATGGGCGCCGTCGACACAGTCATGGTCGGCCGGGTGTCGGCTGCGGGATTAGCGGCGGTTGCTCTGGGGAATCTTTATTTCCTCATGATGGCGGTTTTTGGTCAGGGCGTTTTATTCGCGTTGGATCCAGTTATCGCTCAGGCCGTTGGGGCCAGAGATCCAATAGGTGTGGCGCAAGGGGTGCAGAGGGGCTTAATCCTTGGAGTGGTTCTAGCTGCACTGGCGATGCTCCTAATGATCCCAGTGGGCCCCCTGTTGACGCTTGCTGGTCAGCCGGAGGAGGTGGTGCCGATCGCCGTGAGATATGTCCACGGACTTATCCTTGGGGTTTTCCCGTTCTATGCGTTCGGAGTATTTCGGCAGAGTTTACAGGCCATGGGCCGGGTTCGCGCTATAGTACTTACAGTGCTGGTTGCTAACGTCATCAACGCCGGACTAAACTGGATCTTGATCTTTGGAAATTTCGGGATTCCGCGGCTCGGTGCGGTAGGTTCTGCGTGGGCCACTAGTCTAAGTAGGTGGTTCCTCTTGGCTCTCCTCGTTGCTTTGGCGTGGTCCCAGCTTAGACCGACTATCAGTCCCTGGAGGAGGGCCTCTTTCGGTCTCGAACCGATCACCCGATTCATACGCTTGGGGGCTCCGATAGGGGCTCAGCAGCTTCTGGAATTTGGAGTTTTTGGGGCGGCAGGATTGCTGATGGGGTTATTGGGTACGGTTGCCATGGCTAGCCATCAGGTCGCCCTGCAACTCGCGGCTCTAACCTTCATGATTCCCGTAGGGGTGGCCCAGGCGACCAGCGTTGTAGTTGGTCAGGCTGTGGGTAGGGGAGAGCCAGAAGCCGCCCGCCGTGCAGTGGGCGCCGGGTTGGTTACTGTCACCGCATTCATGACG
Organism: Gemmatimonadales bacterium UBA2960; assembly: GCA_002348465.1. Classification (GTDB taxonomy): domain Bacteria; phylum Gemmatimonadota; class Gemmatimonadetes; order Longimicrobiales; family Gaopeijiaceae; genus UBA2589. Next base: position 3,718 of record DEBI01000104.1, on the reverse strand, counting down.
GTCACTGCAGTGTCGTTTATTGCAATCCCAGAACCGCTGGCCCGAATCTTCTCTAATGATCAGATGGTAGTCGCAGCGGCAGCCACCCTGCTCCCGATCGCCGGAGTATTTCAGATCTTTGACGGTCTGCAAGTCGCGTCGGCCGGAGCTCTGCGTGGCATTGCTGATACGCGGGTTCCAATGCTCATGAACCTTGTGGGTTTTTGGCTCGTCGGACTTCCTGTATCTGCTTTGCTGGGGTTCAAGCTAGGCGCAGGGCCGAGAGGAATCTGGTGGGGGCTTGCCGTTGGAATAGGAGTGGTTGCCCTATTGTTGCTGTGGCGTGTGCGACAGCGTTTCCTTCGATCGATGCAACGTCTCGTCATAGACCGCGCCCAGACCTAGCTTTTCGATATGTCTTTCACTTTTGAGCGGCTCGATATTCCGGGCGTGATTGTGGTGCGTCCTGAGAAGCATCGAGATGATCGAGGGTCATTCACGGAGATCTACCGGCAAGAGGAGTTTGCCGCCGCTGGGATAGCTCCGATGTTCGTGCAAGAAAACATTGTGCATTCGTCAGGCGGTGTTTTACGTGGTCTTCACTATCAGTTGCCACCCGCGGCTCAGGGTAAGTTGGTTGGAGTGGTTCAGGGCCGAATTTTTGATGTTGCCGTCGATATCCGGCAAGGAGGACCAACGTTTGGACATTGGGTAGGGCGCGAGCTTGATGCGGAGGAGGGAGAAATGCTTTGGATCCCGCCTGGATTTGCTCACGGGTACTGTGTTCTCTCCGAAACCGCCGATGTGCTGTATAAGGTCACTGGTTACTACGAGCCAACGCTCAGCAGAGGTATTCGTTGGAACGATGAACTGATGGCCATCCGATGGCCTTTGGTAGCCCCTAAGATATCGGACATAGATCTCAACCAACCTGCTCTTGAAGAGTGTGAGAATCCGTTCCATATCTGAATTCTCACTTGCTCAGCCCGAGTTTATTTGTAGATGAAAAGAACTGATCCCAAGACCGGTGCGACAGAGCACCATCTCAGAGTCCAGCGGACTGCTCGGTATTGGACGCTGGGAACACCGGAGTCTGCGGAAGAGGTGTGGTTGGTCTTACACGGATACAAGCAGCTCGCTCGTCGCTTCATACGCCGTTTCAAGCCAATCGATAATGGTCACAGGATGATTGTCGCCCCCGAGGCACTGTCTCGATTCTATGTCTCACAAGAGCAGGAAAGGCACAGTGTGGCTTCGGTGGTTGGCGCGACATGGATGACTAGGGAGGATCGTCTAAATGAGATCCGGGATTACGTTGAATACCTGGATCAATTGGTAGGCCGGATTGAGGGGGAGATCGGAAAAGTACCTTTGACTGTTGTTGGGTTCAGTCAGGGTGTCGCAACCGCAGTTCGGTGGGCGATAAGTGGGTCGAGGGCTCCGTCGCGTTTGATTCTTTGGGGAGACTTCTCGCCGCCCGATATTGACCTGAAACTTGCTCGTCAGCGTCTAGAGAGCGTGGAGCTGATTATGGTTCACGGAACTGAAGATCGAGCTTTGTCTCCTCCGTTGAAAAAGGAAGAAGAGGAGCGCCTTCGCGAGGGCGGAATTGATTACAGGATAATCAGCTATTCGGGTGGACACGACATCGACGAACAGACGCTTTTGAGGTTGGCTACCAGTGGGTCCAGTTGAAGCGGTGACTAGCTTCTATAGAGAAGCAGGTTCGCCTGAGCGTGCTCCGGGCTCACGTTAGGACGGGATCAACTGAAGTCTCCGACAAAAGAGATTTCGGTCACTAGTTCGTGGCCTGTCTGTCGAGCTACGGTATCACGAGCTAAATCGATCAGTGCTCGAACTTCTGACGCTGTAGCCCCTCCGTGATTTACTATGATGTTGGCGTGGCGGTGGAAGATTCCGGCCGCTCCTTGGGAATGGCCCTTCAGTCCGCATTCGTCGATTAGACGTCCGGCGCCGATGCCGTCGATTTTCTTGAAAATTGAGCCAACACTGGGGTACAGCCAGAGATCTGGATGCCGATCATCTCGCCACTCGAGGTTGCTCCTGACGACATTCCGCATTTGGTCGACTGGTTCCTTTCCTAGCGCGAACGTCGCGGAAAGAACGATATCGGATCGATGATGGAGCACACTGTGGTCGTATTCGAATTCAAAATAATCAACGTCCACAGTCTTCCTCTCACCCTCCTCGGTAAGGATGTCAGCGGATTCCAGAACCTCTTCTATGAATAAGGTTCGCTGACGATCCGGCGCTAGGAAGTGCAGATTTTGCCACAACGCTCCACCCACAGTGCTTGGTATCCCAACGAAGTGGTGTAGGCCACCGAGTCCCCTTGTAAGCGTTTCGTTGATTAGATCAGGGTACATTGCAACACCGGCTCCGGCCCGAACTCTATCATGTTCTAGGAATTGGATGCCGTCGATTTCACAGCGAATTACGAGTCCTCGGAAACCTGTATCCGCCACGAGGATGTTGGCGCCATGTCCAAGAAGGAACCATGGGATTTGATTCGCGCGCGCTGTGCTCACGGCACGCTCTAGCTCGTCTGCAGTTCGAACCCGAACAAGGAAGTCAGCTGGCCCACCAATGCGAAACGTGGTCATCGGAGCGAGAGGGACGTTTTCTTCCAAAGCAAGGCTGCCGAGCCCGACCTCTAGTCGTCGCTTCTGATCATTGGGTTTAGGCATCTAGAAAGATAGTCGGGGTGTTAGTGGCGTACTAGCTTATTGAGCTGTTGCGACAGGCTGAGAGTCCGATCGTCTGGGTTTATGAACACGCTTTTCGGCCCTCTGTCATGAAGATCTGTGAGATCTACACCTACAAACTCTGTGCCAAGCTAGTTTCTTATGACAGCTAACTCATTGAGTTGCCAAGTCCGCACCTTATGGCACGTAGGCTTGTATCTCGGGCCACTTTACTACCATTGTCTTGGGGAGCTATGAGGTTAGGGCTTGTAACGCTCTTGCTAGCGGTGTTTGGTGCGCTCTGGGTCCCTGGGAAACTAGAAGGACAGACTGAGGTCACGAGTCGGGACGCCACATTACGAGTGGGTGGGCAGTTGGATCTCCACTATATCAACACCTCGGCCGACGCTGGTTCTCAGACGTTTCGCGTGCGACGCGGATGGATAACGCTAAATGCGAGCTACAGTGATTTCTTAGAAGCGGTATTTGTCACGGATTTGCCTAATGACGCGACTGTTCTCGACGCTCAGATTCGGCTTCGGTTTGACCCAGGATTTCGGATCACGTTCGGTCGCTTCAAGCGGTCCTTTGACGTGTTTGTATTGAACAGTATTTCAGATGTTCAATTTCTAGAGCGTGCCGGGGGTATCCCTGGGTATGATGGATGCGATGGAGTAGGAGGGATTTGCTCATACGGACGACTTAGCGAAGGCTTGCTGTTCGCGAACAGGGACAGCGGTATCCGTATCGACGGACAAGTCGACCGGTTCGGGTATCAGGCAAGCTTAACCAACGGGACCAAGAATGGCGCCTTGGGCGATAACGGCTACCTGTCATCAGCTGCGCGGCTGACCCTCGGGCTTGCGGAAGCGCTGACGGTTGGGGTTAACGCTACGCTCAAGGACTATGACGTCCAGGAGCAACTCAACCGAGTCGATTATGCCAAGGCATGGGGACTGGATATCCAGCACGGCACGTGGCGTGATGGCTTGCTTATACAGGCCGCGTACATGCGCGGACAAAACTGGAAATTG
>DEBI01000116.1 GCA_002348465.1 Gemmatimonadales bacterium UBA2960 | reverse complement strand
GCGGAAGTGCCAATCGTGCCGGCTAGGATGCTGTCACTTCCTATCTCGAATGCTTCTCTCATTGGGCCTCTAGTAATAATGCGTTCAGAACGGACAAAATGTTGCTCATCCGCATCACAATCAGTTCCGGTCGCAGTTCCGATAATCGCACACGGGGGTTAGCTGCGCTCCGGACAGTCCCTGTGGCTCTGCCTCGGCTATTGCTGGCAGCGTGAGTGTTCCAATACCGTCGATTGTTGCCGAAACGACTTCGCCGGGTTGCAGGTAGCCGCGATCTGACCCGGCGTTTGTTCCGCCCGAGGTACCATTATTTACGACGTCTCCGGGATATAGTGTGATGATCGATGAACCGTATTCGATCAGCTCCCAGAGCGAGTGGATCATGTCACCAGCGGTTGCTTCCTGCAGCTGCTCGGTTCCTATCGAGAGGGTTTGTCGAAGAATCTCCATCGGATTTCCGTAGAACTCTTTTGGTACGATCCAGGGGCCTTGGGGTGCGAAGGTGTCATGGCCCTTGCCGACAAACCAATCTGATGTCATCGGATTGCCTCCTGGAGGCCTTCCGCCTCGGTCTGACACGTCGATGGTAACCATGTAGCCGAAGACATGCGCTTCTGCATCGTTAGCCGAGATGTATTTGCCGGCTCTTCCGATTACGGCTCCTAGCTCTACTTCCCAATCTATACGGTCACGGCCCCACGGGATGACGATCTCGTGACCATTACCGATTACTGCCCCACGGCTTGGCTTTAGGAAGAGGTAAGGTACTCCTCGATTTTCTCTGCGCTGTCGGCGGGCCTCCGCTTGCTGATCTGGTGTTCCGGCTTCGTTAACATGGCTGTAGAAGTTGACGGCCGCGTTCAGGATTTTACCTGGGTACATAATTGGAGGGAGTGTCCCAACCTCCGAGAGATCGTAGACATAATCGGGCCGTGCTCCTGTAATCATGTCGTTGTCTACGACGTAGTTAACGATTTCGTAGAGGCGGGCCTTCATGCCATACTCGTAGCGTGATATCAAGTCCAGCATATCTGCTGGTTCTGGAATTGCTGGGAACGCAGGGTCCCGCTCCAAGGCAGTGTTTGCTCGGTTCAGCGCGACGATGTATTGGTCGCGGAGGACGATCCCGACTGCTGGGGCTCCTTCGATCTCAAAGGTGCCGACCTTGAACGGTTCGGACACGTCCGTCTGCGCGTGGAGAGAGTGTGTAGTAATGGCGATCAGGCAGAGCCCGAACGCGGAAGTCAGTAGAATCGAGCGGATACGCATGCCCTTCCTCATTCCATTCGTTGAGGGTGATGGGACAATCAGAGTGTGGCCCGTGTGGTCCGAGGTCAATCCACAGCGGAATTTCTAATTTCTGATGGAATACGGCCATCCACCATGCGGCGCCATAGTGGGGGCACTACTGCGAGCCAAAAACAGCCGTAGTAACCCGTCGGCAAGGTTGGCGCATTCGGGTATGGCTTGAGTTCCCAAAAGGGTACGCTGGCCTTCAGGTGATGTGCGGGGTGGCGTGTCAGTTCGAGCAGGGTCCAGCGAGACCATCGCTCCTCAGACTGCCACGAGTGCATTTCGGTCTGTCGCTCTCCCACTTCACGGTGGAGCCCATAGTGGCGGATATAGTTGATGTATTCGAGCAGGAAAATCGCAAATAAGGCTTGGGCCAGGAATGCTGAGACTGCGGATATACCCATCACGGACCAGACTCCGGCGACTACTACTATCTGAACGACTGCTCCTCGGTGCACAGGGTTTTGCAGGCCTGTTTTCCCTCTTGTCGCATGTACTCGAGCTGCGTCTTGGAATTGGCTAGGTATGGTCCTGATTACGAAGGCCCAGAGAGATTCGCCGCGGCGAGCGGATGCGGGGTCGATAGTCGTCGAAACGTGGCGATGGTGTGTGTGGTTGTGTTCTGTCGTAAAATGCAAGTACAGAACTGAGAGCAAGTTTAGGCGACCAATCCACCAACCTAGTGATCGCGGTTTGCGATGCCCAAGTTCATGGGCGACGATGATACCGGATACACCCGAACTCACACCTGTGCTGAGGGCACCTCCCCACATGGTCCAATGACCCGCATCGAGGCCAGCTCGGTACAGGAGCGTGCAGACTGCCGCAAACTGAAGGGCTGCGTGCACATAGAGTAGTGCCTCGAAGGGTCTTCCGGATGCCCGCGGAGGACGTGGCTGGGTCGCTTTACCGAAGGCTAAATCGAGGATCGGGGCAATGCCAAGCATGTAGACAATACCTGACAGAACCCATGCTCCACCAACTACATTCCCACCTATTACTGCCAATACAGGGCCTAGGCCAAGTAGGTGAAGACCCCACGGCTCTGGCTTTAGCTGTTGATCTGGGATCATTCTGTAAGGATAAGGTCCCGCCGCGAATTACACATCGCCCCATCCTTGTTGCTTACTCTCCAGTCGATGCCTGAGAACCGCTACCGTCTTCCGCTATTTCCTCTCCCTATAGTGCTCTTGCCGGGTGCTGTCATGCCGCTCCATGTATTTGAGCAGCGATACAGAGAAATGGTTGTTGACGTGCTCAAGACTGATCGGAACTTCGGACTGATTTTTCATGATTGGGACGAACAGGGCCCGTTTCTGGGTGAGGAAGGCCGGGTCGGATGTTTAGCTGAGATCCAACAGTACGAGGAATTAGAAGACGGCCGATTTATTTTGATTGTTAGGGGCGTAGGTCGCTTCGCAATAGACGAGGGATTAGACCAAAAATCGCTTTATTTCGAGGCGATCGTTACCGATTACGAGGATGCTTCCGCAATGCGGGGTGAAGAGATGGAATTCAGAAGGGGTGAATCCATACAGCTCTTAGATGAACTCCTCGATCTTCTTCCTGATAGGCCAGATCATCTGCATGGACTCAGCGTCCGCTCAGAACTCTCATACTCGCTAGCCCAGGCAATACAGATGGAGTTTCCGTGGCATCAGCGGCTACTCGAGATTCAGGATGAGGGATCTCGCCTCGAGCGTATCGATCAAGTCCTGCGCGCCATGATCCGTCGAGGCGGTACCTGAGTAGGGGCGCGAGTGGGGTGGCTAGTTTCAATGCACTGGCTATCATGGTGCGCTTTCGGTACACAAAGTCCGTTTGCTAAACCACGTCGCCACATCACGTTTTAGATACCCAGAGGTCCGAATGGCAACCCCACACGAGAGTGCGCAGTCCTTGATGAAACTTTACGACCTACGTCGTGAAGAGAAGATGCGAGAAGCGAGACACTGGTACATTCGTTCATTCAACCCCGCTTCGCTCGACGAGGTCTCTTCCCTGATGCAGACTGAGGAGAGCGCCACCTACGTCCGTATGGTCCTAAGTTACTGGGAAATGGCTGCCTCCTTTGTTGTCCATGGAGCGATTGATCGGGCGATGTTTTATGATGCGAGTGGTGAGATGTTGGCTGTATTCTGCAAGCTTGAGCATATGATTGATGATCTCCGAGAGAGTTCTGGATTTCGTCCCCGCCTGACGAACGTGGAGGCAGTTGCAGCGGATTGGCCGGGTTCTAAGGAGCGTATGGTTGCGATGCGCGAGTACCTGGCCGATATGGCGCAGAGCTAGATAGAGTCGGGGCTTCGCCAACCGGAAATTTGGAATCGGGAAGAATAGAATATGTCAGAGAAAAAAGTCGTTTTAGCGTACAGCGGTGGGTTGGACACCGCGTGCATACTCAAGGATCTGCAAGAGCAAGGGTACGAAGTCATTGCGTACGTAGCGGACGTGGGACAGCAAGAGGACTTTGATGATGTTTCGGAGCGGGCGAAGGCTACTGGGGCATCCAAAGTGTTTGTGGAAGATCTCAAGCAGGATTTTGTGACCGAGTTCATTTTTCCGGCGATTGCAGGCAACGCAGTGTACGAGAATCGCTACCTTTTAGGCACCTCACTAGCTCGCCCGGTGATTGCGAGACGTCAGGTCGAAATCGCACTTGCTGAGGGCGCCGGTGCGGTTTCGCATGGGGCGACGGGCAAGGGAAACGATCAAGTTCGCTTCGAACTCGCGTTTGCGGCTCTAGCTCCTGATCTAGAGATCCTAGCGCCCTGGAAAGATCCAGAATTCTTGGGTCGATTCCAAGGTCGGAGCGACCTGCTCGCTTTCGCCAAACGCCATGAGATTCCCGTTGAGGCGACTGCAGAAAAGCCCTACTCCAGTGATGAGAACCTCATGCATCGGTCTTATGAGGCTGGTATGCTGGAAGACCCCGAAGCGATTCCTCCGGATGACATGTTTAAGCTGACCCGTTCACTCGAGGATACCCCCGATAGACCGACGGATGTGATCATACATTACAAGAACGCGATGCCGGTTCGCCTTGTGTGTGAAGACGAGGGTGTCGACCTGAGTGAGCCTGTTGAGCTATTCAGCTACTTGAATTACAAGGGTGGGGAACACGGAATCGGTCGAGTCGACATGGTGGAAAATCGATTTGTTGGAATCAAATCTCGGGGTGTCTATGAAACCCCTGGTGGCACAATTCTACACCACGCGATCCGTGATCTTGAGGGTATCGCTATGGATCGGGAAGTACTTCGCCTGCGCGATATGCTCTCACCGAGATTTGCAGAGATTATATACAATGGGTTTTGGTTCTCTCCAGAGATGGACTTCATCCGGGCAGCATTTCGTCAGTCGGAAAGATTGATTGACGGTGAAGTTAATGTGCGACTGCTCAAGGGTAACGTCATATGCCGAGGGCGCAGCTCGACAAGTTCGCTCTACGATCAGGAGCTGTCTTCAATGGATGTGGCAGGTGGGTATGATCAGGAAGACGCTCGCGGCTTCATACGCCTCAACGCACTTCGACTCAAAGCACATAACGTCATTCTGGAGCAGACGACTAGTGAGGAATAAGAAGCGGAAGGTGTGCAGTAACCGATTATCGGACTACTTCGTTTAGCTCCCGGCGAAAAGCCCTCCGAAGAAATCGCCCACATTCCACGTTGGCCGGTTTTCTTCCTGGGCGATGACGTACCCTGTCAGGAAGTTCACGCGGGCGTGGTCGGCTCCGGCTCCGAAGTCGAAGGCCTGTGACATGTCATCGAAGGGAGTGTGATAACTCTCCTGACGGAATGCCGTATTTATCTCTCCTCCGTCTCGCTGGTCCCCGGTCTCAAAGCCACTCTTTATGAAGAGCGCAGGGATGCCCTGCTGGATGAAGCTGTAATGGTCACTTCTTATAAAGAGAACCTGCTCTGGGATTGGATCTGGACCAATAGCTATTCCCATATGCGCGGCAGCCTGAGCTACTGATTCCCCCATGCTGGAGTGCTCCGCACCATACGGGACGATGTCTCGCAGCGGGTGGAAAAGAAACGGCATATCGAGAGAGAAGTTTGCGACTAGGTCTGATTGTGAGACCGTTGGATTTTGAACAAAGTAGTCCGATCCGAGCAGCCCCCATTCCTCGGCCGTCACAATCATGAACAGAACTGAGCGACGTGGTGGCTCAGGCAGGCTCTTAAAAGCTCGCGCGATTTCAAGAACTATAGAGCTTCCAGATGCGTTGTCATGCGCTCCATTGTAGATGGAGTCCCCTGTAAAGTTCACACCGACGCCGAAGTGATCGGCGTGGGCTACGTAGCTGACGTACTCGTTCTTAAGCTTTGGATCACTCCCTTCTAACTTGGCGAGGACATTCCAGCTTTCCACGTTGCTATGGATCGTTGTTGTCGAGATAGAGACTCTAGTCGCTAAGAGCACCGATTGAGGGGTACCTGCTTGAGCGGATGCTATAGCATCTTCGAGTGACACGTAGGCCCCTTGGAATAGGGCTTTAGCGGCCGATTGGTTAAGCGAGGCGCTCCCTCGGATCTGGTCATGCCCGCGGTTAGGCTGGCCGCTAGGGTCTAGCCAGGCATAAGCTCCCCGTTTTGAGCGGGCCGCGTTCACATTCCAGCGAAGACGTGGGTCGTCAGGGGCCCAGAATGTCATCGTGCCGATCGCCCCGCGGCTAATCGCTTCGGAAGTTTTTGTTGCACCTGAGGAATAGTATGCGCGCTCATTGCTCGGTAAGAAGGAAGGTGCCCCGTTCAGGTACATAACCACCTTCCCATCTACATCGGCTTCAGTGTAGTCATCGTACCCAAGGTCGGGAGCACTGACGCCGAACCCGACAAATACAACTTCAGCTAATTCAATCTCTGCTTTCTCGCGCACCGGGTCAGCTGCCAGATAGAAGTCTTCATCATACGTCATGTTTTGTGTGCCTACCGGCGTCCAGACTGAAAACCTGCTCTCTTCTTCAACCACTGTGCTATGGCGTAGTGGTACATCCTGTCGCCAAGTGCCGTTAACGCCGGCCGGCTGAAGACCCATCCTCTGGAATTCCTCCTGAGCGTATAGGGCTGCTGATTCATAGCCTGGAGTTCCAGGGGCTCGACCCTGCAGGGAATCATCTGCGAGGACACTCATGTGATACTCGATCGCAGATGGTTCAATTGAGGCTAATGCTGCTTTAACTCCGACAGAGTCCAGGGAAATGGGAGCGTCTGAACTGGTGCACCCAGAAGTGGTGAGAATGAGAAGGTACGTGAGTAAAGTCAGGTGACGGGCTTGATTCATGATCGAAGTCGCGCTTCAGGAGGTATAGGCGTGGGAGTGGAGCATGCGTGCCTAAGCGATGAGTCGCAATTGCTGATTGTTTTGGACCGACTATTCAAGGTGCCTCGGTGCATTGCTAGATCTGAGCGCTTATCATGTCCTAGGTATCCCCTTCGGAGTGTGATTGATGAAGTGTTTGTTCGGTGACGCGATCGTGCTGGTAGTGTCTGGTATTGTGCTCGTGAGTTCTTATTTATTGCCGCCCGAGTTGTCTGGCATGCAGGATCCAGCGGTCCAGTCTTCAGTGTATGTGCCACTCGCGCCCCCCATTGATGCCGCACCTGCTTCCGATGACGAATGGAGAGGCCACGGACGGGATCTAGGGGAGCAGCGCTATAGCCCGCTTGATCAGATTTCTACGGTGAACGTGAGCCGGCTGGGAATCGCGTGGACCTACGACATTCCTCGTCGGGGTGCTCGACTAGAAGCGACGCCGATCGTTGTTGATGGTGTGATGTATGCAACGGGTCCGATGAGCACGGTCTTTGCTCTTGATGCGCTAACCGGCAGGGAACTCTGGTACTGGGATCCAGGCATCCCGGGTGAGCAGGAAGGTGGCCCCAGGGCTTGCTGTGGAGATGTGAACCGTGGTGTCGCCGTGCATGGAGACAAGGTTTTCGTCGGACTTCTAGATGGCCGACTAGTAGCACTAAACAAACAAAATGGTCGTGTCGTGTGGAGTGTTCAGACTACGCCTGCTGGGGAGGACTACAGCATCACAGGTGCTCCTCGAGTGTTTCGGGATAAGGTCGTGATCGGCAATGGCGGTGCCGAATACGGCGTTCGAGGCTACGTGACGGCCTATCGCGTTGAGGATGGAGAGCAACTCTGGCGCACCTATACGGTGCCAGGTAACCCGGAAGACGGGTTTGAGAGCCAGGCTATGGAGCTTGCCGCAGAGACCTGGAATGGCAGATGGTGGGAGATAGGTGGTGGAGGCACGGTTTGGGATGCGATGGCTTACGACGGCGACCTAAATCTTCTCTATATAGGTACGGGCAATGGATCGCCTTGGAATCGCGATCATCGCAGTCCGGGAGGGGGGGACAACTTGTACCTATCTTCGATTGTGGCCTTAGACGGAGACACGGGGGAGTACCGCTGGCATTACCAGACCACGCCAGGTGACGACTGGGACTACACGGCTACACAGCCGCTCATGCTTCTAGACATTGAGATTGAAGGTCAGATGAGAGAAGTCATCGTTCAAGCGCCTAAGAATGGCTTCTTTTACGTGATTGATAGAGTGACCGGTGAATTTATCTCAGCTGAAGCCTTCGCGGATGACGTTACCTGGGCGTCCGGTATCGATGACTTGGGGCGCCCTGTAGAGACACCTGAGGCACGCTATGGGCAGACTGGCCAAGGTGTCTACCTAGCCCCCGGCCCCACTGGAGCCCATAACTGGCCACCGATGGCTTTCAATCGTCAGACCGGTCTCGTTTACTTGCCTGCGAAGAACAACAACTACTTCTATGAAATGACCGAGGGGTTCGACTACACAAAAGGCGCCTGGAACACCGGCACTGTCTTGAGAGGAGGACAGGGGGTGACCCGGCCACAGATTCAGGGACCTAGAACCTTCTTTCTAGCTTGGGATCCGGTTGAGAATCATGAAGTCTGGCGCGTAGAGTCGCAGGGGGAGAACGGAGGCGCGCTCTCTACCGGAGGGAATCTGGTGTTCTGGGGGAGTGGTGACCGTATGATTGCACTCGATGCGAATTCGGGTCAGGAAATTTGGGCAGCAGAAGTCGGTCGTGGAACGGGGTCGCCGATGACCTACGCTATTGATGGGCGCCAGTACATCACGATTCTTGGCGGGCGGGCGACCCGGGGAGATCGGCCAGATGCCGACGCGCCCACAGTATGGACCTTTTCACTGGACGTTTCTGGGAATTGACCTGAGCTGACTGGGCAAATCTGGACACATCGGGAGCAGGGTTTCTCCGTGTATAGGAAGTGGCCAGGTGGTCATGCGGCTTTCCGCTCAACCCTCAAGGTGCGTTATTAGTCAGCTTGTGGTTATCTGGCGAGCACCGCTAACTATGCTCCTGAGGGTAAAAAAGTGAAACGATACCTTACCGTCCTATGCGGGCGAGCATGTGTTCTAGGGTTAATTATGCTCGGCTCCTCCGCTGCCGGTATCTCAGGTCAGCCTGGAATTGCAGCGGGTGCATTATTGGCCGGAGATTCAGTCCGAGTAAACGGGGCGATCGCAGGTAGGGTTCTGTCAGTGGAAGGCAACACCTTCACTCTCCTGAGCCGAGGTAAGCCTATTTGTCGGGCCGGTGAGATGCACGGAGAGGCCCCCATATGCGACCCAGCACCGATACAGCGACGCACACTCCTTTTTGAAGAAGTGTCCTTGGAACGACGTATGGAGAAGGGGAACCCTGCTATGTGGACGCTTGGTGGTGGAGTGATTGGCGGTGGAGTGTTTGCGGCGCTTGGTTATTTCATTGGGCCGGTGGTTGGATTTGGTAAAGTGCCTGGGTGCACTGCGGAGGAATCGAACACCTACTGCGTGAGCCCTATTAGTAAAAGCGAATTGGATGCGCAGCAGAAAGAGAGAGATCAGCGTCGGGGAGCGTTTTTCTTTGGCGTGGTGGGTGGGACCTTCGCGGCGGTTATGGCTCGCAAACTCTCAGTCGGCTGGGTAGAGTTCACGCCGACAGCGCCTTTGCGTTCGAATGAAGGCTGGGGTATGTCCGTTACGGTGCCGGCGAACTGATCTCCAGACTCCGGGTCAGCAGGTACGGCGCATTACGTTGTGGAGAGTGCTCGGAGAGTTCTAGAAGGAGCGTGACTCGTTTGTTTGACTCGAATAGACGAAAGTTTCCTTCGAGTGGGTGCCATGAACTACAGGTATCGTTGATCATGACTGTTCGTTTCATGCTAGCTCTTGTTGCATGGCTGGCCGCAATGAGCTCAGTGTCGGGTCAGGCCACAGCCGGTCCTCAGGCTCCTAAACCGGTTGTGATCACCTTCCTCGATGTAGGGCAAGGGGACGCGACTGTGATCCGCACGCCGAGTGGCAGAGTTGTAATGATCGATGCGGGGCGGGTTTCACCCCTTCGTCAATTGACGAGGCTCGGCGTCAGCGAGATCGCTCTTCTTATAGCAACTCATGCGCACGCCGATCATATAGGCGGGTTGGATGACGTCCTCACGGCTCGCCCTGTAGACACGTATGTCGATAATGGCACGCCCCACACGACAGAGACATACAGGGAACTTATGGCTCATATAGAGCGTTTGGATGTTCGGTATCTTCAGGCTGTGCCGAGGACTCTCATTCTAGATGAGATTTCTCTGGATATCCTTCCTTTGCCACCGTCGATGGAAGGGCAAAACAATAGATCTGTAGGGGTCCTCCTCCGGTATGGCGAGTTCCTAGCCTTCTTCTCAGGAGATTCAGAGAGACCCGAACTGGAATTTTGGCAAGGAAGAGGGGTGGTCGAGGATGTGACCTTACTGAAGGCTCCTCATCATGGAGCAGTCAATGGATTTACCTATTCATTCTTAGAAGAAGCCTCCCCGGAAGTCGTAGTCATTTCGGTCGGTGGAACTAACCCGTATGGGCATCCCCGCCCCGAGGCACTAGCGGCGTATAGCTCCTTTGCCGAGGAGGTGCTGCGTACCGATCGGGACGGTACCGTCACCGTGTTGGGTTTCTCTGACGGTCGGTATGAGACAGTGCTAGGGGAGGATTCCTATGATCAGGTCGAGTTGCAATCGATGGGAGATTGGGATCTTAACCAACTCGGGTCCGAGGATGAGTCCGGTGAACTCGAACTGATTTCCAGGATGCTTCCTAGTAATCAGACAACGGGCAGCATGGAGGATGTTCTTACGCTCATCGTAGATGCAGGTACTAATAGTCAGGATGCTTCAAATCTAAATGCTGAGTACGTGGTGATCGAAAATCACAGCCCCACCAGCTTGGACATTGGAATGTGGCAGCTCTGTGACCTCTCGAGTCGATGCTTTCGCTTTCCGGCGGGTTCTAAAATTGACGGCGCCCGCAGAGTTGTGGTTTACACCGGTTACGGTGCGACTGACGGAGTTTCTTTTTTTATGAACAACGGAAACGCGGTCTGGAATGACAACGGCGATGAGGCGAGGCTGTTCGATGCAGGGGGACAGGAGGTTTTGAGGTATGTGTATGAGTGAACATGAGTTCGAGGTCTGGGTTGTCGATTCTGTAGGAGATGGTATAGCGGTGTTGGTGGAGGAGGGTGACGAAGAACTGCCGTCGCTGATTGAGATGTCAGCCGATTTGCTCGGCTCCGTAGCGATAGAGGGTGCGGTCCTTGTCGTTCCGTTAGGTGAAATAGGCGAGCCCCTCTGGGATAAGGCGAAACGTAATTTGGATAGAGAGCAAGCACTCAAAGCTGAAGCAGAGAGGATGCTGGATAGACTTCAGAAACGTGATCCGGGTGGCGACATAGTTTTATAAACCCTTTTGGGCCAAGCGCTTCCCGTGGTCTAAGCTTCCTGACGTAAGCCGGCCCAGTCCTGGAATGCACCGTCGACAAGAGTGACTTCAAATCCCTCTCGCGCGAGAAGCGCTGTTGCCGCTGAGGCTCGGTTCCCTGATCGACAGTATGTCATCACAGGTTTTCCTCTGGGGACCTCATTGATACGAGATGCGAGACGAGTGTGCGCGATATTTAGCGCTCCGGGGATGTGGGCGGTTTCAAACTCCGACTCTCCGCGAACGTCCACTATCGTCCATTCATCGACACGCACGTTGGCATCCAAATCCGAGAACTCGACCCGTGGCAGTGTGTGGTTGGCCAACTGACTGCTGGAAAGTTCTGAGGGAGGAGTAAAGCCCACAATATTGTCGTAGCCGATCCTGACTAGAGTTCGCACAGCAAGGTTGACTTGTTCCTCATCAAGAATCAGATAGATCTCCGCCGCCGGGTCAACGTAGGACCCAACGATCATTGCAAAACTGATCCCTAGGGGTGCGTAGAGAGATCCGGCAACATGGCCTGCCATGAATTGTTTTCGATCCGGTCGTGTATCGATGATCACTGCATGGCCAGCCTTACTCTGGAGAATGAGGTTCTCGATTTCACACAGTTTCGGGGCTGGTAGGGTCCCGAGAATTGGCACACCCTCTCTATTCAACTCCTTCATCCTGGTGAAGTATAGGGGAGGGGCTGGCTGTCCACCTAAAATCGATCCAACAAAGGTCTCTTCGGTCTTAAAACCCAAGGCAGTATTGAATTTTCTTTCGTACCCAACGGTGGACATCGGCACCGCACCGAGAGCCTTGCCACAGGCACTGCCTGCACCGTGCCCTGGCCACACTTGGAGGTGGTCCTCTAGTGCCAAGAATCGCTCTGTAGACTTGTATAGTTGACGAGCAGAAGGATCCTGCGCGCCACTTACACCGGAAGCTGTTTCGAGAAGGTCAGGACGCCCGAGATCTCCTACGAAGACAAAATCACCTGAGGCAATACCTATCGGCTCTGTGGCCCCGCTACCTGTGTCCGTTACTAGAAAGCTTATGTGCTCCGGCGTGTGTCCAGGTGTATGTAATGCCCGGATGCAAATGTTTCCGATCATGAACTCGTCATTGTCTTTCAGCTTACGGATGTCATAGTCGGAGTCCTTAGGCCAGACGTATGCGCAGTCGTTTCCTCCTTCTCCTGACAGGTAGATGGTGACTTGGTGATTCTCGGCGAACTCTCTTAGTCCTGAGAGGAAATCAGCGTGGATATGCGTTTCGGTAGCAGCTACAATGCAGAGCCCCTCCTGCTTCGCTATATCCGTATATCGATCGATATCCCGCCCTGGATCGATTATTAGAGCCTCCCCGGTGCGTTGGCAGCCTAACAAGTACGCGTATTGAGCGAGTTCCTGATCCATAACTTGGCGGAAGAACATGACAGCATCCTCTGAAGGTCATATGACATGCAGATAGCGTCAGAGTTCAGGGATGTGCAAGAGTAATCCCTCACTCAGCCTTTTTTGAGTCGGGTGTCACACTTGTTATTTGCATAGCAATTTGCCGTGCGATCAATGCGGACCCATCGTGTCGATCTCTTCACAACCTAACCTTTGCACCGTGCCGATGCTGATCCGTCTTCTGGTCTTTCTAGGGCTGCAGGGATTTTTGTGCATATCATTCGTTTCAGGTGCCTCCGAATTGGCCGGACAGACCCGAGCCACGGTGGCCGAGGAGCGGCGTATGCTTGCCACCTATCCGTATTCGGATGCAAATCCAATCCCTGTGCTAACTCAGGATCCGCGCCTATATCCATATCACAGGTTCGAGGGATACTCACACGCGTCCGAGTTACGGGAATGGACAGTGGTCACACTAGAGAATGACTGGATCGAAGTGTGGGTTTTGCCCGAAGTTGGCGGAAAGGTTTGGGGCGCAAGGGTAAAGGCGACTGGGCACGAATTCATCTACCGAAACGAGGTGATGAAATTTCGGAACATCGCGTTAAGGGGCCCATGGACCTCTGGAGGAATTGAGTTCAACTTCGGAGTGATTGGGCACACTCCATCTACTGCGAACCCGGTCGACTATCTTCTTAGTGAAAACGATGATGGGAGTGCGAGCGTGTTTGTCGGGGCCATGGACCTGCCCTCTCGGACTCGTTGGCGGGTCGAAATCAGACTCCCCGCAGATCGGGCTTACTTCGAGACGCATGCGCAGTGGCAAAATCCAACGCCACTGGAGCACCCCTACTACAATTGGATGACCGGAGCAGCTTTCGCTAAGGATGACCTGGTCCTCTCTATACCTGGGAACGCATACCTAGAGCATCCTGGCGCAGAGCAGGGCTGGCCGGTAGACCCTGAGGGTCGGTTTCTTCCAGCATACGATCAGAATCAATTCGGAGGCAACAAGTCTTACCACGTGGTCGGGAAACACCAAGATTTTTTTGGGGGCTACTACAAGGATGAGGACTATGGTTTTGGTCACTGGGGGCGTTACGAGGAAATGCCCGGTCAGAAGCTCTGGCTGTGGGCTCTGTCTCGTCATGGAGGAATCTGGGAAGACCTTTTGACCGATACCGATGGCCAGTACGTAGAATTTCAGGCTGGCCGCTTGCTAGTTCAGTATTCACCGAACGGCGAGGTGAACCCGATCTCTGAGGTTGGTTTTTCACCGGGAAGCTCGGATAGGTGGACGGAAACATGGTTTCCGGTGGAGAGACTCGGCGGCCTTACGGAGGCGTCCCGGGAAGGGGCTCTCTACATGGAGCGGACCGGAAACGAGGTGCTCGTGCGCGCTCATTCTTTTGTCGCTGCCGTGGACACGCTCGTGATCTCTGTGGGCGGAGATACTGTTCTTACCGATGCGAGGGACTTCAATGTGCTTGAGCCCGTCTCTTGGAGTCTAGAGGTACCTGAGGATGCCGATGTTGTAATTACGCTTGGTGCTCTTGGCCTGCACTACGATAGTGACCCAAATTCGGAATCACTTGATCGTTCTTTTCAGACCCCGCCTGAGGCGGTGCATTCAATACCCTGGGCCGATAGAAATGCCGAGGCTGCATCCGAGCTTGTGCAAGGGAGGAGACTTGCACAGGCGCGGAAGATTTATGAGGAGGTGTTGGATGTTGAGCCTTGGCATCGGGAAGCCCTCCTCGGTCTAGCCGACTTGGAATTCAGGCGTGGCCTGAACTCGACGGGACTTCTGTATGCTCGCCGTGCACTTCAATTAGATGCCTATGATACCGAGGCAAATTTTCTCGCGGGAAACCTATACTTAGCCGCCGGAAAGGTGCTTGACGCTCGAGAGGCTTTTGGCTGGGCCGCTCGAGGCATGCAGTACCGATCCGTCTCGTATCAGCAACTTGCCAAATTGGAAGCCGCAGAGGGCGACTGGAAGGAGGCTTCCAGATACGCGAACATGGCTCTCGACTATGACGCTTATGCGATTCCCGCATCTCATATCCTAGCGGTGGCTGCTCGAGTAGAAGGAGACGTTCTTGGGGCATCAAAAGCGTTAGAACGGATTGAAGAGATTGATCCTATGTCGCACATACCGTTCGCTGAGCACTGGTTGGCGGAGGACGGGAATGAAGCGAGAGAAGAGCTTCGCGCTCGGTTCAGAGGTGAATTCCCGGGACAAGAAATCCTCGAGGTTGGACTATTGTATGCCGAAATTGGTAGGATGGGTGAAGCGAGGGCGCTGATGTCGCTGGCAGATGGGACAAGTGTTGAACCCCTAACACGTGCCTGGATTGCTCATTCTGCAGGCGACCTCGGTGAATTGGGTGCACCAGCTACTGTAGACTTTGTGTTTCCTTTTCGTAGAGAGATGCTGCCCGTGCTCACTTGGGCGGCAGATAACACAGACCACTGGGGATGGAGGTACCTTCTGGCCTTAGTTTTGGCTGCTCGTGACCGATCTCTTGAAGCTGCTAACGAGTTACGCGCGCTAGGATTGGAGCCGGATTACGCTCCGGTATACACGACTCGAGCACTTCTCGTGAATGACGACCCAGCGGGTCGAGAGCGAGATTTCCGGTACGCCGTGGAACTCAATCCGGATGAGCGCTTACTCAGGATTCCTCTAATTCAACACCTGCAGGCAACTGGGAATTGGGATGAGGCGGTCAGGGCGTCAAAGTCAGCGATTGAGATTTTCCCCAGAGATTTCGATCTCGCGCTGCTTCATGTTCGGAGCCTTAACGAGTTAGGGCGATACGACGAGTCTATTAGGATCATGCACGATATTCAGGTCTTGCCATCCGAGCACTCGCTCGAAGCGCATCAGCTATTTTCTGACGCTCAAGTTATGGCTGGCTTGGGCGCTCTTGAGAGGGGTGAGTTTGAAGTAGCCGACGATCACTTCTTCATGGCAATGACGTGGCCAGAGCGACTTGGGCAGGGTCGCCCATACTCTCCCGAAGAGAGATTGCCTCGTTTTCTTATTGCTTTGTCGCGCTGGCTCAGCGGTGACTCAGAGGGTGCGAGCCGTGCCTGGACTGCAGTCGTTGATGCAACGCCTGATTCAGTGTTTTTGGGAGAAAGTGCCACACGCCTGGACCTACTCGGTGCCCTATCGCTTGAAGCACTCGGGAAACAGGAAGAACTCAAGAACTTCGGAGATGTTGGCGTTGGTGCTCTGGCTCCAGTTGCTAATCTGGTTCGCGTCGCTTCCCGGGCTGGCGAGTCCATTGCGCACGCTGTCGCTGCTACCAACTCGGAGACTGATGAGATCTTCGATGATGTGCAAGGAAGGTTGATAAAGGAAGTGTTGGGATTTTGGAGTCAGGTTGTTCGCTAATACTATGGTTTTTGCGTTGACGCTCCGTTAGGGCAAGATACCATGTGAGGTCGATCGGGGGCCCAGTTCGCTAGATCAGAACAGTCCAGTGACAACCCCATCGATCAGATCAACTCCCATCGCAGATGGCACAGCACCTAGGCCGGGCATCGTCATAATGGCACCCGTCTTAGCGACCACGAACCCGGCACCAGCGGAAGGAGTGACCTCCCGAACGTGAATCCTGAAACCCGATGGTCGTCCTAAGAGCGCTGGATCATCAGAGAACGAGTATTGGGTCTTTGCGATACACACGGGTGAGTCACGCATACCGGCTTCTTCCAGAACAGCAATTTCCTTGGCGGCAGTTGGGTGGATATCCAGACCTTCAGCGCCATAAATCTCCTGAGCTACGGTTTCCATTTTCTCGATCAGGCCCATGTCGTTGGGGTATAGTGGCGCGTACGCCGCTTCTCCTGATGTCAGGATTTCCCATACGGCATCTGCGAGGTCCAGGCATCCTGCACCGCCTTCACCCCACGGATCTGCAACAACGGCTCGAACTCCCATTTTGGCACAGCCATCAAGCAATACGGCTATCTCAGCGTCCGTGTCTGTCACGAACCGGTTTATCGCTACCACCGGAGGCACACCGAATTTGCGGACATTATTCGCGTGGGCTTCGAGGTTCACGAAGCCGCGCCTTACGGCCTCAACATCTTCATGCCCGAGGTCATCCTTGCTCTTTCCCCCATTCATTTTTATTGCGCGGACTGTAGCGACAACTACTGCTGCCTCAGGGTTTAGGTTACCAAACCGACACTTTATGTCGAAGAATTTCTCCGCCCCAAGGTCTGCTCCGAAACCGGCTTCCGTAACTACAACGTCACCTAGCGAAAGACCAACCCTAGTCGCCGTCAGGGAGTTGCAACCGTGTGCGATGTTGGCAAAAGGTCCACCGTGAATTAGCGCCGGTGTTCCACCGAGAGTCTGGACTAGATTGGGACTTACCGCGTCTTTGAGCAGAGCGGCCATCGCCCCAGACACTCTAAGGCCCTCTGCCCGGATGGGTTCTCCGCTTCGGGTGTAGCCGATAATGATTCGGTCGATACGCTCTTTCAGGTCGGTGGTGCCGTCGGCGAGGCAGAAGATTGCCATGATCTCGGAAGCAGCTGTGATGACAAAGCCATCCTGTCGCGGGACGCCACCAGTCCGACCACCAAGACCGACTACGATGTTTCGCAGCGCCCGATCATTCATGTCGATCGCACGCGGCCACGTGAGCCTAGTTGGGTCGATGCCGAGTGTGTTAGGTCTGTAAAGGTGGTTGTCGAGAACAGCAGATAGTAGACCGTGGGCTGAGCTGATTGCGTGGAAGTCCCCTGTGAAGTGGAGGTTGATTTCCTCCATCGGTACGACTTGGCTATAGCCACCCCCGGCAGCGCCTCCTTTGATTCCAAATACTGGTCCGAGGCTGGGCTCGCGGAGGCACAGTACTGGATTGCGCTCTCTAAGGGTGAGAGCGTCGGCTAGGCCCACGGATACAGTTGATTTTCCTTCACCTGCAGCGGTGGGGCTGATCCCCGTGACCAGCACAAGCTTGCCATCACGCCCTCCCGTCTCCTTAGCAACTTCGAGTGGGATCTTGGCTTTGTGGTGCCCGTGCGGCTGTATGTCTTTTGGGCCGAGCCCGATCTTCGCTGCGATCTCCTGTATTGGCAGGAGTTCAGCTTCTTGGGCTATTTGGATGTCGCTTTTGATGGGTTGCTCCCTTGGTGCCGTTCGTTCGGTATCGTTTGGGGCGCCAAAATCAAACTAGAAATGACCAAGGCGCAATGCTCCCGATGAGTCCGGCTCTCATCATCCAGGCTCCTTTAGGTGTCCTAACGGAGGTCATATTCTCCTAACCCGACTTTCCGGTCATCGGTCACTCAATGTCTATCTTGCTGCGAAATCTGGCCTGCACCATGGTGCTCGGCATAATTGTCGTGCCTATCACTACAAATGACGTCGAGGCGCAGCAAGCAGGCGACGAGTATCGAGCACGAGCTACTCGGACAGACGTTGCTCCGGTGCTCGACGGTATTCTTGAGCAAGAGGTCTGGGGACCGGCTGGGTTGATCGACGAGTTGATCCAGCAGGAGCCACTAGAGGGCGCGCCTGCTACCGAAGACACAGAGATCTATCTGCTGTATGACGCACAGACTCTCTACATTGGCGTTCGGGCGTGGGAGCGCTCCGATCATGGAGTGGTGGCGACGGAAATGCGACGCGACTCTGATAGGATTCTGGACGAAGACAATATCCAGATCATTCTGGACACGTTCAGAGACTCACGATCAGGGTACATGTTCGTGACGAATCCCCTTGGCGCACAACTCGACCAGCAGGTATTCAACGAGGGCGAGGGCGGTGCGAGGCAGTTTGGTTTTTCCAGTTCGAACATCAACCGTGACTGGGATGGAGTTTGGCATGTAGCTGCAAGAGTCCTCGAGGATGGCTGGGTTGTTGAAATCGCAATTCCGATGGTGACGCTTCGCTTTAAAGACTCGGAGCAGCAGGTATGGGGCATGAACATTATGCGGAATATGGGTGGCAAGAATGAGCAATCCTTCTGGGCTCCCATATCCAAAGAATTCACCATCACGAGGGTAAGTAGGGCCGGTATACTTGAGGGTATGCAGCGACTCAATAGGGGTATGGACCTTAGGGTTACACCATTCGTAACGGCTGGAGGCAGTAGCACGCTGGCGTCGGGTCAAGAGAGTAATAATTGGCAACAGGACGTTGGGCTCGACATGAAGTATGGGCTTTCCTCTGGTTTGAATCTCGACCTGACGGTCAACACTGATTTCGCGCAGGCAGAAGTTGATGACGAGCAGGTGAACCTCACTCGTTTCGCACTTTTCTTCCCTGAAAAACGCGACTTTTTTCTAGAGAATTCTGGGAAGTTCCGTGTCGGGTCAGCGAACCCATTTAATCGATATGCTGAACTCTTTTTCAGCCGTCGCATCGGCCTCACAGAGAGCGGGGATAATGTCCCGATCATCGGGGGGGCGCGGTTGACTGGAAAAGTGGGTCGGAATGATTTAGCTGTGATGACGGTGCAGACGGACGAGGCGATGGGTACGGCTGCCGAGAACTTTGCTGTGGCCAAGTTCAGTCGAAACTGGGGCCGATCTCGAATCGGTGCTCTAGTGATCAACAAAACAGACATTGACGCTTTCGGTGATTTAGCCAATGACACGAGCTATTTTAACCGCACGTACGCTATAGATGCTTCCATCGCGCCTCACCCAAATTTCACCATTCAGGGGTTTGTGGCAGCGACTGAGACGTCGGGGTTAGCCGCTCCAGTTGATGACCCCAGTACGTCTATTCGTGAGGATGAAGGTTGGGGTGGGATGGGCACTTACGTAAATGCTCAGTGGCTAGATGCTGACTGGAAGATCTATGGCGAGTACGGTGATTTTGAGAACGACTTTAATCCGGAAGCGGGATTTCTGCCTCGCAATGGAATAAGGACTTCTAAGTGGCACATAGAGAGGAGTCCTAGGCCGGACTTTTGGGGGATTCGTGTTCTGTCACCGATGGTCAACTACATCTATACCACCGATCAGACGGGACTCAGGCTGGCCGACCGCTGGCACTATATGCTTGGTGTCCGCTTTGACAATGGTGCGTATTTGAACCTCTGGTGGAATGACATTTTTGACCGTGTCGATCGTGAATTCTCTCTGAATGACGTAGTGATCCCTGCGGGGGACTATGACTTCAACGAGTACAGGATCTCTTTCGACTCGAGTCCCTCGCGTCCCTTCTACTACGGGTTGATGTTGTCCCCTCAACAATTCTACGGTGGGGATCGCTTTGATACTCAGGGAAAGATAGGTGCTAGGCTGACCGACCGGCTCGCCACGGAAGCGTCATGGACTAGAAACGATGTCGACCTTCCAAGTGGCGATTTCGAGGTGGATCTGGCATCGTTAAGGGTCGATTTTTCCATCTCGCCTACGATGGCAATCCGATCGATCACCCAGTACAACTCACTCTCAGAGCAGTTCAGCACGAGTGCACGCTTCCGCTGGACTTATCGTCCAGGAAGTGACGTGTTTGTCGCTTACGATGAGCTTCGCCGGGATCCGACAGACCCTCTGTCAACGTTCATGTTTCGAGATCGTCGCCTAATTGTTAAGGCGACATTCCTCCTCACGGGATAATAACCTGTGGCGGTTCTTCCCCGGTCTAGTATCCGGCTCGAGGAGTGTCCGGACGCTGATCGTCTTATGTGTCTTGAAATCTTGAAGCCGCAGTAGAGAAAGCCACTAGTGGCCATCCTTTCTCACAAAGCCAACGGGTTGAGAGTGTTTTGTGATATGAATGGCGTGGAGGGCATCAGTTCCACACATTGGCCGTTCTCAATTGAACGGAGGCAACGAAGTATGGAAGATCGGTCACGGCTACAGGTGAAAACTCCCGTGGAACTCTATGGCCTCGAGGGTGAGAACCCCGAGGTGATATCTCGTCGAGAGGTAATTCGACGTGGTGGGGCGGTCGCCGCGGCTGCTACGGTTTTCCCGGCTGACTTTGCGGAGCGTCTTGCACGGTTTTCTCCTCAGGATGACGTGATTCCATGGACTAATGCGCCGCCGGCCGGAGGGCGTGCAAACACGCTCGACTGGCAGGCGTTGGATTCCTGGGTTACTCCGACCGAACAACTATTCAGCGTAGGTCACTATGGCACTCCTGAGCTAGATGGTGAGGCTTGGAGGCTGGAGATCATAGGTATGGTAGATCGACCGATGACACTAACGCTTGATGATATCCAGTCACGACCGCAGCAAGACGTTACAATGCTGCTTGAATGCGCCGGGAACCGTGGCTTCGCGACGTTTATGGGGGCGGTGCACAATGCTACGTGGACTGGGACTCCACTTGCACCTCTTCTGCAAGAGGCGGGAATTCAAGACGGTGGGGTCGAGATCGTTTTTTTCGGTGCTGACACTGGAACAGAGACACTGCTGCATAGGGATGATATTGAGGTCGATCAACAATTTGCTCGGAGTATGTCTGTAGAAGACGCGATGCGTGATAACGTCCTCTTGGCGTGGGCAGTGAATGGGGAGTCTTTGCCGATCGGTAATGGGTATCCCCTGAGGTTAATTGCTCCGGGCTGGTATGGTGTTGCTAATGTGAAGTGGTTGACCCGGATCGAGGTCCGTGACACTCGCTTCATGGGCAAGTTCATGGCTCGTGACTATGTGACTTTGCGTCAGGAGGGCTCTGACGAAGATGGTGTCTGGGCCGAAACGTCGGTCGGTCGAACAAATATCAACTCAATCCCTGCCAACGTTGTACGAACCGATGGTGGATATAGGATAAATGGTGCAGCGTGGGGCAAACCGATTGACCGAGTTGAGGTCAGTATCGATGGTGGGGACTGGCAGCCGGTGGCACTCGGAGAAGGAGCGGACGATCCTTACACGTGGACCTTTTGGCACCTAGAGTGGGCAGCTTCTCCTGGTGCCCATACCGTAACGTCCCGCGCGATCTCGACAGATGGAGAGATTCAGCCGACAACGGACGACCCCGTCATGGTTCAAAAGATCACGTATTGGGAAAGCTACGGCAGCGTTGTTAGAGAGATCACGATTCCGGACCAGTAGTAAGGCTTCCCAGTGCGCCACCGTGTAAGATGGCCTCTGGGATCCTAGGTCTGCTTCAGTCTCTCGGAACTGCCTTCGTACTCGACTCGAGTGGTCGAGTGTGGGGGATCACATCGAAAGCATCGCTGGCGTCTCGCACCCGCTCCTTAATATCTGACAGGGCCTGGGCCAGGTCACCCTCGTGGGATTTGAGTAGGGCGTTGAAATCCAGAAGCCGCTTATAGTACCGAATGTATGAAAGGAGGGTCGCGTTATTGACGTTCTCATGTCGGAAGCTAGCGAAGGTAAGAGACTCTAGAGCAGGTGCTACCTGCTCGTCGAATTCCTGCAACCCACTCGCGATGATTGGCAGTCGGTCTGTGGCTTTCTGTTCCGGGGTCAGCTCTGGATCGTCGTATACTGCCTCTAGCCTTTTGACGAGGTCGTCCAGATAGTTGCTGAAGACTTGACTGTCTCGCCATCTGGCTAATGCTCGTTGACACTTGATGGATTGGGGGCCACTCCCTTCTCGTGTGCAGAAGTAACGTGCGGCACCTGCCCGACCTACGAACGTTGCGAAACTTTCGTTGAATTCTACTTGGCCCGGCAGGAACAAGTGTTGATGCGCCAGTTCGTGAATAACAGTGGTTACAACTTCGACTTCGTCGGTCTTAAGTGCAGTAGAGAGTACTGGGTCGTTGAACCATCCGAGGGTGCTGAAGGCTGAAGTAGGCCTGACCCACGTGTCATAACCTTCGTTTGCTAGGCTGGCTTCTTCCTCAAGAGCGGACTGTAATGAGAAGTGGCCTTTGTACGGAACGTGGCCCACAATGGGAAACCACCATGTCTTGGGCACTAGACGATCGGGCCACGCTGCCGTCACAACCATGGCAAGCGTGTCTCGGTCGAGTTGGGTAAACATTGTGTAAGAATCACCCACGTCGATTCCGAGGTTCTCTGCTGCGAAACGACGAGCGTCGACTACGTATGCGAGTTTACTACGTGTATCAGGGTCGACGGTGGTGTCGTTTAGAATCTCGTGAATAGGTTGTCGGGCACGCAGAATGCCTATTTCGGCAATTCCTGCCCTAATTACGTAAAGCGGAGAACACGCCGTGCATCCAGCGACCAATGCGAGTGCTACTACTGCGAAGAGGCCTCGACGTTGACGGCGATAGATCTTGAGATGGGTGCTCATTAGAGCGCGATCTCTGGTGACGACTTACACCTAGGCAAAGGATCAGGCACCGCGGCTAGCCTCGTCGAGGTATGAGCGCTCGTCCGGACTGATTGCCACACGTAGCTCGACAAGGTCGACATCAGTCGCGATTTCCTTTGGCACGTTATCAGCGGCTTGTCGCAGTGCTTCCACCGCATCATCTGCTGAGACCTTGAATGTGTGATAGCGCTGCTGTCTCCCGCCGAAGCGGATAGTGATCTGATAGTTCATAACTAAATCTACCGGCCGTAGCGCTGCCGCCCTATGCTCCTTGCATTCATCTTCTCCGAAACTGAATACCGGAACTTCTTGAGCGTTCTATATCGGTTCGCGTGGGGCGTAGTCCGTCTGTTATCTCCGCTCCTCTCAATCGGCAGTTCAAACCTTGCAAGAGGTCTTTCTGGACGCCGTCGCGCCCATGATCTCTTGTCACTCTGGGGACGGACGTTGAAGGATCCAGATCGACCAGTCATATGGGTCCATGCACCTAGCGTAGGCGAGGGCTTCCAAGCGAGAGCGGTCATCCGAGAACTCCGAGCGCTTCGCCCGGATGTTCAGGTGGTGTATACGTTCTTTTCTCCCTCCGCCGAAGAAATCGCACGGAGTATAAATGCAGATGTAGCTACCTATCTGCCCTGGGACTTGAGGGGTCCCCTAGGATGCGCCTTGGAGGCAGTGGCCCCCGATGCGGTCATCTTCACTAAAACAGAGATCTGGCCCACCTTGGTGAGCGAGGCGGGTCAGCGCGGGATCCCGGTAGGTATGATCGGCGCGGTGGTGACCCGAGAGTCCGGACGGATGGGTCCATTGGCTAAGATGTTTATGAAGCCTTCTTGGAATGCTTTGTCACTCGCGTGCGCTAACTCCGAAGAAGATGCATTGGCGCTTCAGTCTCTCGGTGTCAGTCCGCGGGCGGTGAGGACCACGGGTGATCCTGGTATCGATTCCGCGGTGCACCGGTTCCTAGGACGAGACCTTTGGCAACGGTGGCACGCGCTCTTGCAGGCCGATACTCGACCGACCGTGGTCGCCGGTTCTACGTGGGTGTCAGATGAAGATGTTCTCCTTCCGGCCCTTGTTTCCACTCGTGAGACGGTCACAGATCTTCGTTTGATCATTGCTCCTCATAAGCCCTCTGAGTTGGCTGTTGCGAAGCTGATTGAGCGCCTGGAAAAAGACGGCTGGTGGGCAACGACCCTCAGCAGCTTGGAAAATGCGTTAACGGGTGACGCATCTGAAGTTAGTCTTCGCCCTAATGCGATTGTGGTGGATCGTGTTGGTGTGTTGGCTAACCTGTACGGATTGGCTTCCGTATCCTTCGTTGGTGGTGGGTTCCACGGCCGGGGTCTTCATTCCGTTTTAGAGCCGGCCGTTGCGGAAAGCGGAGTCTTGTTTGGTTCTCAGCACCACAGGGCACGTGCGGCTGCAGACCTTATTGACTGTGGAGGTGCGGAGTCAGTGCAGAATGTGGAAGAATTAACGGAGGTGATCACCACTTGGTTGACTGACGAAGCTCGCAGGAAGGCCGCAGGAGCTGCTTCAGCCGAGTATATTCACAGCAACCGCGGGGCGGCTATCCGGTCTGCAACCTTACTTGAGTCACTTTTGAGAGTTAAGTAGATGAATAACGATTTTGAAGTTAAAGAGATCACGCCGCTGGAACTCAAGGAACGTCTCGATTCTGGGGAAATACCCACGCTTGTAGATGTTCGTGAGTACCATGAGGCAGAGATCGCCGACTTGCCCGACTATGACCAGCTTCGAATCCCTACAGGTGAGTTTGAGGGGCGTACGGGAGAGGTTTCGGCAGATGCAGACGTTGTTGTCTACTGTCGTAGTGGAGGCCGAAGCGCATGGGCGGTCGCGATTCTCATGCAGATGGGATACGACCGGGTGTTGAACCTCAAGGGGGGTGTCCTCGGTTGGCGTGCAGAGGTTGATCCTTCATTGAGAGAGTACTGAGTAAGTGACCCCATCTCTCTTCGATCGTTATTTGAAGTGGTTTGCTCCGTTGCTGTTGGTAGTGTCGTGCCACGGAGTTTCAGATAGTGCTGATAAGTCGCCGCTTTCAGAGGTGAAGATTGCGGATTCACTAGGGACTCACACCGATCAGACCCCCGCAATGGATTCACTGAAAGTCGAGGGGCCCGCTTTTCGGACATTGGCCAGTGATGGGAGAGCGGAGGGGCTAGAGGGCGACGTAGGGGGTGAGGAAGATCCAGGAGGATCAGAGTCTGATGGAGCTCCTTTTATTCCGTATAGGCCACCGTTTGGTTTGACGGGCTCCAATGAGATGCCTCCCCCCGGAATGAAGCCAGAGCACGACTTCGATGACGCTCGTTTCCCTCGTCCGGATCACATCCGGGGTCTGTATGTGAACGCATGGGCCGCGGGATCGGAGCGTCGAATGACAACGATGCTTGAGATTGCGGAGACGACTGAAGTCAACGCACTCGTCATAGATATCAAGGATGCGACCGGCTTCATTAGCCACGCTACCGATGTTCCTCTGGCGAAGGAGATTGGGGCGGATGGAGAGATCCGGATCCGTGATTTGCCGGGGCTGTTGGACCGCTTGGAAGCGGCGGGCGTGTATCCGATTGCTCGTATTGTAGTCGTGAAGGACCCGTTACTCGCCGCTGCCCGGCCAGAGACTGCGGTTCAGGATACTGCAGGGGGCGTTTGGGTGGACAGCAAGAACATCGTATGGCAAAACCTTTTTAATGAAGACCTCTGGTCGTACAACATTGCCCTCGCTCGGGAGGTTGCGGAGATGGGCTTTCCAGAGGTCCAGTGGGACTACATCAGATTCCCGGATGCCCCTGCTTCCGACATGGCGCGGGCAGTTTTTACAGAGGGTGAAAGTGAGAGGCGGGTAGATGCCGTGAGGGGTTTTCTGAGACATGCAGAGCAGGAACTCGCAGATCTCCCCGTAAGGTCGACTGCTGACGTGTTTGGGGTAACGACTTCTTTTCGGCGAGATGTCGGTATTGGCCAGGTTTGGGAGAGCTTTATAGACGTGGTAGATGTAGCCTTGCCTATGGTGTACCCGAGCCACTACTGGGAGGGGAGTTTCGGTTATACTGACCCCAATGCATACCCTTATGAGGTTGTCTACGCCGCTTTGCGGGATGCGCTACGCCGCTCAGGTGCGGTTGAGGGAGCGGGACTGACCCGTCCTTGGCTTCAGGATTTCAGTCTCGGGTCTCCGGTGTACGGCCCTGCTGAAGTCCGAGCCCAGATTCAGGCCACGTACGACGTGGGTCTGAATGAGTGGATTCTTTGGAACTCTTCAACGCGCTACTCCTTGGCAGCATTGGAGCCGCTCAAGGGATTCGAGAACGACCCACTTGTGCGAGTGGCCGGTGTGCTTAGCCCTACTTCTCGACGATACGAGGTCATGGATTCTGTAGCGGACCATGACCTTACGCTCTTTGAGATGATGCGTGATCTCGCCTTAGATACTGGTGCGACGAGCCCCATGGATGAGCCGTTAGACACTATGGCAGCCTTAAGAGACTCGATCGAAGGGACCTAGCAAGCCGCGAATTTTGCGGCGCGCAGTCTCGCCCATGGCGACGTTCCTTATATCATCCAACCATGGACGATCCGATCCGGATCCGGGGAGCCCGGCAGCATAACCTGAAGGAGGTCAATCTCGATCTCCCACGTCGCGCATTTACGGTGATTACGGGTCCTTCTGGTTCGGGCAAGAGCTCTCTTGCTCTAGACACGCTATTCGCAGAAGGACAGCGCCGATACGTAGAGTCACTTTCTACCTATGCCAAACAGTTTCTTGAGCGCATGGAGAAGCCAGAAGTAGACTCTATAGAAGGAATATCACCGGCAGTGTCGATCGAGCAGAAGAACCCCACGAAGTCGAGTCGCTCTACGGTGGGGACTGCAACTGAGGTGTATGACTATATGCGTCTGCTGTGGGCGCGGGTTGGGCGTACTCACTGTCCAGTGTGTGACCGTCACGTTCACCCGGATACCGTGTCATCAGCGGTAGACAGAGTACTTGAACTGGGTCCGGGAGTGCGCATTCAGGTCGCGTTCCCGCTTCCTAGGAGCGAGGAAATCAAGCATGAGCTCGTCGTGTCTAATCTCCGAGAGCTTGGATTTGTTCGTCTCTTGGTGGATGGAGTCCAGGTTGACATATCCGGGCCGGATGCCGATCACCCGGACAATTTCACAGTAGATCTGACAAAGGCTGAAGAGCTTTTGGTCATGGTAGACCGGATAAAGACAGATCCGGACGACATAGGTCGCCTCGCCGATTCTCTCGGCACCTGTTTTGTCGAAGGGGAAGGGACGGCCATAGTCTTATTGTCAGCGGACCGCAATCAAGGAGAAGGGAAGACCGGATTTTCCCTCCGGGCTCCTGACCGTCTTCTATTTACTGAGCACTTTCGTTGCCCAGAGCATCCTGAGGCGATCTTTCTTGAGCCCACACCACAGCTCTTTTCCTTCAACAACCCTTATGGCACGTGCTCTCTCTGCACCGGATTCGGTGCGACGCTCGACTATGACGCAGACCTGATTATTCCGGTGCCGACCAGATCGTTGGCCGATAATGCGGTTGATCCGTGGTCTGCCCCGCGTTACAAGCGAGAAAGAACAAAGCTGAAAGAATTTGGGACGCGGTGTGGTATCTCTCTCTACTCGCCGTGGGAAGACCTGCCGAAGAAGTTTCGTGAGGAGGTTTTATACGGCGCGAAGGGATTCAAGGGGGTTATACCGTTCCTCGTATCGCGTGAAAAAAAGCGGTACAAGCAGTATATCCGGGTCTGGTTAAGGAAGTATCAGGCGCCCAAGACGTGCCGCGAATGCGGTGGTGCACGGATTCGCGGGGAGGCCCTAAACGTTCGTGTGTCCGGACGGACGATCGCAGAGGTGTCGGAACTAGCGCTAGACGATCTCGCGCTATGGCTCAGACAGCTAGACCTAACTTTGATGGAAGCTCAGATCGCGGAGACGATAACGCGCGAGCTGCATGCGAGGGTCGGGTTCCTTGTTGATGTGGGCTTGGGCTATCTGTCACTGAGTCGTCAGATGAGGACTCTCTCAGGAGGGGAAGCTCAACGCATCAACTTGGCCAATTCACTTGGGTCCGCATTGGTCGATACGCTCTATGTCCTAGATGAGCCGACTGTGGGACTACATCCTCGGGATACCGGAGCTCTGCTCGAGTTACTGAAAAAGCTTAGGAGTGCTGGTAACACGGTCGTAGTCGTGGAGCACGACACACAAGCGATTTGGGCATCGGACCATGTTGTAGAACTCGGCCCGGCGTCCGGCGAACGTGGTGGCGAAGTTGTATTCGAGGGCACGGCCAAAGAGCTGGAATCGCAGGACACGGTGACTGGACGGTACATCTCCGGTCGGTCACCTATAGTTGGAGCGGAGGGTCCCCGGCCAGTTAATGGCCCCTCGCTACGGCTCAAGGGAGCGACGCAGCACAACCTTAAGTCGGTCGATGTCGAGATCCCTCTCGGTACCATGACACTGGTGACGGGTGTATCTGGGTCGGGTAAGTCGACCCTGGTTCACGACGTTCTTTATCGAGCGGCAGAAAGAGAATTGGGCAGTGGTGAGACGAGCGCTAAAGAGCACTTAGGTGAGGTTGTAGGACAGTACGATGCTCTCGAAGGTATTGAGTATGTCGATGAGGTTGTGCTGGTCGATCAAGCGCCCATCGGCCGCACTCCGCGCTCGAACCCGGTTACTTACATCAAGGCGTGGGATGCGGTGCGGAAGTTGTTTGCCGCTGCTCCGATTTCTCGAGAAAGGGGCTATACGCCTGGCCACTTCAGTTTCAATGTTGACGGTGGTCGTTGCGAAGAGTGCAAAGGTGCGGGAGCTGTTGAGATCGAGATGATCTTTATGGCCGATGTGTATGTGCCCTGTGAGGCGTGCTCAGGCCAACGATATAAACGTGAAGTCTTAGATGTTAAGGTTCGGGGAAAGACGATCGCTGAAGTTCTGGAACTTACCATCGACGAGGCGATCCGGTTCTTTATTAGGGAGCGCAGGCTCGGGAAGAGCCTTTGGCAGCTTCAGCAAGTAGGGCTCGGGTATCTCCGTCTTGGACAGCCGGCGACGACTTTGTCTGGTGGCGAATCCCAGAGGCTCAAAATAGCTCGTGAGTTAGCGAGAGTGTCAGGGAAGAAGGGGCGAAAACTCTACATCCTAGATGAGCCGACCACAGGGCTCTCCGGAGAAGACGTACGCAAACTGGTGGAGGTTCTGGGGCGTTTAGTTGAATCGGGTAATACCGTGCTTGTCATCGAACACAACCTCGATGTGATCCGTGTTGCAGACTGGGTTATCGATCTTGGTCCCGGGGCAGGAACTCAGGGGGGTCGAATCGTCGGAGCAGGGCGCCCGGAGGCCATCGCCGACATACCGGAAAGTTTCACCGGTCGCTACTTGGCCGAAGCGATGCGAGAGGCCGCTAGCAGCAGCTTGCCGAAGAACTGATACCCAAGCCCAGGGGTATCCTGCTTATGCGGAAAGTCCGATCACATTTTCATCAGGTAGGTGATCAGCAGTTAGATCTTGGACCGGTGTTCCCATGACCAGAGATTCTCCCGCCGTCAGCGTCCTCATGCCTGTTCGTAATGGCGTCAAGCATTTGGATGAAGCCATGAGGTCATTAGTCACTCAGACCTTCGATGACTTTGAGGTGATTGTTGTGGATGACGGCTCGACAGACGGTACTTGGGATTACTTGGAGCGCTGGGCTTCGGATGATCACAGAATTCGGTTATTCCGAAGCAGGCCTCGAGGGATCGTCGATGCGCTCGAGATAGCAAGGGCGCAAGCGCGCGCCCGGTATCTTGCCCGAATGGATGCGGATGACATCGCTGACCGGAGACGCTTTGCCCTTCAGTGGGCCCTGCTCAAGGACGAGCCCACAGTCGCTGGTTGTGGCAGCGGAGTTCGGTATTTCCCCAATTCGGTTGTCAGAGCAGGCGCGCGTCGATACGAGAACTGGCTCAATTCCGTGAGGTCGCCCGAGGATGTTGCACGTTCGGTTTGGGTCGAGTGTCCGCTGGCTCACCCCACGTTTTTCCTTCGAACAGACGTAGTCGAGGCCGTGGGTGGATACCAAGATCACGGGTGGCCAGAGGATTACGACCTGATTTTGCGAATGCACCTTGCGGGGCACCGGCTCGCGAATGTCCCTGCCGTGCTTCATCAGTGGCGGGAAGGTGCCGATCGCTTGTCTCGGATAGACCATCGTTACAAGCCCGAAGCGTTTCTGAGGTGCCGGGTTCATTATCTTGGCCGTGGCCCACTTAAGGACAAGCGTGACGTAATCGTCTGGGGAGCCGGCCCAGTGGGGAAATCGTTTGCGCGGGCTGCCCAGGATTCCGGAATTGGGGTGGTAGCGTTTGTTGAGCTCGACCCCCGAAAAATAGGTCAGGAGATTCATGGGGCGCCGGTTTTAGGCGTCAAAGATGCCCTCCGGATCCGCGGCCCACTTCATGCTGCCGCGGTGGGCCAATACGGAGCTAGGGCTAGGATCGAGGGGCTTTTGGACGAGGCAGGCTTGGTCGTGGGGAAGGACTTCTTGGCGATCGCGTGATCTGAGGGGTAGGTAGACATGGAAAACCATTGTGATACAAGGGTTTGCCCTAGGTGAGATAAGTGCAAAGTTCGCTTGGTGAGAGGCTCAAAAAGGGTTATTTTTTAGAGTCTTAAGAATACCTTTAAGACACACCCCGATAACGCCTCCTCGCTCGCCGTGGATGGCCCACTGAGGAGCGAGCGCTTGCCTGATTCCAGAGTTCCGGAAAAAGACTATCAAGCAGCTCGCTTGAGCGCCCGACAGGAAGAACGCGCGTATGAGTGACGAGCTCGAGTTCGGAGGTGGTGAAGGAGGTGGGCAGACTGTTCTGTCTCGCCTCTTAGAAGACGAAATGAGAGAGTCGTTCATTGATTATTCGATGAGCGTGATCGTGCAGCGAGCCCTTCCCGATGTGCGTGATGGGCTGAAGCCCGTGCACCGCCGGATTTTGTATGCGATGAGCCAGGCGGGCATGAATCCAGGTCGAGCCTACAAGAAGAGCGCTACCGTGGTGGGTGAGGTGTTAGGGAAATACCACCCACATGGCGATTCTGCTGTCTACGACTCGATGGTGCGCATGGTGCAGGATTTCTCCCTTCGCTATCCGCTTGTCGACGGACAGGGCAACTTCGGTTCTGTTGATGGCGATTCCGCCGCGGCATATCGATACACCGAAGCACGTCTCAAACAGCTAGCGACCGAACTGCTTGCGGATATTGAGAAGGAGACAGTCGACTACGCTGATAACTTCGACGGGAGTCACCAGGAGCCTACGGTCCTTCCAGCTCGGGTCCCGAACCTTCTCATCAATGGTTCGTCAGGAATTGCAGTGGGGATGGCTACTAACATCCCCCCCCATAACCTGCGTGAAATCGTCGCGGCTACGACAGCGTTGATTGATGATCCTGATCTTGGCCAAGAAGAGCTAGAGAGTATAGTCACTGGACCAGATTTCCCAACCGGTGGTTTCATCTGTGGGCGCGAGGGTATTCGCGACGCTTACCGTACTGGTCGTGGTCGCATCGTCATGCGTGCGCGTGCGAGTATTGAGCAGATCGATGCCAACAGTGAGCGGATCGTTATCACCGAGATCCCGTTCATGGTCAACAAGTCTCGACTCATCGAGCAGATTGCCCAACTCGTCCGGGACAAGAAGCTGCCCGACATTCGTGACCTTCGAGATGAGTCTGACCGCGAAGGAATGCGCATTGTTGTTGAGCTTAAGCGTGATGCGGTTCCTCAGATTGTACTAAACCGTCTGTACCGCCACACGCAAATGCAGTCGACTTTTGGGACGATCCTTCTAGCTCTAGTGGACGGGGTTCCGAAGGTGATGTCTCTACGTGAGACCCTGCAGCATTTCATCGATCACCGGCTTGAGGTCATTGTACGCAGAAGTGAGTACGACCTTAGGCGAGCAGTCGAGCGAGAGCACATTCTCGAAGGTCTCAGAACCGCCGTCGACAACATTGATGAAGTGATCAAGATCATTCGCGGTTCGAAAGATGCGGAGACTGCGTCCTCACAACTTCAGGAATCGTTCGAGCTCTCAGAGCGTCAAGCCAAGGCTATTTTGGACATGCGACTTGCGCGTCTTACGGGCTTAGAAATTGAAAAGCTCGAAGAGGAGCTTCGAGAGGTTCGCGAACTTGTAGCAGAACTGCGTCGTATCCTAGAGTCAGAGGAGGTCCGCTTGGGCATCCTCAAGGATGAATTGGCTGAGGTCGATAAAAGGTATGGTGACGAGCGGCGATCTGAGATCACTCACGCGATAGGGTCGTTCAATGTCGAGGACCTGATAGTCGAGCAAGACATGGTCGTTACGGTGTCACATCAGGGTTACGTGAAGCGGTTGCCGGTCGATACCTATCGGGCGCAGCGACGTGGAGGCAGAGGCTTGCGGGGGATGGATACGAAAGAAGAAGATTTCGTTGAGCATCTTTTTGTCGCATCCACGCATGACTATCTGATGATCTTCACACGCCGGGGGCAATGCTATTGGAAGAAGGTGTGGGAAATTCCCGAAGGCAGCAGAGTTTCACGCGGTAAGCCGATTGTAAACCTCTTGAACCTTGAGGCGGACGAGAAGATTGCCGCCGTCGTTCCGGTACGAGAGTTCAGTGAAGACAGCTACTTGATCTTTGGTACTCGCAAAGGAGTGGTGAAGAAAACTGCTTTGTCCGCGTACGGAAACGTGCGAACCGTTGGCCTAAACGCGATCAACATAAACGAAGGTGACGAGCTGATTGAAGTCCGGGTGACTTCGGGAGAGGACGAGATTCTACTGGCTAGCCGCAACGGAATGGCGATCCGTTTCAATGAGGCTGATGCGCGACCGATGGGAAGGGCGACGGGAGGTGTCCGGGGGCTAAAGCTCCGCGAAGGGGATGAGGTTGTCGGTATGGTAGTATCAAAGGGAGATTCTACCGTCCTGGTGGTGGCCGAGCACGGGCTTGGTAAGCGCACACCCATCAGCGAGTATCGCTTGCAGAAGAGAGGTGGTTTCGGGGTAATCAACCTCAAGGTATCCGAAAAAACGGGCCAGGTGGTGGCGGTCAGGGCCGTCTCGGATGATGAGCAGCTGATGTTTATTACGCGAAATGGAGTCGTAAATCGTCAGCGGGTAGAAGAGATCCGGGTGATAGGTCGTGCGACTCAGGGTGTTAAGCTCGTCAATCTCGACGAGGGCGACGTGGTTATGGATGTGGCCCGGGTGATTATGGACGAAGAGAACGATGACGAATTAGAGATCGACGAAGAGACCGCAGGAGGTGACGTAGCCAGTCCAGATACGGAGCAGGAGGAAGCTGGCGGGTCTAGCGAAGAAGAATCGTGAGTGGCGTGGTACAAGGTAGGGGTCTGGTTGGGTTGACCGAGGTTGAGTCAGCGGCCAAGAGGCTCAATGGGATCATCGTGCCTACCCCGCTGATTCCTGCCGACGTTTTGTCGGAGAAGGTCGGCGCCCAGGTTCGATTAAAGTGTGAGAACCTCCAGAGAACCGGATCATTCAAGATCCGTGGTGCGTACAACTTCGTGTCGCAGCTTTCAGATGATCAGGTCGCCAACGGGATTATCACCTATTCATCTGGTAATCATGCGCAGGCGGTAGCTCTTGCGGGTAAGTTGCGCGATGTCCGGGTCGTGGTGGTGATGCCGACTGATGCTCCACAGGTGAAGCGTGACGGAGCAGAGCGGCTCGGTGCGGAAATAGTGTTCGAGGGCACGACCTCGGTCGAGCGGATGAAACGTGCTGAAATTATCGCGGAGGAGGAGGGCCTCATTATCGTCCCTCCATTTGACCACCGTCATATCATCGCTGGCCAGGGGACTGTTGGTCTTGAGGTCGCTCGTGCCTGGAAGGACGTCGACATGGTACTCGCACCAATTGGTGGAGGTGGTCTCGCGAGCGGAGTTGCAGCTGCCGTGAAGCGAATACTTCCTTCGGCCAGGGTAATTGGGATAGAGCCCGAGGGCGCGGCATCGATGCGACGGGCTCTCGACAATGGGTCACCCATTCTGCTTCCTAAGGTCGAGACCATTGCCGATGGGCTCAAGCCGGTCATTGCAGGACAGCTCACATTCGAACATGCGAACGACCTTATGGATGATGTGGTAACCGTCGATGATGAATCGATTCGTGATGCAGCGACGATGCTAGTGCACAAGCACAAACTTGTTGTGGAGTTTAGTGGCGCCGCGACCACCGCGGCTCTCCTCTCCGGTCGAGTGAAGTGTGAGGGTGGAAGAGTTGCGGTTGTGATCTCGGGTGGGAACCTTGGAATGCCGGCGGAATGTGCTGAGTGCCCGGCTGCGCCCTTAGGGGCTACCTAGTATTGAGTGTGCGGTTCTCACTAATCTGCGAACAGGCTTTCGTCTCGTAGACAATGCATCGGATCATCCTCTTTGATATCGACGGGACCCTAGTCTCAGGAGGTCCCGCGAAGAGTTCTTTTGTAGATGCAATGCAAGAGGTCTACGGTACTGCTGGTGATTTCGAGAATGTGAGCTTCGCTGGAAAGACCGACCCTCAGATAGTTCGCGAACTCCTCAAGAGCACCGGAACGCCCGAGAACGAAATTGAGGGCAGGCTCGAAGAGCTGTTTAATCGTTACTTGGGTTATCTGGAAACTCGGCTTCCCCAAAATCCTGTCAGAGTATTGCCGGGTGTAAAAGAGCTTTTGAGTGCGCTTTCCAAATATGATGATGTCGGATTAGGACTGCTGACCGGAAACGTGGTTGGGGGCGCTAGGCTCAAGCTCGCTTCAGGAGAACTTTGGGAATGGTTTACTTTCGGGAGCTACGGTTCGGATCACATGAACCGTGATGAACTCCCAGCGATCGCGGTCGCTAGAGCTCGTGACCTTTGGGGTGATACCGTTACAAGTGATAAAGCGGTTGTGGTGGGAGACACGCCGCGGGATGTACAGTGTGGGCAAGTGGGAGGGACAAAGACGATGGCCGTGGCCACTGGATCTTTTTCGGTAGAGGAACTTGGAGGGTACGAGCCCGATTATTTGTTGGAGGATCTATCCTCGACATCGGCTGTCTTGGATCTTCTTCTTCAGTAGAGTATCCTGCCGGCAGGAGCGGCCAATGCAGGGTTCCTTGATCCTGCATTGAAGCAAGAACATCTTGTTGGGCCTAGTTCATTAGGCAGGCTCCAACTCGATAAGGTTGGAGATCACTAGACCGGCCCGACGGCCGAGTCTCTCAAAGGAGTAAAACGTGTCTAGAGGCGAAGACCGACGGATTGCCCGCGAAACCCAGTCCGATATGAAGCGTTTCTATTACATCTTTGGTGCCGTTGCTGTCATCGGTATTGGTGTGGTCGGATTCAATGTTGGAAATAGCATGCTCAGCTCAGCTGTGACTGCGCCGGTCGATCTTGATTTGGCTGATGATGGAGCTCTCGTCGAACTAGCGCAGGGCGTGACACTGGGAGACCCAGAAGCTCAAGTCACAGTGGTCGAGTTCGGAGACTACCAGTGCCCGGGTTGCGGTGCCTTTGCATTGTCGGTCAAGCCTCAACTTGAGGGGACCTTGGTGGCCTCGGGGGAAGTGAAGTTCGTCTACTACGACTTTCCGTTGATTTCGATTCACCCGAATGCATTTTTAGCGGCACGAGCTGCGCGCTGCTCCGGAGAGCAGGACAGTTACTGGGAATACCATGAGACACTCTTTCGGAACCAATCCCGTTGGGCGGCCGCAACTATGCCGGCCAGTGCCTTCGAGGATTACGCAGAGGAGGTCGGAATGGATGGAGCGGCGTTCGAGGCATGTCTCAATAGTGAAAAATATGCTGACGTTGTGACCGCTAACATGGAGCTAGGTGCTCGCATGCAGGTCAATGGCACCCCGACTGTGATGGTGAATGCGAATGGAGAAACACGTACGTTGTTCCAAAACGACTTCCAGACCATCTCAAGTGTGATTAACGAAATGACGGCGTCGGAGGACGGCTCCAACTAATAACGTGCGCGACTGAAGGGGCTGGGCAGCCCTTAAGTGGAGATTCAGAGACTCAGACTCGGTTCATCCATCTGAGAGAGTGATGTAGGCAGAGGATGTCCGGATGATTCTCCGGGTTGTGCTCAGAGGTCGCTACCCAACATCGTTAGAGCTCGTTCTAGGCTCCATTCTCGGACGCAGTTCGGTGGCCAGACCCCAAGAGCGGCGTCTGACAGGATCTTTTGACTTTCTTCCCAAGCTCGGTTGGCTGTCTCAAGGTCTATCAGTCCCATCTTTTTGGCATCCGCGAACTCGTTTTCATCTAGAAGTAGAGTCTCCCCCTCGGGTGTCTGCCACACGTCTAGGAACAGATCTGTGGTGTGCCATATGGGGCCGTCAATTACCGGGGGCGTTAGAATGTTGGCGTACAGCCCCGTGAACGTCCGATCCGCTCTGTGAAAGCGACCGATATCATGCCATACGTCTGGGAAGGTGAACCAAAGTGCGAGCGAACCCTGTTCAAGCATAATGTTACCATCGTGCCGCATAGTGACTTCAGATTCGATCGGCTGAGATAAGGTCACGATTACATCTTTTTCTTCGTGAATGATCCTTTGGTCGTAGATACGGACACGGTTCGGAGGGCGCTTGTAGTGGATTGCAACCCGTGGGTTGGCCTTCACCGGTCTGGGGCTCGCGTCCGAGACTCTTCAGATAGTTGTTCTTGGTCACCTGTCTGCATCTCCACGGGTTCTACGAACACGTCCATGACCCCACCGCACACGGCGGGACTCCATGTCGTGAAGTCTTCAGTCAGGTCGACACGAACTCGTTCAGCGAATCCCGTCTTGAGGACGCGATACGCTGATTCAATCACTTCCGCTTCTCCACATCCGCCGCCTATTGTTCCTGTCAGGCCTTCTGTTGGATCAACTAACATTCGGGCTCCTACTTTTCTCGGTGTTGATCCTCGCGTACCTACAATCGTGGCTAGTGCACATGCTCTGCCTGCTTCTCGAGCTGTCTTGAGCGCTTCGGCCAGTGTTTTGTCGTCTTCGTAGGTCATGTGTCCGCTTCGTTGGATTGTCCTTCGCGCCGCCCACCCTCGTTTTCGCCCTGACTGAGATTCGGATCCCTGAAGAAGCGACTTGTAACTTGTTCTAGATCCCTAAGTGAGGACCCACTACCTCCGCGGTCCAGCATGACCAATTCTGCTGCAACGGAGACTGCAATTTCCTCGGGGGTTTCAGCTCCTATATCGAGACCGACTGGGGCATGGATACTCGCGAGAAGTTCTCGATTGATACCCTCCTCGAGAAGCTGGAGATACGTTGCGCGTACCCTTCTGCGACTTCCGATCATTCCGATGTAGGCAGGACGTGGGTTCGTCCTCAGGGCACGTATCAGGCATTCATAGTCGTACTTGTGCCCACGTGTGACGAGTATGAGGAACGACCGCTCGTGGAGTGTTACTTCTGCAAATGGGTCCGCGAAGTCGGCGCGCACCAGACGTTTGGCATCTGGGAAGCGCTCACGAGTAGCGAAATCTGGTCGGTCGTCGAGGACGGTGACTTGGTAGCCGAGCAAGGCTCCTATGTGTGCCATAGGCTGCGCCACGTGTCCGGCACCGACCACTACGAGTTCACGGATAGGACGACGGATTTCAACATAAAATTCGAATTTCTCGTTGTTCACTTCGAGTGTTCGGATTCCGTCCTTCGCACGCCTGTCATCGATTGCCGCCATGAGCTCTGCGAACCCCGCTTCATTAAGTTGGGTCGGCCCGAGAGCCCCCTTTCGTGTCAGCTCATCCTCAGGGTTAGATACGAGAGCGATACGTCCACCGATCAAGTTGTGGTCGGATACTCCGACGAGAGTACCTGATGCAGCGCTACCACCATTGGCTGTAGCAGTAAGCATTAATTGTGAGACCTCGAAAGGGCCCAATGTATTCGGCGAAGCTGCGTCCGAGGTGCTCAAGGGTATCTTTCCACCTTAGTCTTTAGTCTGAGGTGGCTGGTCTTCGTATGGTGTACGGCCCGCTTGTACCGCCTCATAGGCGGAGGGCGTGTCTATGTCGGTGGCAACTCGAGGGTCACGGAACACCTCGATTGCGGCATGTTCTAGGTGGCGATGCACGACTGTTCTAGCTCCTCCTTTCAGAGCAGGATCAAGCAACTCAGAGAAGAGTGCACGCGAGAAGATAGCGGGGTGTCCTCTTTTCTCATGCCTCACATCCTCGATGAAATACTCGTGGACCGGAAGAGTTAGAGGTGCGAGAGTCCTTCTGGCGAGGTCGCAGAGTCGTCGGACCATCTCTCCACAGACGAGCGGGAAGTCGACAGGAAGCCAGGCGATAGCGTCTGCGGAATCATCCAAATGCCCAATTGCGACACGCATAGAGGTTATGGGCCCCTCACCAGGATCTGGGTTCGTCAAAACGCGGGCGTCGGTATTGAGTGCGGCCGCCCTAATGATCCTAGGAACTTCGGGGACAACCACAATGATGTCGTCGCAGCCTCCGCATCGCAGAGCGTCTACCGCCCGCTGCACGAAGGTTCGCCCTTCGAGTTCCAATACTGCTTTGTCGCGGCCCATGCGTTGGGACGCTCCTGACGCGGGAACCACTCCCACGATCTTTAGATGATTGGTAATGACCATCGGTGTTTCATTGGGCCCGTGTTAAGAGCCACTTGGCGGGAAGGCACTATAAAAAGTGAGGTCTTCTGAGGCGAGTCGGGTGAGCGCGGGAGCTGGCTCGAATCGGGCTCCGTGCTTCTCTGCTAACGTTTCGAGTCTGTCCACGATCCCTCGCGGATGCATCGTGTCGGCAAAGCGCAGCAGGCCTCCTCTAAAAGGAGGGAATCCGGTGCCCATGATCATAGCAAGATCGACGTCAGCTGCTGAAATCACGATCCCCTCCTCGAGGGCTCGAGCCGCCTCATTGATCATTGGAAGGACGAGTCGGCTTAGTATTTGGCCTTGTCCTTTCTCTCCGGAGATAGAACCTGGACGGGTGCTATCAGGTTCTGGCACGGACGGAAGCTCGACATAGATCGTATCGTCGATTTGTCGTTCTCGGCCTTTGTCGTAGAGGTAAAATCCCCTTCCTCCTTTTTTCCCTAGTCTCCCCGCATTCCCTAGGTCTACTAGGGCGGGAGCTGGTTTAAGGCGTTCGCCGAGAGCTTGATAGAGCGATGACCCTGCGTGGGTTGAGACATCAATCCCAACTTCGTCTAAGAGGCGAAGTGGTCCCATAGGCATGCCGAAGCGCTTTGCTGAGCTATCAATCATCTTGATTGACGCACCGTCGGACAGTAGGAATCCTGCTTCGTTCATGTACGGTCCTAGGATTCGGTTAACTAGGAATCCGGGGCCGTCACTGACTACGACTGGAACCTTGCCGAGATTGAGAGCGAGCTGGTAGGTCGTGGCAATTGCAGCGTCCGATGTTTCGGGAGCGCGGATGACCTCAACAAGGGGCATGCGGTGTACTGGGTTGAAAAAATGCATGCCACAAAACCGCTGTGGCTGCTGGAGTGCAGTCGCGATCTCTTTGACAGATAGAGATGAGGTGTTTG
The DNA here is from genome assembly GCA_002348465.1 of Gemmatimonadales bacterium UBA2960. Lineage (GTDB taxonomy): Bacteria > Gemmatimonadota > Gemmatimonadetes > Longimicrobiales > Gaopeijiaceae > UBA2589. The sequence goes on along the minus strand of DEBI01000116.1, from coordinate 2,254 downwards.
TTGCGATTACGCATTCATCGGACAGGTATTCCTCTAGCTCGGAGATGGCCGCTTTCTTTAGCTCAATTTTTTCGACGATAGCTTCGACGACGATGTCGGAACCTGAAAGACCGTGATAGGCAACGCCCCCTGAGATACGGTCCATCGCCTGGCGTGCCTCTGCAGTGGTCATTCGGTGCCTAGCCACTTTTCTTCTTATCAGGCTTCGAGCGTGTTGGAGTCCTCTTGTGACCGCTGCGTGTTCGATGTCTTTCATCCAGGTCACTAGCCCTCGGGATGCTGCAAGTTGTGCAATCCCGCCTCCCATGACCCCAGCGCCGAGAACACCGATCTTCGAGACAGCCCTCGGCTCTGCTGCTGAATCTGCCGGTAGGCCCGTACCCTTCTTGGACATCTGACGCAGATGGAATACGTGTACAAGGTTTTTGCAGACCGGGCTTACCAAAAGGGTGGCGGCGCGACTTGCTTCAGCTGAGAGCCCTTCCGCGACAGATTTTCCCATAGTCGTGGTCAAGACGTCTAAAATCGCTAAAGGCGCCGGGTATTGTCCTCCGAGACGCTTGGTGACCTTATCTCTCGCCATTCTCAGGACAATGCTTCTTCCAAGAGGCGTAGCATCGAGGAGCTTTCCAAGGCCAGGACGTTTCGTGGCACGGGGTCGTCTCTTTTTACTGAGGATAGTTTGTGCGAATTCCTGTACTGAAGTGTGGAAGATCGCTGCTGGGATTACCGCTGATGCCAATCCGATGGCCTTTGCTTCTGCGGGTGAGACCTTTCTACCTGAGAGAAGCATATCGAGTGCAGCCCTCAGCCCTATAAGGCGGGTAAGTCGTGTTGTTCCTCCCCAGGCCGGGAGAATGCCAAGCTGGACTTCTGGCAGGCTCATTGTGGTGCGATCGGAGTTGGATAGCACCCGATGATCACAAGCTAGTGACAGCTCCACCCCTCCTCCCACACAGGCTCCATGAATCGCAGCTATGGTGGGGACGGGTAGACTCGAAATACCGGAGAAGATCTCCTGCCCGAGTTCGATGGATTCCTTAGCAATCTCAGGGTCTTCGATGGAACCGATCAGGTTGATGTCTGCGCCAGCAATGAACGAGTCCTCTTTGCCTCGAATGACAACTGCTCGCACACGTGCTTCTTGGCACGCGCGCAAGGCTTCATTGGTGGCTTGTGCGAGGCGCCGCATCACCGATTCGGAGAGCACATTAACAGAACGTTCTGGATCGTCGAATATGATCCAGCCGATCGAGTGCTCGTCGATCTCGAATGTGGGACTAGGCCTCGAGGTCATGTGTAAAGCAGATAATCTGATGTCCAGAATGAGGACCCCGGATGGTTTTGGGGGCGCTTGTCAATTTGGGAAGGATACTGCGCGGATGCCTAAAAGAAAGCCGCCCGGACGCAGTGTGCGCCCGGGCGGTTTATATGGCTTGAAGGTTGCTGGATCCAAATCCGGCTGCGAGCTAGAGCTTGATGCGCTCCTGCGCGTTAGAGCGCGTGAGCGAAACGGTCAGAGGCTCTCCTCCTTCCACTGTGATTGGAAGATTCCAGTACAGTTCCGTATAGGCTTGCTCGTAGCGAGCGTAGATCCAGTACTGTCCTGGTTTCACCATTAGGCCACCCCGGGCTACGCCACTCGCATCCGTTGTGTCCATGACCCAGTCCAATCCAAGCACGCTCTGTTTCTCAGCGAAGACGGCTCCAACACCTGCAAATGCGTCGTCCGCCCAGTTGTCTTGTAAAACTCGTACTGAATCCGACGCACGGATTGTACCCTGCTGTAGCGCGTCGAATGCGGCAAACGTGCGTTCTTGCGCGCGCTCAGCAGCGCCGAGCTGACTGTCCCAGTCGTTGAACTCGCGGAACAAGACGACGTAGTCACCTGACCCACGATTCAGCGTCTCAAGCACGCCACTCAGTTTCTGCAGAGTATCGCGAATCGTCGCCCAACGGCGAGTCGCAGCGTCCCATTCCGCCTGAGCTGCTTGGACTTCGGCACGTTGTTCGATGAGGTCCTGCGGCACCTCTGGTTCCGGTGTCCCATACGCAGTCGCCATCGAATCAAAGACGACGTCACGGTCGAAAGGAATCAGCTGCACCTCGATATCTGAGAGGGCAAGCTGCATTGTGCCTTCGGCATCGGGGTTCGGAACGTCGATCTCCATTGTTACTACAACCTCGGCCGGACCGCAGGCGGCGACCGCGGGGATGAGGGCAAACGGGATGGACCTTCTCATGAAACTGTCTC
>DEBI01000140.1 GCA_002348465.1 Gemmatimonadales bacterium UBA2960 | reverse complement strand
CCGGGATAGAACATGACGCCTCGGAATCGGACCCCTACGGTCTCAGAGACTCGGAGCGCTAGCTCAACCACCGCATCACTGGAGGGGAGTCCTACCCTACCCATGCCCATGTCCTGTTCAATGAGCACCCCAACCTCACGCCCGGAAGCCGCGGCCGAGGCCGCTAAATCCAGCATAACCTCAACCGAGTCTAGCCCTACCTTGATATCGACATGTTCGGGCAACCTCATTAAGCGATCTAGCTTACTACTGCCGACTGGAGGATAAGCAAGCAGAATATCCTCGGTGAGGGTCGACATGACCTCGGCTTCCCTCATTGTTGCGACTGTCAAACCACGAGCGCCCGACTCAAGCTGGATCCTTGCTATCGCGAGTGATTTGTGGGTTTTGATGTGTGGCCGCCACGCTAGTCCGTGGGCCCTACAATAACTCACTACCTTTTCAGCATTCGCTCGAGTTCGTAATAAGTCGACGTAGCCTACCGGCGTCTCTATCTGTTCCGGGTCAGACGCGTCCGGGGCAGGCCCAGTCACGAGATTGCGTCTCCAAGCGCACGAAGAAACTCAGGGTCACCCTCTGAGATAGGTCCGTAACGCATCCAGCGAAGTACACCTTCTCTGTCGATCAAGAACGTAGCTGGAAGCCCGAGGACCTGGTAAAGCTCCATCCCTTCCATGGTGGGGTCGTGCAGAATCGTGTAGGTGACTGAGTAATCATCCACGAACATTGCCACGTCATCAGCCGCGGCCCTCGTATCCATTGAAATGCCGACTATCTCAAAGCCGTCTTCGCCATACTCCTCATAGAGAGACTGAAGGTACGGCGTCTCCGTCCGACATGGCCCACACCATGTCGCCCACAAGTTCAGGAGAACAACCTGACCTCGCAGTGACTCCAATGAAACGACCTCACCACTCAGAGTAGCAGCAGCATAGGGTCGGGCCAGTTCATCGATTTGCGGAAGGCCAGCGTTCTCGACCGAACCGCAACCCGAGGCGGTTGCTATTCCGGCCAAGGCTAGGCCCATCACTCGCCTTCGCACACTAGTGTTGATACTCATTCAGTATGACGTCTCTACCCTTGCGACACGTACACGGGCCTCCTCGGCTCCTGCGTCGGTCCAGGATATTACCAGCGAGCCATCCAGAGTTTTTACTAGCTGCGGGAAGCCACTAGCCCGCTCAGCAGACGAAGAAGTAACTGGTGCGCTAACGCTACTGGACCCGTCACTCGCGACGTGGCGGATCCGAACCTCCGCTCCCTGGCCACCTCCTCCCTCTAGCCAACTCACGATTGCGCCACCGTCACTCGTCAGTACAAGACCCACTCGGCCCATGGGAAGACCATCGTCGACCACCTTCGGCACACCAAACGTGGCACCCCCATCGTCTGAAAATGCGACCTTTACGCGGGCAACGTCGTCCGGCGCCGAGAACCAAGCGACTGCAACCATGGAACCGTCCGCAACGACAACAGGGCCATTCACAGGACAGCCAGCGATCTCCCAACCGTCATCCGAGACGGGCCTCCCCTCTGTCCATTCTCCATCGACCAGTCTGGCAATGTAAATATCCCGGATCTCATCCGATGTACGATTTCTATACACAACCACAGGCCCATCGGACGTCATCGCCGCTGACGTTTGGCAACAATCGCAAACCCGACCGTCAATGAGCATCTCTGGACCAGGCGTATTACCAGGACCTATTTCTCTATAACGGATCGACATTTCTCGTGTTGGAGGGGTACCGTCTTCTCCTGCCACATAGGCGCGGCCGTCGAGCCACGTGAAACCTATCCGATCTTCATAGCTGACCGTTGATACGAACCCGTGTTCGGTCGGCGAATCGTCTTCGTGAGGGGTCCAAGGGTCTCCCCAACTAGTGCCTCCATCGGTGGAACGAGCGATTCGAACCCCATAGTCGTAGCCGCCATTCTCCCCCCTTTCTAGCCAGTGCGCATACATCGACCCATCCGGCGCCTCTGATACCGAGGGAAAGTCGGCCCAATTGACGAAGAAGCGCTCGCTTTGGGCGACTGTCCTAGCCTCAGCCCAGACCCCCTCACTCACCTGAGAGAAGCGCAGTTCATGCCCACCCTCGACACTACGCTCAAGCCACGAAAGAATCGGTCCATTCGAACCATGTGTGAGCCTTGACTCTCCGCTGCCTGGCCCCGCCGGTGAGTCCATTTCAACTATGCTGACCTGGAGCGAAGTCTGTGTCCGAGCGCCATTGTTGCATCCCCCTATGACGACTGCGATGACCAAAGCGACAATCGGTGCCCACTTATCGGAACGGACACCCCACACTAGGGGGTAAGAAAAGCGTGTGTGAGAATTACGGGTCATATTCGCCTCAGCAAGCATGGCGCAATGGGGTGGAACACCCACACAATGTCGGGTCCGTGCATCGATCCGGTCAACTTGCGCAGGAAGTAAAGGTACATGCGTCTCATAGGATACATCCGGTGGGGGCACCAACCATGGAGGAGGTTGTTATGAATAGGTCTGCGAGAGCGCCGCGTCACAACCGCTGGCTTGGTCTAGCTTTGGTCGGTAGCGCTTTGCTGTCGGTACTGCCCACCGACGCTGACGGCCAAACTTTTGGTCGCAACAAGGTCCAATTCGACACCTTTGACTTCAACACCATCTCGACAGACCACTTCGACTGGCACTTCTACCCCGAGGAGGAGGAGGCCGTATTCGACGCAATGCGAATGGGTGAGCGTTGGTACGAGCGGTTCGCAAGGACCTTCCAGCACGACTTCGAAGCTCCCAAACCAATCGTCCTCTACGCTGACCATCCCGACTTCCAACAGACAAACACCCTTTCTGGCTTCATCGGTGATGGTGTTGGAGGGGTGACCGAATCACTAAAGAATCGGGTCATCATGCCTATGACTGGTTCATACTGGGACACGGATCACGTGCTCGGTCACGAACTCGTTCACGCGTTTCAATACAACATTGCGCAGTCGCGCCAGGGTGGTGGCCTCCAAGGCATGTCACGGCTGCCGCTCTGGCTGGTAGAGGGCATGGCGGAATACATGTCAGTCGGACGTGATGACCCTCTCACTGCGATGTGGATTCGGGACGCCATCGATCGCGATGAACTGCCCACTATTGAGCAGATGACCAAAGAGTCTCGCTTCTTTCCTTATCGATTTGGACAAGCTCTATGGGCCTACATAGGTGGAACCTACGGAGACGAGGCAGTAGTTCAGATCTACCGCAGAGCTTTGAGGGTGGGCTTTGAAGGCGCCATCCAGGCTGTCCTTGCAATGCCGACCGATACGCTATCAGCCCGCTGGCAAGAGAGCTCCGAAGCCCAATACGTTCCGTTCATGGAGCAGAGGGATAGGCCCGCAGAATCGGGGAAGCCCATCCTGTGCCCGTGCACGGGCTCTGGTAAGGTCAATATCTCCCCTGCCCTAAGTCCGGATGGACAGTACGTTGCGTTCCTTTCAGAGAAAGACCTCTTCTCTGTAGATCTCTATCTAGCAGAGACCGAGACAGGCCGAATCATTCGGAAGCTCTCAAGCGCTAACTCTGACCCTCACATTGATGCTCTCCGGTACATCGACTCGTCGGGAACGTGGTCACCCGACGGGCAGTTCTTCGCCTACGTCGTCGTCGCGAACGGCGACAACGAGTTAGTCATCGTCCGATCAGAGAACGGCCAGGTCGAGGACCGCTTATCCTTCGAAGGCATCGGGGCGGTGACGAACCCGGCGTGGTCCCCGGACGGACTTCACATCGCCTTCTCTGGTTCCGTGGGTGGCATCTCAGACCTCTACCTCTATGAAGTAGACACCGGTGATGTAACGCAGCTCACGAACGACAAATTTGCTGATCTCCAACCCACATGGTCTCCGGACGGAACCCACATCGCATTCACGTCAGACCGCGGCCC
>DEBI01000010.1:4645-7860 GCA_002348465.1 Gemmatimonadales bacterium UBA2960 | reverse complement strand
AGGCGCCCAAGGAGAATTGGCACCTGTTCTCGTATCTTCCCAAGTTTTCACCTGCGGAGGATCAAACGAAGGGGTCCCGCCACCCTCGCTTCTATACATAAACCACGCAACATGATGCCAGACCGCTTTCTGAACGGTAATCCGGATTGGTGGCCTCAGTTGACCCCGACTAAGCCTAGGTGGCCCCTCCCTTGCAGCAGCAGCCGCTGCCGCGCGTTCCCGTCGGCTTATCCAACCCTCATACGCTTCCGAAAGACCGTCATCATCCATTCTGACGACCAACTCTAGGGGTTGGCCAACCCGAACACTGTACTGGCTCCCACTTTCAATCGTAATCGATGGCGCTCTGTTGGCTCTGACCTCGGCAGTGCTCGACCCGACTCCCAGAGCGCCCGTTTCTGAAGCTATTACGATATCGTCTAGTGCTTGATCGATACCAAGCGTTCCATACGCATGTTCTGTCTTGCCGTCGGTCGTAAGCGTCCACACAAGCTCTTCATCGAAATCCGCTGGCACCCTAACCTTGAACACGAATCGATTACGACGCGGCCTGAAGTGGGTCGGCTGCCCTTGATCCTCCGGTCCCGGGCTAAGGAAATTATCCTTCCCGATCGGCACATCGAGCTCTTCTGACCAGTTTCGATTCATATAGCCGAAGACCATCGTCTTTGACCCGTCCTCGTTCTGAATCCATCCTTCATAAGCTGGCGAGACGTTTTGGCCGGACTGATACGAGAGCTGCGCCTCTCCATCCATGGGGTCGGTAAGCGCTAAACAAAACAGCGTTGCGACCGCCATAAACCCAGGAGTGACATGAGAAACTCCGGTCATCGACCACCCTCGGGGATAACGAGGCATAGTGGGCATCCGATGACGTGGTCGTTCGGTCCGAGGTCTAAGCGCTCACGCCGCAAGGCCATCTCCTCCTCGAATTGTTCTTGAGTCATCGACAATCTCATGCCTAGGTCGATGAACATGTTAGCCACCGAGCGATTTCCGGAGCCCTGCCAGTTCCGGGTATCCGGGATATTAAAGTTCTCCTCGGTATTGTTCATGTAACCCGTGATATGCAGGACTGTCCCCGCCGGGAGGAGCGGCTGATGATCGTCTTCAAATGCGTACGTCCGAACCCAGTTGTGGTCGTAGCCTACGCAAGAGAGCGTCTCCACGTTGAAGCCCCATATCGCCTCTAGACACATGCGATCTCCAGGAGCGTGCAGGTGGGGCTCGAACGACACAATCTTGGTCGGAGATTGCAGTACCGTATACGCATGCAGTTCCTGATCCTTCTCTCCCGCACGTATATCAATATCCGAGCCGTTCCCAAGTCCTAAAAGCGATTCCCGATACTTCGGTTCGTAGCCCTTGGGGTGGAACGTGAAGCCGAACTGGAGTCTTGCTCGCGTATCCCGACCATTAGAGTGGAGGTGGGTTGATTCTGAGACGATGTAAGAGCCCTTCGTCAGGAGGCGGCCAGCTTCTTGATCGAAGAGGTCTCCATTCCTCCCTACTTCATGGACTGGCCAGGTCTGCCGCACACCTCGCCCCTCTTCATTCCGCGTGCCCCACACCATGTGGTGTATCACAAAGCGGCCACCAACGGTCTCACGCCCACTTCCTTCAGAGGGCACATCATTGATCTCGCGGATCTCCACTGACTTCACATACCGATCTTCTTCAATCGGGATCAGTACAGGAGATATGTCGCCCCACCAATCAGGCTCTTCTGCCCTCACCAGAAACTCTTCCGTAGTCACCACGACGTCAGGCTCCCCGAGCGTCCAGGCACCTGAGTCGTCAAACTCAAGCGCCGGTGGAAGGTCGGCGACGTCACCCTCTGGAGCACCTTCTTCAACCCACTGAGCGATCATCGCTATCTCCGCGTCTGTCAGCGATGGATCATTCTTGTAATGCTGAATGCCTATATCCTTCTCGGCATACCACGGCGGCATCGCACCCATTCGGTCTCGGATCTCGGTCCGGCTTGCAATGCGCCGAGCATATCGCCTCGCATCTTCATACCGCTCGAGGGACATTGGGGCCACTCCATTGGAGCGATGACAATTGATACAGCTCCGCTGAAGGATAGGCATTATGTCTCTGCTGAAGGTTACCTCATTCCGTTCCCCGCCTTCCTGAGAAGAGACAACCGTGGGCAGAGCTAGCGCGCTCGCCAACAGCAGTGCGGCACAACTTAGATAGAGCGAGAGTCGATCCATCAGTATAGACATCTGCTGCCTCCATAATGCGAGTCCGTTGCGACCAAAATACGAGTGCACCCGGCAAGCGAAACCGGGGCACCGGTTATGGCCGCTCTTGGTCCTTCACATTCGGAACCTAAGTCGGATGCCCGACGAGAAGAAGCGCTAAGTGTGCTCTCACCTAACCAGCCCCGCTATCGACGATATGTGCCATCTGGGAGCACATCTGGAAATGAATAGACTGGATCTGTGAGCAACCCATAGATAGCCACATCCGTTTCTTGGACCTTTGCCCTAGAGTTCAGCTTCCACTCGTGCTGTATCTCACCGGCACGATTTCGTTGCCCTCCGAGAATTGAGGTCATTGCCCAATAGATGTACTCGGTAGCCATACAGCTGTAATCGCAAGTCTGATCATCATACGAGTACCATGCGGCCTCTGGGTACACGTCCGGAACGGACAGAAAGCGACCACCTCGAGCTATATCCATGGCGTTCGCTAGAGATGTCCCGATCTCCTCCCCGAATACCTCAGGATACGCCCTCGCAAAACCCGAATGAGTGATGACGTGCCAGACTTCTTCGAGGGCTGCATCAAAGCGACCAGACTGTCCACTCTCATGCCACTGAGGCAAGGACTCGTCGGCACCCAGATCTTGTGCCTCAAGCGATCCTTGCTGGCTCTCCCGCTTCCACATGTACAACGCGGCATTCTCAGACGTCAGCGCATCCAAAACTTCTGGATTGTCGACCATACCATCTTCATCGTTATCCAGGTACTGGGCCATGATGTTCGCCGCATGAAGCAGTTTTACATCCTCAACGTCTGGGTACGCGTAGATTGGAATACTGAACACCTCGACCTTTCTGTTCGTCGGCCCAAAGCCGTCGTCAGAATGGGCCACGATGGTAAAGTTCGGATCGTTACCTGGATCAACAGGACCAAACGCCTCCCCTCCGCACGTAACTAAGCTGAGAGTGGCTGAGATGCAGCCTATTTTGACGGCACGTCCT
>DEBI01000010.1:0-4263 GCA_002348465.1 Gemmatimonadales bacterium UBA2960 | reverse complement strand
GCGTTTTCGGAAAACGCAAGAGATGCTCCGGCTAGACCCACAGTGAGTACTGGAATTGGACCAATCCATCCCATGCTTCCGGGCACATGCACTGTGAGGTAGATGGCAATGAGCAGGGCCCCTAAAAGCTTATAGGCCAACGCAGCATGCTTTCCGGTTAGCACCCCGACAGCTCCAGCCAAAAAACAGAGGCCAGTGCCATAGGCCCAGACCTCTGGGAATGGCAGCCATCCTGGAACCGCGCCCGTAAGATCAGTGAAATGCCTCACACCGAAGTACCAAAACGGAAGCGTGTAAACAAATTTGCCCACTGTGCCCAAAGACATATTCAGACTCCATTAAGAAATGACACCCTAACCTGCGTGTCAGTGACATGAACTGTGTAGTTAGAGATAGCCCAGATGCAGCAGGGCTGCAGACAACTAATAACAGCCACGGATCAATTCCGAACCCGGTCGAAAAAAAGATTTCGAACCCGGCCGGCGTCTACATAAAATCCGTCGCGCTCCTCGGTCGCATTAGTGAACCGCAATTCGAGGCGACCAGACGAGAGTCGATCTTCGCCAACTTGATAGATCTCTGCATCGATTCCTTGCCCAGCCCTGAGTCGCAATACTCCGCCTACAATCAAAAGCTGATACTCCACATCCAGTTCAGGGCTATAATAGCTTCCGACAAAGCTTTCGGGCTCTTCCACCACCATAGGTCTAGACGTTGAAGCTGACCCGCTTGGCCTAGCTTCCTCACCCTCTCCGACCCTTGGCTCAAGCACCTCCGCTAACACGACGTCTGCGACTTGTGATGCCAGTGCCCCCGGTGACGCATCAGCGCGGTTACACAGCACAACGATCGCCACATCCTCTGATGGGAAGCGGGTAATCTGGGCTCGATATCCGACAAAAGAGCCGCCGTGACTTACCGTTCGCACTCCCCTGTATTCACCGATTCCCTGGCCAAACGAATACGGGTTAGCGGTCCCGTCTGTGAGCGGCACAGTAGATTCCAGCACAGCATTGAGGCCCGGCGCGACTCGGTCTTTGTTCAAGGCATCGACCCAAAGCGCTAGATCTTCTACCGAGGTGAAGACACCTCCGTCCCCTACCATGTCCAAGGTCGTCACAGAGACCCGGTAGCCGTCACCTGCAGGGGCATAACCCGTCGCTCGATTTTCGACGATACGCGTGTGATCGTCATGAAAATGAGAGTTGGCCATCTCCAAAGGTCGAAAGATGCGATCATGAGCGTACTCTCTTAGGGTCATACCGGTGGCTTCTAGAATAATCTCCCCTAAGAGGAAGTATCCCGAGTTAGAGTACAGGTAGTCGGAGCCCGGTGTGAAATTCAACTCTCTCTGTCTAGCAATCGCAGCCCTTACCTCATCCGGAGTGTAGTAATCGTCTTCCCTGAGACCGCGCAGTGACATCAGAGTCAGGTAATCACGTATCCCACTAGTGTGATGGACAACCTGACGAATCGTGGGTTCGACCGGGTACCGCGGCAGTTCCGGAATCCACTTCCGTACCGGGTCATCGAGCGAGATTGTTCCCTCCCTCGCAAGAATTGCTATCGCCGCTGCAGTAAACTGCTTTCCCACTGAGGCTGTGCGAAAGACAGTATGCGGGCCTACACCGATACCGTGTTCTAGATTGGCGGCGCCATATCCCCTCCCGTACGATAACTCTCCCTCTTCCACGATTCCGAGCGCGCAACCCGGTGCATCAGGGACATCGTATTCAGCGAACACTTCGTCTATATCGGTCACGCTCGCGCGCCATCCCGCTTGATCACCACGGCGAATTACTCTGCCAGGATAAGCAGCCTCGATCTGGCTTTCTGGGTTCCATACTCGGATCCCCGCTACCCACACACCGTGGACCCCTATCGACGTAAGCTGAGGCGAATCAAAGTCGGCTCGATCACTTACGTTCTCTGGGTCAAAGAGGACGAGATCCGCGATGGCTCCTTCCCGTATGACTCCTCGGTCCTCAAACCCCATGTGTTTCGCAGAGAGCCCTGTCATGCGATGCACTGCTTGCTCCAACGAAAGATCTTTGCGTTCCCTGACTAGTGAGCGAAGCACTCGCGTGAACGCCCCGTATCCGCGGGGATGCGCCCCTGCTAGCGCTCCATCACTACTAACGTTCGTATGGGGCCACTGATACATCGCGGCGACATCTTCTTCCGTCATACTCCTCGCAACAATTGACTCTGCGGCATCTTTGGGTGCGTCAGTTCCATGCACCATCTCAAGAAGCGACAAATATGTTGTAACGGGGTCCTCACCCCGCTCGTCAGCAATCTCCTCTAGAGTGCTGCCCTCGTATGATGGCTCCGGCGAAAAGCGACCAAAGATGATTCCATCAGGAGTCGCTATCTCGCGTAGTGCAAAACCCACCTCTTCCCGCGTGAAGTTTCCGTCGGGCACGAGCACGGTCATCGTCGACTGCCAGTAGGTGTAGGGATATACGTCAGCGGTGATCTCCACTCCCCGGCCCCGCGCTGCTTCAAGTGTGTCGATCAATTCTTGTGTCCGCCCCCAGAGGCTTGTCATAGCGAGCTTCATATGACCTACCTGGACTGGAATCCCGACTTTCTCGCCCACTTCGATGATCTCAGATAGCGCCGACCAGAAGTGACGATCCTCACTTCGGATATGGCTGATGTATCGACCACCGTATTCTTCTGCGACGCGCGCCAAGGCGAGGACCTCCTCAGTGGAACTGTGGAAGCTATCCGCATATTCGAGACCTGTACTCAGCCCAAGAGAACCTGCTTCCATATCAGCTCGGAGCAGAGCAGCCATCTCACCTATCTCGTCCAACGTCGCAGGACGCATCAGATCTTCGCCCATCACTCGGCGACGGAGAGTTCCGTGCCCAGTGTAAGACGCCACATTTATGGCCGGAGGACCCGATTCCATTTCCCTGAACAGGGACTCAACCGGATATCTCGAACCACCATCCTGTCCTACGACTACAGTCGTGATTCCCTGACTGACCGCTGCTATGGCAGGACGCATGCTGGCTAGAAGCCCGCGATCGTGATGGCTATGTGTATCGATGAACCCCGGCGCTAACACCCAGCCATTTCCATCTATGACTAGGTCGCCTTCCTGAGGCGAAAGGTCGCCCACACTCTCTATTCGGTCTTCAACCACACGGACCGAACCCGAATAGGAAGGGTCCCCGCTCCCATCAACGATGACCACATTCTCGAAGAAGGTACCCTGGTGACTAGGACTACACGAACTACTCAACCCGACTATGAGAATTACGAAAGCCGGTAGGGCCAGTCGCCAGAATAGGTTTTTGAGATCCTGCCAGAATGATTTCATGAACCGAACATGGGTGTCTCTTGAAACGTGTAGCAAGCACCTTCGACTCCAAACGCGATTTATTGCGCCCACTTCGCGTCACGCACTTGTATAGACCCCGGCTGATACTCTGGATTAGATCACAACTAGCGTCACCCTCCTACCGGTACCACTTTCGCGACGATTAAACACTCACGCCTGTCATAGTTGAATCCAATGCATCTTGAGATAGATAGTCTGTATAAGACATACCCTGGCGACGTGAGGGCTCTCGTCGACGTATCTCTTAACATCGGTCCCGGGATGTTCGGGCTCTTGGGCCCGAACGGGGCCGGCAAGTCAACCTTGATGCGTTCGATCGCCACCCTTCAAATCCCAGACTCCGGAACCATCCGTTTCGGTGCAACCAACGTCTTGGATCAACCCGAAGAAGTGCGGAAAATTCTCGGCTACCTACCTCAAGAATTCGGGCTGTACCCAAATCTCTCAGCCGAGGTCACCCTAAAACACTTCACAACCCTCAAAGGCATAACTAATCGGACCGAGCGTAAAGAGGTAGTCGAATCCTTGCTGTTAAAGACCAATCTGTGGGATTCACGCAGCAAGGCTGTGGGTGGTTTCTCGGGGGGTATGAAGCAGAGGCTAGGTATCGCAATTGCACTCGCGGGAAATCCAAAGCTGCTCATAGTCGATGAGCCCACCGCAGGCCTAGATCCGACAGAGCGCCATCGCTTCCAGAACCTCCTGGCCGAACTCGGCCAAGACATAGTTGTGATCCTGTCTACTCACATCGTGGAGGATGTCCAAGAGCTCTGCAACGAAATGGCCATCATAGACAAGGGACAAGTCGTCCTATCCGGCGATCCACAATCAGTGCTTGACGAAGCGCGAGGTCGGATTTGGCAGAAGCGAATCCCAAGAGACCAAATGGCTGCGTACGCTGAAGCGCA
>DEBI01000089.1:61419-63388 GCA_002348465.1 Gemmatimonadales bacterium UBA2960 | reverse complement strand
AAGCAAAAACCAACTGAAGACCGGAATGATGTCGAGCCAAGAAATCGGACTTTTACAGCTTTGACAACGTGATCTTGGCCTTAGCACTGACTCGTCGATGGGCCAACGTAGTGAACAGACGTTAAGGAATGAACCGGTAAGCAGCCCAAATATTCCAGCCAGAATTGGGGCAATCCATTCCATTAATCCGACCCTTTACGTTCCCGGGTTATTTGATGCATCAGGATCGATCCAGCGATTCCGACATTGAGCGACTCCACTGGCCCTTCCACTGGGACACAAATTGTCGCATTACCCAGCTGTCGCACACCTTCCCTCACACCAGCCCCCTCGTTCCCTACAACAAGCACTATATCGTCAGCTCTCTTCAACGCATTCTTCCCCTCAGATGCCGCAACCACAACGGTTCGGTCCGCTTCTGTTAGGGCCTGCGCTGCGTCCGCTACGGAAGCGAGTGCGATCGAAGCCCGAAAAGCAGTTCCGGCTGAGGCTCGGACGACCTTGGATCCCCAAGGATCTGCTGTGCCGTCGAGTGCAATGATTCCATTGAAGCCGAACGCAACTGCCGACCTAATCAGTGTTCCAACGTTCCCGGGATCCTGCACGGCGTCGAGAACCAAGACCGGACAAGTGGCGGAAATTACCTGTTCTAGAGTCGCTTGGCTCTGCTCGCACACGGCCAGGACTCCCTGAGACGACTCAGTCGACGATATTCTTGTTAGTTCTTCATCATTGATCACCGTTACATCGAATCCGCCGGCAAGTAACCTCGCCTCAAGATTCCGTCCAAGATCAGTCGATCTTAGACGCCCGGAGATCAAAGCAAAGCGGACATTAGCACCAGCTTGCAGAGCCTCAGACAATGCCCTGACCCCCTCTACGAGTACAAGACCCTCCCGTTCCCGCTGTCGCCTTATGGTAAGTCTCTTCAGAAGCGAAGCCCTGCGTTGGCTCAACAACACACTAGCTGCGACCTTTCAGAATGGACTACACTGAATATCGAGAGACCAATCACCGGTTGGACTACCCTGCACCAGTCGCTCTGACGATCGCCGGAAGCGATTCGGGTGGTGGCGCCGGCATCCAAGCGGATCTGAAGACATTTCATCAATTCGGTGTGTTCGGTACGAGCGCTATCACAGCGATAACGGCTCAGAATACTATAGGCGTGACCGCAATACACCCTATTCCACTCTCAAGTGTTAGTGCCCAGATCGATGCTGTCGCCTCAGATCTCCGCCCTGCGGCAATTAAAACCGGGATGTTGGCGACTGCAGAGGTCGCCGAAATCGTGGCATCAAAAATATCCGCTCACAAACTTAACCCATACGTGATGGACCCCGTTATGGTCGCGACAAACGGACGCCGACTGCTTGAGCACAACGCAACCATCACGCTGTTAAACTGCCTGGTGCCGCTCGCTACCTTGGTTACACCAAACCTACAGGAAGCTGAGATTCTCACTGGAGACGACGTAAGGACGGTTTCCGAAATGAAGAGGGCAGCCCGTTGGCTTGTCGATGCCGGGGCTGATGCAGCACTGGTGAAGGGTGGTCATCTTGACGGTGATGCCGTAGACGTCCTGTGGGACGGCACTGAAGAGCTTTTGTGGCGCCACCCTCGCATTGATACACTTCATACGCACGGCACCGGATGTACCCTATCAGCGGCGGTTACCGCAAGCCTTGCAGCGGGATTAGACATGGCCACTGCCGTAAATCGGGCAATTCTGTTTGTACAAGATTCCATCTCCAGTGCACCAAGATTAGGCAAGGGACGCGGGCCAATTAATCTCTTGGCGTCACCGCAGTGAGATCCGAAAGATCGCTCACAACTTCCGACAAAAGCCTGAGCATCCCGTTAGCGGTATCAGTTCCCACCGCAAGAGCATCCTCATGCGACAATGCTGATGGAGACAGTCCCGTTGCTTTATTCGTGACCAGAGAGAGGGCTCCCACCCGCAATCCTA
>DEBI01000089.1:6502-61004 GCA_002348465.1 Gemmatimonadales bacterium UBA2960 | reverse complement strand
GTTTCAAAAGATGGGCCCAGCATGCCCGCATAAGTGCCGCTACGCAGGGGGACACCAATTCTTCGAGCGGCACAGCACACCACCTTTTGAATCTCCTGGTCGAAGGGAAGGCTCATATCTAGGAATCGGTTCTCGCCTTTCCGGAACGGGCCCTCAAGGGCGCTGCGGAACGTAAAATTGATTTGATCCTCGAGGAGAACGATATCGCCCACCTCAAGACTCGGGTCGACCGCACCAGCAGCATTTGTGAGAATAACCGTCTCGACACCGAGTCTGGCTAACAGACGCATTGGCTTTACGATCTCTTGAACCTTGTGCCCTTCGTAGGCGTGCAAGCGTCCATCGACAAAAATTACCGACACGTCTGACAAGGATCCGAACAAGATTCTCCCATGGTGACCGCAGACCGTAGCTTCTGGTAATCCAGGAACAGCCTGGAAAGGAACCTCCACCTGGTCAGCCCCCCCCCCTGCCACTCCATGGAGTCCCGAGCCCAAAACAATCGCGTAGCGAGGAATTTCCTCTACAACCTCACGTAGAAGCCCTACCGCACGATCGAGTGATTCCTCGCTCAGAGAATCATCCCCGCCACCGTAGCAGTCATGAACGCTGCTATTGACCCCCCAATCATCGCCCTCAAACCAAGGCGCGAAAGATCCTGGCGCCGACTAGGTGCGATTCCACCTATTCCCGCGATCTGCATCGCAATCGAGCCGAAATTGGCGAAGCCCGACAAAGCATAGGTCGCAATGATCACAGACCGCGGAGCGAGTCCACCTGGCATGCCAATCGTGGTTTCCCCCATAGCGCCCGCGAGTTGAAGGTAGGCAACGAACTCGTTTAGTACCGTCTTGATCCCCATCAGAGATCCGATGAACGGAGCGTCGGCCCACGGCACACCCATGACCCACGCGAGTGGGGCCAGAATCCAACCGAGAATCAGTTCGAGGGTCAGACCGTCGAAACCGACTAGCGCCCCGATCCAACCCAAGATCCCGTTACTCATGTAGATCAGTGCGACAAAAGCCAAGAGCATTGCACCTACATTCAGGGCTAGGGTCAAACCCTCACCTGCACCCCTTGCTGCGGCATCAATCACGTTCACATCAGGTTTCTCAACAACAACGTCGAGTGACTGAGCAGTCTCGGGTTCGCCTGTCTCCGGCAGCATGATCTTCGCAACTACAAGAGCAGCGGGAGCAGACATGACAGACGCTGCAAGCATGTGGCCAGCAACATCTGGAAAGTACGCCACAAGCATACCCACGTACGCTGCTAAAACCCCACCGGCGACTGTAGCAAAACCTCCAGTCATCAGCGCCATCAGCTCTGACTCGGTCATTTTTTCGACAAATGGACGGACCAGCAGAGGGGCCTCCGTTTGACCAACGAAGACATTGCCGGCTGCTGACAACGACTCAGCTCCAGAGGTCTTCATAGTGCGCTGCATAACCCAGGCAGATGCGCGCACTACTCGTTGCATTAACCCAAGGTGGTAGGTGACCGCCATCAGAGACGAAAAGAAAATGATCGTCGGGAGAACGCTAAATGCGAAAACAGCGCCCGTTCGCGCCACTTTGACCGGGGCCGCGGAGAATCCGCCCTCCCCCATTGTTCCTACCGGTACGGTCTCATAAACCAAGTTTCCAAATACGAACTCTGCCCCCCGAAGTGTAAATCCAAGGAGTCCGACCACAATCGCTCCAGCGGCATCGAAGATATCCGCACCTACCGGAGTCTTGAGAATGAACACCGCGAATCCGAATTGAAGAACCAACCCCCATCCGACAAGTGACCAAGAGATACGTCGTCGATCGGTACTCAGTGCCCAAGCAATCCCAATTAACACGCCAATTCCGACCAAGGACCGTAATCTCTCCAAAATAGGCGTATTGAGCACCTCGGGGGCTACTACTTGTACTTGCGCCATTAGCTCCGCATTAAGCATTAGGTCACCACCAGCCTCTGTTGTCGATTTCGGCACGAGGCAAAACAATTCCCCGCTTCTTCGCCCTAACTAGCTTCTTATTTCGGAAAAAAGGCACCAGCAGAAGCCCAGCTACAAATCCACCGAGATGAGCCCCGTATGCCACACCTCCGTCGACCGAACCCGGGCCCAAAACCCCTGTGAGCTGTATTGAAATCCAATAACCCAGCATGAGCCACGCAGGGAGCTTTAACACCACAAAGAATACCCAAGTATCGATGCTAATCTTCGGGTATAGCACGAGGTACGCACCCATGATCCCGCTGATCGCCCCGGAAGCCCCCACCATAGGGACCGCAGATGACGGATTCACAGCTATGTGAGCCATGACCGCTGCCATACCTGTGATCAAATAGAAGGCCACGAAGCTGAGGTGGCCCATAGAGTCTTCGATGTTGTTCCCAAATACCCAGAGGAACCAAAGGTTTCCGAGGAGATGTCCCCAGCTAACGTGCAAAAACATTGACGAAAGAACGGAAGCCATTCCGATGTTCGACGACTCGCATACGTTGGCTCCCTTCACAGCGTTAAGCCCGGTTATATCTGCGGGGACAACACCCAGTGTGCAAATTGACTCGTACAAAGCGTTGTCTGATAAGCCCAAACCCTGGACGAGAAGCCATGTACCTGCGGTCAACACCATGATCAACACCGTAAAGAACGGGAAGATCTCAGTTGGATTGTGATCACGGAGTGGGAACACGAGGACGGCCTAGAACAATGGGATTTAACCATCTCGAAGCTACAACCCACTCTAGAATCCGCCACATGCCGCCATTATGGCAGGCACTCGCAGACGATCCCGCCATTTAGGCCGAGAATCCCTCGCTTATTCAGGCACGGTGATTGCACCTGCTAGTTCCGCGAACAAAACAACTAGACCACAAGAACGCTAGATATGAGGAAACAATGGGCAAAGTGATCGGAATCGACTTAGGAACCACGAACTCGGTGGTCGCGGTCATGGAAGGCGGAGAGCCTGTAGTCATCCCAAACTCCGAAGGGGGTCGTACAACGCCGTCTGTAGTTGCCTTCACTAAGGAAGGTGAGCGGTTAGTCGGTCAGGTAGCACGTCGCCAGGCTATTACAAACCCTGAGAATACAGTCTTCTCGATCAAGCGATTCATGGGGCGCAAGCATGACGAAGTAAATGCAGAAGAGAAATTGGTTCCGTATGATGTAGGCTCAGGCAAAGCCGGTCGTGTGACCGCAAAGCTTCCCAATGCAGAAAAGGAATTCTCGCCGCCGGAGATCAGTGCGATGATTCTCCAAAAGATGCGCCAAACCGCCGAAGACTATCTAGGCGCAAAGGTTGATCAGGCCGTAATCACTGTCCCGGCATACTTCAACGACGCACAACGTCAGGCGACTAAAGACGCTGGGAAAATCGCTGGCCTCGAAGTACTTCGAATTATAAACGAGCCCACTGCCGCAGCACTTGCATATGGACTCGAGAAAAAATCTGAAGAGAAGATCGCAGTCTTCGACCTTGGTGGAGGAACCTATGACATCTCCATTCTTGAACTGGGTGACGGGGTCTTCGAAGTCAAATCAACAAACGGTGACACCCACCTCGGCGGAGATGACTACGATCTGTGTGTAATTAACTGGTTAGTCGACGAGTTCAAAAAAGACCAAGGAGTCGATCTCTCGAAGGACTCGATGGCACTCCAAAGACTCAAAGAGGCAGCGGAGAAGGCTAAGATGGAGCTCTCGACCACAATGAGTTCCGACATCAACCTGCCTTTCATAACCGCCACTCAGGAAGGTCCTAAGCACCTAAACTACAGCCTGACGCGAGCAAAATTTGAACAGCTGGTGGATGGGCTTAACCAACGCACGATACCACCGATGGAAAAGGCCCTTACGGACGCTGGACTATCCAAAGATGACATCGACGAAGTGATCCTCGTAGGTGGCTCTACCCGTATGCCGAAGATCCAAGAGATTGTGAACGAGTTCTTCGGGAAAGAGCCTCATAAGGGAGTCAATCCAGACGAAGTTGTAGCCGTCGGAGCTGCAATCCAAGGTGGGGTGCTCGCAGGGGATGTCACCGATGTTCTCCTACTAGACGTCACACCACTCTCGCTCGGGATCGAGACCCTCGGTGGAGTGATGACGTCTCTAATAGAGCGAAATACGACCATCCCAACCAAGAAGGCTGAAACCTTCTCGACCGCCGAAGACAACCAAACCACAGTCGAGATCCACGTCCTACAGGGTGAGCGTAAGATGGCGTTGGACAACAAGACCATCGGCAAGTTCCAGCTCACTGGGATTCCGCCGGCACCCCGAGGAATGCCTCAGGTCGAAGTAGCCTTCGACATCGATGCGAATGGCATCCTACATGTATCGGCTCAAGACAAAGCGACCGGCAAAGAACAGAAGATACGCATCGAGGCATCGAGCGGACTCTCTGATGCCGAAATCGACAAAATGGTTCAGGACGCCGAAGAACACGCTTCAGAGGATGAGGAACGCCGGCAAAAGGTAGAATCTCGTAATCAGCTGGACTCACTGGTCTACCAAGTCGAGAAAGACAGTTCCGAATGGGGCGAAAAAGTTTCCGAGGACTCCAAAAGCCGACTCACGACAGCAATGGATGCGGCTAAGGAAGCACTCAAGACTGACGACGATCTTGAGGCAATAAACGCCGCACACGATGAGCTGATGCAAGCGTTCAGTGCGGCTGGCCAGGAGATGTATCAGGCACAGGCTGACGAGGGAAGCGCTGAAGGTGACGACGAGTATGACGAACAAGAGGCTGAAGTCAGTGGTGAGGAAGAAGCGGGGGAGGCCTCAAGCCACGACAATGACGTAGTCGAGGCAGACTACGAGATCGTCGACGAGGATTAATTAGCCTGGTTCAGAGGTCGGGAGTTCACGGGAAAATTCATCGGCCTCCGAACAGGACCTCAGTAAGATGTTTTTGTGTAACAGAGGGCAGTCGTCAGTGATCCGCCTTCTCACTCATTTAGAGGAGATGGAGCGGCGCAAGGCCACACTGAGTCAAACAGAGTTTGGAGATTAAGATCGATGCACGATCCGTTAGGAACAAAGAGTCGGGTGATCGCATTTACGGGAGCAGTATTCGCAGGCGGGTTGCTTCTCGCCGTAGGCCTAGGATGGACGAGCACGTCACACGCGATGCCGCTCCTCATCGAAGGAGAGCAGGTAACGGCAGCTTCCGTGCAGCCCGCTCTGGATCTGAGTCAAGCGTTTACCAACCTAGCGGACGCAGTTACCCCCGCCGTAGTGCGGATCGAGACACGTCGCACGGTACAGAACCGAAACCAACAAGTACCGGAGCAATTTCGTCGCTTCTTCGACGGAGAAACGGAGGAGCCTCAACCAAGGAACGCTATCGCCGGAGGGAGTGGCTTCATAGTCTCACCCGATGGGTATATTCTGACCAACAATCACGTGGTCGAAGGTGCAAACGACCTCCGCGTCTATTTTCCTGATCGGCGATATTTCCAAGCCGAAGTCGTCGGGGCAGACCCCTTCACCGATGTCGCGGTGATCAAAGTCGAAGTGGATGAGGAACTCCCCACGATGTCCTTTGGAAACTCCGATGTCATCAACGTGGGAGAATGGATTCTAGCTATCGGTAATCCCGGCTTCGGTGCATCGACCCAGCTCGACTTCACTGTTACCGCCGGAATCATAAGCGCCCGTGGCCGAGGCCTGCGTCTCCTTAGGAATGACATTTTTCGGGACCCCCGATTCGCAGAAGATCCGAGCATCTCGGGCTACGCAATTGAAGATTTCATTCAGACAGACGCAGTAATAAACCCGGGCAACTCAGGCGGCCCAATGGTAAATCTTCAAGGCCAAGTCGTTGGCATCAACTCGGCAATCGCTTCTACCACAGGCGTTTACCAAGGTTACGGGTTCGCGATCCCGATCAATCTCGCACGCCGCATTATGGAAGACCTAGTCGAGTATGGGTATGTGAAACGACCCCGTATTGGTGTCCAGATCCAAGATGTCGCGGCTGAAGATGCCGAAGCGTACGGGCTACCTTCAGTATCAGGCGTCCTGGTGCAATCCGTGGACGAGACAGGACCATCAGCAGGCGCTCTCGAAGCTGAAGACGTCATCCGAGCCCTGGATGGGCAACCAATAGGTTATGTATCCGAACTTCAGGCGGAAATCGCAGAACGTCGACCAGGTGACCAGGTCGAATTGACTATATTCCGAGATGGTCGCGAAACGTCGATCGATATCCGACTCGGCGAAGCGCCACTTAACAACTTCGCCAGTGCAACAAACGAAAGCCCAATCCTAGCTGAGGAGCGCCTGGGCATCCAAGTGGAGTTACTCGATCCAAAGCTAGCCCGTGAAGCAGGCTTCGAAGAGATCAACGGAGTGCTGCTGACCGAAGTAACCCGTGGAAGCGCTGCTGAAAGAAGAAACGTGGGGGCTTTCGTTGGACAACAGCTGTTCCAGGTGAATGACACGGACATTGGTGCCCCTCAAGACCTGCGAGATGCGTTAGATGGTGTAGAGGCCGGTGACATCGTCTCACTGCATTTTCGCGACCGTACCGGAGTCGAAAGGGTCGTTAACGTCCGAATGCCCTAAGCCACGCCTGGGCCCATATGGACACCTCCATACTCTTAAGTACATGGATAGACGCGAAAGCGGTCGTCGATGGAGAGCGACTCACTTTCATGCGTCTGGTTCATCATATCGGCAGTAGGGTTTATCTTTAAACCTGCGCGAAAGTGGCGGAATTGGTAGACGCGCGGGATTTAGGATCCCGTGGCTTGATGCCGTGGGGGTTCGAGTCCCCCCTTTCGCATTCCCCTTCCCCTCAGGCACCCCGACCAGGTGACGGTATGAACTTGGACGCTTCCCACCTGAAAATTTCTCTTGATGAGCAGGATTCATGGCGTAGAGTCATGAACGTGACAATTCCAGCGTCGATCGTTCAAGAGGAAGAACGCAGTGCAGCTAAACAACTAGCCTCAAGGGCTCGCCTGAAAGGTTTTAGGAAAGGGCGCGTACCCACGAAGGTGATTGAAAACCGTTTCGGCGGAACGCTGCGCCAAGAGGCATTAGACAAGCTCATTGGTTCCGCGTACAAGCAGGCACTCGCTTCCAAAGAGCTCCGTCCCATTAGCGAGGGTGAACTCGAGGACCTCCAGTACAAACCGGAAGAAGATTTAACCTTTAGAATTGCCTTCGATGTAGAACCGGTGATCGAAGTCGGACGACTGAGTGGATTCGTAGTTGAGCGTCCGGTGGTCAAGATCGAGAAAGAACAGGTAGACGAGGTCCTCGCTCGCATTCAAGAGCAAAACGGCGTATGGCAACCCCTAGAAGAGGGGAAACCGGTTGAAAAAAACCTTGTATCCGTGACAATCACTCGACTGGACGAAAAACTCGAATCTTCCGACGAAAGTCGTGAATACGATCTGGTGATCGGTTCAGGTGATGCGATTCCCGACATCGAGGCATCCATTTGCACCCTTCAAGTCGGAGAGACCGGAGACTTTGATATCTCTTTTCCTGATGACTTCCCGGACGAGTCACGCCGTGGAGAATCAGAACGTATACGGATCGCATTAACCGCGCGCCGGCAGATGGACCTACCGCCACTAGATGACGATCTTGCTAAACAGGTCGGCGAATTCGAAACGCTAGAAGAACTCAAATCAAAGGTTCTCAAGGACATGGAGGCGGAGGCCGGGCAGCAAGCTGACTCAACAGCACGTTCTCGACTTATGGACATGTTAATCGAAGCCAACCCTTTTGACGTTCCAACCTCAATGGTTCGCCGGTATTCGGATGGCATAATGGGCGACACATCGCAAATCCCAGAAGAAAGGCTCACAGAGTTTCGTGACCAGATTCGTCCCGAAGCGGAGCGCGCGGTCAAGCGAATTCTTCTGATAGAGGAGATCGCAAAAGCCCACTCACTGGAGGCTTCTGAAGAGGAGATTGATGACCGAGTCGAGGAGATCGCAGAGGCGAACAAAACGGACGCAGCAAAAGTATACGCGGAACTCCAGAAGGCAGGGCGGATTGAAACGCTAGAGCGTGAGTTGACGGAGAAAGCGGTTTTCGACTTCCTTTTTGAGCAATCCGAAATCACTGAGGGGTCGAATATCTGATGGCCATTTACCCTCCTTATGTTATTGAACGCACCAGCCGAGGCGAACGGAGTTACGACATATTCAGTCGACTCCTTATGGACCGAATCGTCTTTCTTGGAACGGGGATCGACGACAATGTAGCTAACATCATCCTAGCTCAGCTCCTTTTCCTAGATGCGGAAGACCCGGAGCGTGACATATACATGTATATCAACTCTCCGGGAGGAAGCGTTTACGCTGGCCTCGCCATTTACGACACGATGCAGCACCTACGTGCCCCAGTGTCGACGTTCTGCGTCGGTATGGCTGCCTCTATGGCCGCAGTGCTCCTGGCAGCCGGAGAGCCAGGCAAACGAAACGCCCTACCAAATTCTAGGATCATGATCCACCAACCGTCTGGTGGGTCGCATGGAACGGCATCTGACATCGAGATCGCCGCGCAGGAGATACTACACATCAGGGAGAAGCTAAACGGAATTGTCGCGAAGCACTCCGGCCAATCAGTGGACCGGATTGCCGAAGATGTAGATCGTGATCGCTTTATGAGCCCGCAATCCGCTGTCGAGTATGGACTGATCGACCGCGTCTTAGAGGGTCCTGTCCAGCAAGTCGAAGGAAAACCAACCGATTCGGACTCGGATGGTTAGTTAAGGAAAAGGAAATCGGCCATGACAGACACAAGCCTCCGCTGCAGCTTCTGCGGAAAGTCCAAAGAAAGTGTAAAGAAATTCATCTCTGGACCCAGTGTATACATCTGCAACGAGTGCATTTCTCTCTGTAACGAGATCCTCGCGGAAGAAGAGGTCCGCGAGACGCCAGGTCAAACCGTTCCCTGCCCGACGCCCGAAGAGATAAAAAACATCCTCGACGAGTACGTCATCGGTCAGGAGGAGGCGAAAAGGGCCCTCGCAGTCTCAGTCTATAACCACTACCGACGGGTCAACAACCAAGGTGTGATTGACGATGTAGAGATCGACAAGGCGAACATCCTTCTTATAGGGCCCACAGGCGTCGGAAAAACCCTGCTGGCTCAAACCCTAGCTCGAACACTGCATGTCCCCTTTACCATCGCGGATGCAACGACACTGACGGAAGCGGGCTATGTCGGCGAGGACGTAGAGAACATCCTTGTCCGTCTCCTCCAGGCTTCCAATTTCAACGTAGCGGAATGTGAGCGGGGGATAGTTTATATTGACGAAATGGATAAGATCGCTCGGAAATCAGAAAATCCATCGATCACACGAGACGTCTCTGGAGAGGGTGTTCAGCAAGCTCTTTTAAAGATCTTAGAGGGAACGGTCGCCAGCGTGCCTCCCCAGGGTGGAAGGAAACACCCACAGCAGGAATACATCCAGATCGACACCAAGAACATACTCTTCATATGCGGAGGGGCATTCGATGGTATGGAAGAGATCATTGAGGCACGAGTGGGAAGCAAAGCGATCGGGTTCACCGATGACGAAGTAAAAAATCATCCTGGCCCGAGTGAAAGTCTTGGCCTAATGGAGTTTGTTGAACCGGGAGATCTGCAGAAGTATGGAATCATTCCAGAACTCGTGGGACGCCTGCCAGTAAACGTGCACCTGAATGAACTAGATGAAGCTGCCCTCGTTCGTATCCTCCAAGAGCCAAGGAACGCCCTCGTGAAGCAGTACGAAAAGATGTTCGAGTTGGAAGACACACGACTGATCTTCGACTCGGAAGCCATTCTTTCTATTGCTCGAAAAACACTAGAGCGCAGTACGGGAGCCCGTGGCCTTCGCTCCATCATCGAATCAGTCATGCGCGATATCATGTTCGAGCTACCGTCACGCAATGATGTGAGCGAAGTAGTAATTACTAGAGAGTGTGTCGAATCCGGAGCACAACCCCTCCTTGTCCTACATCAGGGAGACCAGGCTCTAGAGGCCTAAGGGCAGGAGCTACCGGTCCGAGTAGTAACAAAACCCGAAGAGGCACATCGCCCTCTTCCCTTTTGCGTCCCAGTTGCACGACGTACGATACGCCGTCCACAGTTGAAACTTAGGGCTCCGCGACCATTATCCGGTGTCCGCCGACCAAACGTGTATGCCCACGCTGACTCGGGCCGAAGAATATGTAGAAGTCCCTGCTCGGCTTCCGGTGGTCGCACTAAGAGACCTCGTCTTCTTTCCATACATCGTGCTCCCGATCCTAATCGGGAGACAAAGGTCGATGACCGCCCTGCGTGAGGCTCAAGACAACGGAGGGCTTGTTCTCCTCGTTACTCAAAAAGACCCTAGCGTCGACGATCCGGGCGGTAACGAACTCTTCAGGGTTGGGACGATCGCCAGGATCATCCAGGTCAATCAACTCCCGGACAGCACATCTCGAGTGGTACTCGAGGGACTGGGGAGAGCTAGGATCAAACGACTAACGACCACGACAGCAGCACTCAGGGCAAACGTAGAGCTCCTAATCAGTAGTGAGATAGAAAACACCGAATCCATTGGTGATTCTGATATAAGTACGGAGTTAAATGAACTAAGTGAAACGGTACGAAAACTCTGCGATGACTATGTGCACCTTCATGAACGGATCCCCCACGAACTCACTAACACGCTATCTACCATCACTGACCGCGTGCACTTCGCACATCTCGTGGCAGGTCACCTGATCGTTCCGGCCATAGAGAAGCAAGAGATTCTTGAAGGAGTTCTAGTACAGGACCAGCTCTCGGCACTCCGAGAAATGCTTGTCCGCGAGATCGAGATTTTACGTATCGAGAGAAAACTCGACCGGCAAATCCAGCTCCATATGGGAGGCGAGTGGAATCCTTTCGACCTATCTCCGAAGGGTGCAACATCAAACGACCAAGATTCAGAGCGTGAAGAGTTGGAGGAAATCGCAGAACAGATCGAGGAAGCGGGTCTTCCTAAGCACGTGCTTATACGAGCAGAGAAAGAGCTCACTCGCTTGAGAAAACTGAACCCGATTGCACCCGAAGCAGCTGTGATTCGTACCCACCTGGACTGGATGATTTCGCTTCCTTGGACCCAGCGTTCAGAAGACAACCTGAGCGTGACGCACGCCTCAGCTACTCTCGACTCGGGACACTTTGGACTGGGTGAAGTGAAGGATCGGATTCTGGAACATGTCGCTGTTCTTTCGCTAGTACGTGAGATGCGCGGCCCAATACTGTGCCTCGTGGGACCGCCTGGGGTCGGAAAAACATCACTGGGGAGCAGTATCGCCCAAGCATTAGACCGAGAATTTGTCAGCGTCAGTCTAGGCGGCGTCCGAGATGAGGCTGAAATCAGAGGACACCGACGCACCTACGTTGGGGCCCTACCCGGAAGAATTATCCAAGGAATGAGACGAAGTGGAACTCGCAACCCGGTATTCTTGCTGGACGAAATAGACAAAATGGCTCGTGACTTCCACGGAGATCCAGGTTCCGCTCTTCTAGAAGTTCTTGACCCAACACAGAACAAATCATTTACCGACCACTATCTGGAGCTAGAGTACGACCTATCAGACGTCCTCTTCATAGCGACCGCAAATACCCTACAGGACATACCGGGCCCCCTGCGTGACCGGATGGAGGTAATTCGGCTACCCGGTTACTTGGACACCGAAAAGAGAGAGATCGCAAAGCGCTTCCTCTGGCCGAGACAGAAAACGCAACACGGGCTTAAAGAGAGGCCAATCGTATTCTCAGATGAAGCAATTCACGAGATCATCGCCAGGTACACTAGAGAGGCAGGAGTTAGGGAACTGAACCGCCGACTCTCGCGTATTGCGAGAAAGCTGGCCCGTGCTGTCGCCGATGGAGCCATCCCCAGTGAAGTCTTGGAGAAGAACGACCTAAGAGACCTATTAGGACCACCAACCTATCAAGCTATAGACCGTGATGACGACAAAGACCGAATAGGTATCGCCAACGGGCTCGCATGGACCTCGGTCGGAGGCGAAGTCATGGATGTTGAAGTCGCCATTGTGGCCGGCAGTGGAACTTTGCGCCTGACAGGTACTCTAGGGGATGTAATGAAGGAATCCGCTCAAGCGGCGGTAACTTACGCCCGATCACGTGCTTCCGTTCTGGGACTCGACCCACAATTCCACAAAAAGTTTGACATCCACATTCATATACCCGAAGGTGCTACCCCCAAAGATGGACCTTCTGCTGGAATCACAATCGCGGCAGCACTGATCTCTGCACTGACAGACATTCCCACTCAGGGCGATATAGCGATGACTGGTGAGATCACTCTACGAGGTCGCGTTATAGGAGTGGGCGGTGTAAAAGAGAAAGCGGTGGCAGCCCTCAGAAGTGGTATGACGCGCGTAGTCCTCCCCGCGGCGAATGAAAGCGATCTAGAAACACTACCTCAGGAAGTACTGGAGGCAGTGCACTTCCATCTCGTAAGAACGATGGACGAAGTCATGACCGCGGTACTCACTAGACTTCCCATCCGAAAGTCCACAGAGGCGAAGAATGTGGGACTGTCTGCGCCGCACGGATGAAGATCCGATCGGTAACGTACGCGGGGACTATCGCAAAGCGTGATGGTCCGGCGCCAGGAACACTTGCACAGGTGGCATTTTCGGGAAGATCGAACGTAGGTAAGTCATCCCTCATCAATACCCTTCTCCAACGCACCAGAAGCAAGATAGCACACGTCTCCGCTACGCCGGGCAAGACACAAGCGCTGAACTTCTATGAGGTTAACGAAGACTTCTACCTGGTCGATCTTCCCGGTTATGGCTACGCTAGAGTTCCAGAAAAGATGCGTGAGGCTTGGGGTGATCTAATCGACTGGTATTTGGGTGAATCCAACAGCGTTCGAGGAGTCGTTCATCTCGTGGATGGCCGCCACAAGCCAACTGCTCACGACCTCCGCATGATAGAGTATTTGGCCACCGTAGGATTACCGACCCTCGTCGTTCTCACAAAATTCGACAAATTAAAGAGAAGTGAACGGCAGACCGCGGTCACTCGAGCTCTTGAGACTCTGGGAGTAGATGAATCTCAGCTCTTGCCCTTCTCGTCTAAAACGGGCGAAGGCAGAGACGACTTACTCTCCGCACTCGAAGGGCTCATCAATCAAGAGAGATGAACCTGAAAATAAGTTTAGGGAAATCCTGGCGTAGCTCCCGTATACACTCGCGTCGCAGAGTCCTTTGCGTGTCTTCTGCACTCGGGATGGCTTTCGCCACTGCCGCATGCGTTATCGCACCTGCGGTAGTTGGGCCAGAGTCGATTAATCCCGCTTCAGTAATGCCTCCAACAGGACACGGCTCACTACTGCAGACCGAGGTCTCAATGTCCCTGGTCAGTAGCGACCTCGAAATAATGGTAACACCGCTTGAGGAAAGCGTAATACGCGTTACAGCTCCTGACACAGAAAATCGATTAAGGGAAATCGCGTCTGCGTATCGAAAGGCGCTTCCCCAAGGCGAACGACTCTTTCTGGTGTCCTTCTACACCAACCAAGCTGATGTAGCGTTTGTCCCAGAGGAGATCCAGATCATAGCACAAGAACTCAGAGTTCTCCCCACCGGTATTGCTCCAGTCACCCCAGGCTGGGGACAAAGGCGGGTGCTCCAGCGCCAGACGGAACTCGCCGTTTACGCCTTCCCGTCGGACATGAATCTCGAATCCGAACTCGTCCTAGTTTACGGTTTTGACCGGACAAACTCTTGGAGTAATGTCCTAACCCGTATCCAATCAGAGCGGGCTCGAGCACGAGCGCGAGCCAGTGGAACGAACGAACATTGAGGCCGAAAGCATGGACGCGGAGAAGACAATGGGGAAGCTTATAGGTCCAATCCATAGCGAGAGATCTTCCTGTATAGCGTGCGCTCCCCAATGCCGAGCAACTCGGCTGCCTTTCGACGATTTCCGGATACCTTGCGCAGTGCTGCCTCAATCGCCGCACTCTCCATATCGTGTATCGTCATGCCATGACGATACACGACAACCTCTTGATCTTCGAGTTCATGGTTAACCACTGGCTCAACGACACCCGGCACATAGGCAGGAATTTCAATTCCTGCTGAGATGGGACCACCTTGAGTGCCGACTGAGCCGAGCAACGCCTCGGTGAGTTCTCCATCAGCCATACCACCTCGATAAGCCTCAAAGTCACGACGGAGATCATCCATATCAACTCGTAACTCGACTAGTGTGCGGAAAACGAACTCGAGTTCGGGACGGACACTGGATCCAGGACGCGCTGCGACATCCTCCGAGTGTGGAAGCGAGACAGGGAGCAGTGAGGCCTTCCCGCCTCGGACTTCCTCAGGGATGTCTTCTGGTCGGATTATACGTCTCGGGGCAAGCACTACCATCGATTCTACGAGATTGCGCAGCTCACGGATGTTACCCGGCCAATTGTAGTCAACAAGGATCTTCATAGCATCCGGTGATATCCCCGGAAACGCCTGATCATTTTGGTCCGAGACATCGCGCACGAATTCCTCAATCAAAAGGGGAATATCTGCCCGACGCTCCCGTAATGCTGGCAACTCAATCCCTAGAACGTTGATCCGGAAGTAAAGATCACGCCTAAACTCTCCTATTGAGACTAGCTGTCTGAGATCCTGATTCGTTGCAGCCAGGATTCTAACATCGACCTTGAGAGCGATTTCCCCACCTACTCGATGGAATTCCCTTTGCTCCAGTACCCGCAACAGCTTGGTCTGAGTCGCCAACGGCATCTCACCCAGCTCATCGAGGAAGATTGTGCCTCCATCTGCAAGCTCGAAAAGCCCCTTCCGCGAATCTATCGCGCCTGTGAAGGCCCCTTTCTCATGACCAAAGAGCTCCGATTCTAGGAGCGTCTCGGATAGGGCAGCCACATTAACACCAATGAAGGGCTTATGACGTCGTGGAGACAGAGCGTGGATTCCGCGCGCGACCAACTCCTTGCCCGTCCCAGACTCTCCAGTCACTAGCACAGTTGAAGATACAGGAGCAATCTGCACGACCCGTTCCAGAACCTGTCGCATGGCGTCGGTCTGGCCAACGATACCGGTGAGCGAACGCAGTCTCTGTCTCTCGATGGCCCTGCTGCATAGAAGCACAACATCGTCCAGATCTCCCGTCTCATCGAACACCTCATCGAAGCATTCAAGGCTCTGTGCCTCATCAACGTCTGTCTCTACGGAAAATACGGGGAGGTGCAACTCGTCCTTTGCATACTTAGCAAGCATGCTCTTACCGCTGTCATCGCGGCCTGTCACCACAAGAACTGTCGGTACATCCGATCCAGCTATCTTTTCGGTCGGCGTAACGAGATCGGTTTCATATCCGACCTCTTCGAATCGACTGCGAAGCTCGCCTGCTACCGGAAGATTGTGAGTCGAAATCAGAACACAGCCCTCACTCATTGTCATCACCTCCTATCCCATGAGGTGCCTGGTCGCCACGTAGAAGGGCAATCGCATGGTCGACAACCGATTCCAACACGGACAGGCTGTCCGATACTCCACCGGGGCTACCTGGACAGTTGACGATCAATGTTCGTCCTCGAATTCCGGCCACACCACGCGCAATAATTGAGTACGGCGTAGCGCTTAGCCCCTTTCTTCTGATCTCTTCAGCAATCCCGGGGGCCTCTCGATCCAACACAGCCCTGGTTGCCTCAGGAGTTACATCGCGCCGTGTGAACCCCGTCCCACCTGTGGTGATGATCAAATCCATTCCGTCATCCGCCCACTGGGTCAGGAGTGAAACGATAGCAGACGTTTCGTCGGGGACGATGGAGTACTCCTTTACTCGGTATTCCCTAGCTTTACACCACTCTACGATTCGTGGGCCACTCACGTCCTCGCGGACTCCGTCCGATGAACGATCGCTGATCGTTAGAACTCCCACCGCAGGAACTGGATCCAGGTGCATTATGCTCATCACGGAGACCTCAACGCTTGATGGAGCCCTCGGTATAGAACGGGGGTCGCTGCACAACCGCGTCCACGTGTCGGCCCCGCAAGTTGACCTGCAATTCTGTATCCACTTTAGAGAGCTCGACCGGCACGTATGCTAATGCCACCCCATAACCGAGAGTTGGGCTTACAGTCCCACTCGTCACCTTGCCAACAACCTCACCGTCGGCAATTACCTCATAGCCAGGTCTAGGAAAGCCTTTTCCGGTCAGCCGGAGACCAACCAGCCGGCGGGTAACGCCTTCTTTCTTCTGAGAAGCTAGCGCCTCTTGACCTACAAAATACTCTTTACCGAGCTTCGTAACCCATCCAAGCCCAGACTCAAGCGTAGTATGCTCTTCATCGAGGTCGTTCCCGTACAAGGCATAACCCACCTCGAGCCTGAGCGAATCACGTGAACCTAAGCCAGCTGGAACCAGCCCCAGTCCCCCACCAACATCGAGAAGGGTGGTCCATAGTTCTTCAGCTCTTTCGGCAGGGATATACAGTTCGAAACCATCCTCACCTGTGTAACCAGTGCCACTTATCACGGCAGGAACGCCAGCGACTTCTCCTTCAGCAAAACGGTAGTATTTGACCTCCTCCACATTGAGGCTCGCAAGAGGACGTAGGATTTCACGGGCACAGGGCCCCTGAAGGGCCAGAAGTGCTGTTTGGTCAGACACATCCTTAACTTCTACCTCAAAATCACTTGCGTGCTTAGACACCCATGCCCAATCCTTCGCCAGATTAGAGGCATTCACAACGAGCATAAATTGGTCAGGGAAACGGTAAATGATTAAATCGTCTATCACACATCCTGTCTCAAGACACATCGCTGAATACTGCGCTTGACCAACTTGGATAATCGAAGCGTCGTTCACCGAGATCCTTTGGATTAAGCCAAGGGCTTCAGGACCTCGTACGATAAATTCCCCCATGTGCGAGACGTCGAAAAGACCGGCCGTCTCTCGCACTGCGGCGTGCTCTGCCTTTATGCCGGTAGTGTATT
Source organism: Gemmatimonadales bacterium UBA2960 (assembly GCA_002348465.1). Lineage (GTDB taxonomy): Bacteria > Gemmatimonadota > Gemmatimonadetes > Longimicrobiales > Gaopeijiaceae > UBA2589. The sequence goes on along the minus strand of DEBI01000089.1, from coordinate 44,014 downwards.
GCACGGGCATCGAATACCCAGCGAACGGCACCATCTTAGCACCCAAGGCGACGTGTGCGTCGTTTAGTGGTGTCAGCTTCAGTGTGTCGGACAAGGATCGACCTTTTTGTTAAGTGAATAGTTGCGCCACCCCACGCGGCACCGTCCTAAAGGATGTAACGACTCAAGTCTTCGTCCTCCGAAACCTCCTTGAGTCTCGTATGCACCAGACTCCTGTCGACGACCACCGGATCTCCAGCCGCTTCGGGCAGATCGAACATCACATTCTCTAGCAGTGTCGTCAGTACTGTGCGAAGCCGGCGAGCTCCAATGTTCTCCATACGTTCATTTAGTTCCATCGCGATACGAGCAATCTCTTCAACACCGTCGTCAGTGAACTCAATTGCTCCGCCCTCTGTTTCGATAAGGGCACAGTATTGGTCCAAAAGAGCGTTTTTGGGCTCGCGAAGGATTCTGGCAAACTCTTCTTCCCCGAGTGTCTGTAACTCGACTCGAATAGGAAAGCGCCCCTGCAACTCAGGTATCAGGTCCGAGGGCTTAGCAACGTGGAAGGCACCGGCAGCGATAAATAAGATGTGATCGGTGCGAACCAACCCATACTTCGTTGCTACAGTAGAACCTTCTACGATAGGTAGCAGATCTCTCTGCACACCCTCCCTGCTCACGTCCGGGCCACGCCCACCTCGATCGCCAGCCACCTTATCGATTTCGTCCAAGAAGACGATACCCATCTCCTCTGCACGGTACAGAGCCTCGTTCACAACTTCATCCATATCCACGAGTCGTTCTAGCTCATCCTGAAGAAGAATACGTCGAGCTTCAGCGACCGACACTTTGCGCTTCTTCTTCTTCTTCGGAAGCATATCCTGAAGCATCTCGGTGAAGTTGTGATCCATCCCTTCTCCACCGCCCATCGGAATCATCATCCCGTCAATTGAGGCCGACTGTGTCACTTCAATCTCGACTTCACGCTCCTCGAGCTTCTCTTCCTTCAGCAGCGCTCCGAGCTTCTCGCGCGTACGAAGCCGACGCTCATGCACCTCGTCCTCCTGCTCTGCTACCCCTGAGGGGCCCGCTACAAAAACACTAGATGTATTTTCCGATGGCGATTCCGGCTCCGGACTCCTTATCGGTAGCAAAAGATCTAGGATCTTCTCATGCACGCGCGCTTCGGCGGTCCCTTGTACCTCGTACTCTCGGTCGGCTCGAACTAAGTTGATCGAAATATCTACGAGATCCCGAATCATCGACTCTACGTCTCGGCCAACGTAGCCCACCTCGGTGAACTTAGACGCTTCCACCTTAAGGAACGGGGCGCCAGCAAGACGAGCGAGTCGGCGTGCGATCTCTGTCTTTCCGACTCCAGTTGGACCGATCAGGATCAAATTGTTCGGAGCGATCTCCTGCCTCATCTCCTCCTCGACCCTCTGACGACGCCAGCGATTTCGAAGAACAATGGCAACCGCCTTCTTCGCATCACTTTGCCCGATAATGTACTTATCTAACTCGGCAACAATCTGACGTGGTGTCAGTTCATCAAGCCAAATCGGACCCTCTTCTTTTCCGTCCGACTCTTTTGCTTTTGGATCGGCAGCTTGAATTGCTTCAGTCGTCATCCCTCACTCTCCCAATTCAAGGACGACTATGTCCTGATTTGTGTAGATGCAGATGTCCCCAGCTATTTCGAGAGATCTTTTAACCACTTCCGCTGCATCAAGCTCCGAGTGGTCTTTTAAGGCCCTGGCAGCAGCGAGAGCAAAAGACCCACCCGATCCAATCGCGAGGACGCCATCGTCCGGTTCGATCACATCACCATTCCCACTGACAAGAAACAGGTGCTCTCGATCAGCAACCGCTAGCAGAGCATCTAGACGTCTCAGGTAGCGATCCATTCTCCAGTCCTTAGCTAGCTCGACTACAGCTTTAGTCATATTTGCGGGATAGCGTTCTAGCTTCTCTTCTAGCTTTTCGAAAAGTGTGAAAGCATCAGCCACAGCGCCGGCAAACCCAGCTAAAATCGCACCATCACGAAGTTCTCGAACCTTCCGTGCACTACCTTTTACAACGGTATCGGCCATAGTAACCTGACCGTCACCTCCCATCGCAACTCGTCCCTCCTTCCGGACGGCTAGGACAGTTGTTGCGTGTACATCATGCAGACTCATGGGCTCCACACAGGAAGAAATGGGCGTTTGTGTATCAAAAATCGCGCGGTGTGCAAACGCGGGGCAAAGAATCTAACGCAGAGACTGCCTATATGGCATACATCAGTCCGAACGAGGGTGCGCTGTCCGATAGACTCGGAGGAGGCGTTCCTTACTGGTGTGCGTGTAGATCTGAGTTGTCGAAAGCGATACATGCCCTAGGAGTTCTTTGACAGCTAGCAGATCAGCTCCGGCCTCCAGGAGGTGCGTCGCAAATGAGTGGCGCAAAGCGTGCGTAGATAATCCTCTAGATCCTGCGGCCTGCTCAAGACACTCGCGAGCGACCGACTGGATCGACCTACGAGACAAGCGACCACCACGGATATTTACGAGCAGGGCTGCTTCTGGAGATCGGATCACATCATTCCTTCTAGGCTTGTAGCGTTCGATGGCCCTTAAGGCAGCGTCGGTCACCGGCACGATCCGCTCCTTCGCTCCTTTCCCAGTCACACGCATCTGCTTTGCAGTCTGATCTATCTGATCGACACCCAACTCGTGGAGTTCCGACAGCCTCAACCCACTACCGTATAGCAATTCCATGATCACGAGCATCCTCGTGCCAACAAGCGTGTTGTCTTTCGCTTGAAGCTCGGCGTATTCGAAGACGGCATCCACATCTGCACGTGAAAGGTGCCCAGGCAGTCTGCGCTCTAGCTTCGGTGCCCTTATCGTCTGACCCGGATTCGACGGAATTCGCTCCTCCAGATGTAAGAAAGAAAAGAATGTCCTTGCCGAAGTCAGCTTCCGGGCGATGCTCCTTTTGGCGAGTCCCCGCCGGGCACACGCGCCCATGAAGGCTCTTAAAGCCAACCTGTCAACATCTAGGTCGGCCCAACCCCAATCGGACTTACCAAGGTATCCGGTAAGAAACTCTTCGAGTTCCTTCAGATCGCCGCGGTAGGCCTTGAGTGTGTTAGCCGCAAGTTGACGTTCATCAGCCAAGTGTCGGAGGAAGTCTTCGACTTCGGGGCGCTCTAAATCTTGATTCTTCACGCCGACGCGGTCATGCCCGGAAAGTGATCCTTAATCCAGGCTATGAAATCATCCTGAGCTCTCTGAGCAAGGATCTTCCGCTTCTCCTTCTTGTTCTTGACTCTTCTAGGCAGCGGATCCACAAGTCCCCAGTTTGAATTCATAGGTTGGAATCGACCCGGGGCTGCATCACGTAGGTATCGATACAAGCCTCCAATCATAGTCGTCGGTGGCGGTAGCACCGGATCCTTTCCTTCGAGGAGACGGGACAGGTTTATCCCGGCGAGAATCCCCGATGCAGCTGACTCAGTATAGCCTTCTACACCCGTCAACTGACCAGCAAATAACAGGTCATCCCGACCCTGGAGACCACCCCACGCTGAGAGACACTCCGGAAAATTCAGGTAACTGTTTCGGTGTATTGAACCCCATCTTAGAAAATCAGCATTCTCAAGACCTGGGATCGTTGAGAAAACACGACGTTGGTCTCCAATCTTCAAACGGGTCTGAAATCCAACCATGTTCCACATCTGCCCAGCCCGGTCTTCTCTACGCAGCTGCACCACCGCCCAAGGCCGCTCTCCTGTCCGCGGATCCGTAAGTCCTATCGGTTTCATCGGACCGAAGCGCAAAGTTTCGTTCCCTCGTGCAGCCATAACCTCTACAGGGAGACAGCCTTCAAAGTAGGGAACGTTGTCCCAATCGTGCCCTTCATGAGCCTCACCCGCCTTTAAGGCGGTAATGAACGCGTCATACTCTTCTTTGGTCATCGGGCAATTCATATAATCAGCATCTTCATCGAATCGCCCTGCTTCGAATACTATCTCGTCATTCAAGCTTTCCCTCTCCACAATGGGAGCTATCGCGTCAAAGAAAGACAGGCCTCGGTCTCCCAAAGCGCTCCCGATCGCCTCGTAAAGGGCACCCGAGGTGAGTGGGCCCGTCGCTATGATCGCTGGCCCCTCCGGCAAATTCAGGCATTCACCGCGAACCACCTCTATTCGTGACTCTGCGCTGATCGCGGCCGTCATTGTCTGCGCGAAGAGGTTCCGATCCACCGCAAGAGCGGAGCCGGCAGCTACTCGAGAAGCATCAGCTGACCGCAAGAGAACAGATCCTAGACTCCGCATCTCTCGCTTTAGTTGGCCGTGCGCGTTCTCTGGAGCCTCACTTTTGAAAGAGTTAGTACATACCAACTCACCTAGGTTTTCTGTCTGATGGGCCTCGGTTTCTCGAACAGGCCGCATCTCCATGAGACGCACTTTGTGCCCCGCCTGTGCAAGATGAAGGGCAGCTTCGCAGCCGGCCAAACCACCTCCGACCACGGTCACCACGGAAGTCATCCCTCCGACCCATCCACCTTTTTATCAGCAGGCTTTTTCTTTGTCGCCTTCTTCGCGGCAGGCTTCTTCTTCCAACCCCGGCGGCGGCCACCACCCTTTGCAGCCTTTTCGGCAAGCATCTTCACCGCCTCTTCCAATTCGAGAGCTTCCGGCTCTGCACCTTCGGGTAGGTTGGCGTTGGTCGTTCCGTCGGTCACGTACGGTCCGTAGCGACCGTTCTTCACGATGACATCCTCACCACTCTCAGGATGTTTACCCAGTTCCTTCAGCGGAAGCTTCGCATCCAGGAGGGCGACTGCTTCGTCCAACGATACGGTCCACATCTCGTCATTCGCCTTGAGACTGGCGTAAATCTTACCGCGTCTTACGTACGGCCCAAAACGTCCTAGCGCCGCCACAATGATCTTATCTGTCTTCGGGTCGTTACCGATCGTTCGCGGAAGCTCTAGCAACTTCACCGCGTAATCAAAGTCGACCGAGGTATGATCAATCTCTTTCGGCACACTGACGCGTTTAGGTTTCTCATCCTCGGTCGGAGGTGCTAGCTCCACATACGGACCATACGGACCGTACTTAAGCTTTATCATACGGCCCTCGACAGGGTGCACACCGAGTTCGTCTCCGTCGGGGTTGAACCCATCAAGCGACCGAGTGCTCTGGCAGTCTGGATAGGCCGAGCAACCTAAGAAACGGCCATACCGGTTCCAGCGAACCAACATAGAGGAGCCGCACTTGTCGCAGGTCTCGCCTTCCGCGGCGAGGATCTCCTTGATGATCTCGTCGGAGTTTTCTTCGCCCTCCTTCAACCGTCTCGTAAGCCGGGGGTAAAAGTCCTCAAGCCGCTCGCGCCATTCGAGCTCGCCTTCTGCGATCTGGTCTAACTCAAGTTCAACGTCTCGGGTGTATCCGACATCAAAGATGTCGGGCAGCACCCTGACAACAAGTTTTGAAACGACCTCGCCCAAATCAGTCGGATGAAAACGCCTCTGTTCAAGTTCGACATACGGACGCCTTTCATTTTGAAGCACCGAAATGATCGAGGCGTACGTTGAAGGTCGTCCAATCCCCTGTTTCTCAAGCTCTTTAACCAGACTCGCCTCGGAATAACGCGGCGGTGGCTGTGTAAAGTGCTGCCGTGGCTCAAGGGCCGTCACGTTCGCAGACGCACCCTCAGAAAGCTCTGGCAGTGCCTCTAAATCACCGACAGGTTTCTGGTCGCCCTGCTCAAGCGCTTCCTTGTACAGCTTCGTGAAGCCGTCAAACTTCATGATTGAACCAGAGGACCTGAACCGATATTCCCGACCGTCAGAGCCTTCCATATCGAAGTCTACTGAGGTGATATCGTGGACCGCCGGCTCCATTTGGCTAGCCACAAACCTCAGCCATATCATCTCGTACAACTTGGCTTGGTCTACCTCGAGGTAGCGCGCAGCCTCCGAAGGGACAATCGTCACATCAGTCGGCCTTACCGCTTCGTGCGCGTCTTGTGCGTCTTTGTTCTTCCCCGAATACAGCCTCGGAGCCGCAGGAAGATACTTCTCTCCATACTCTGACTGCTCTTTTATCCAAGAACGTGCTTGATTCGCAGCGGTCGGAGAGACACGCGTAGAGTCCGTTCGCATATACGTGATAAGCCCTACCTGACCCCTGCTCCCAATCTCCTGACCTTCATAGAGCCTCTGTGCATTCGACATCGTACGCTTCGTCGAGAAGCGAAGTCTCTTTGCAGCTGCCTGCTGCATCGTAGATGTAGTGAACGGTGCCGGGGGATTTTTCTTCTGCTCACGCCTGCGAACCTCTGTCACGACGAAGGGCAGATCCCGCACAGCATTTAGCACAGTCTTCGCCTTTTCCTCGTCACCGATCTTGAACTTCGACTTACTGTCTATTGTGTTGTTATCAATGTGATGGAGCCTGGCTTCGAAGGGTTGTCCGTCCTTGAGCAGGCTTGCTGTGATCGACCAGTATTCATCCTGCACAAAAGCCCTAATCTCATCTTCGCGGTCACAAATAATTCGCAGCGCAACACTTTGAACACGACCTGCGGAGAGACCTGGTCGAATCGGCCGCCACAGAAACGGGCTGACTTTGAAACCAATCAACCGGTCCAGAATCCTCCGTGTCTTTTGAGCTTCAATCTGGCCGTGGTCTAGGTCGCCACCGCGCTCAAGTGCCTGACCAACCGCACTCTTCGTGACCTCACCAAAGGTTATTCTTGTAAAACGCTCAGGCTTCTTCTCGTAACCGAGTTCCTCAGCGACATGAAACGCGATTATCTCACCTTCCCGATCCCGATCGGTCGCCAGAATCACAGAGTCCTTGCCCTTCGCCGCCCTCTTTAGGGCGGCAACCACTTTCCCCTTGCCTCGAATAATTTCGTACGTCGGCTCGAACCCGTTCTCTACATCAACGCCTAGCTTCTTCGGAGGAAGATCCTTGATGTGACCAATTGTCGCTTCAACTTGGTAATCGCTACCCAAGTATCGTTCGATACTTTTGGCCTTAGCCGGAGACTCTACGATGACGAGGTGTTTTGCGCTCATTGGGGTTCGGTTTTTACTACTGAGAGCTCAAGGATTTCGATGATATGCGACGTGACATCTTCTACTGACTTGCCGTTCGTGTCTACTCTGAGTGACGCTAGAGCGTAAGCGGTTCGCCGCGATTCGAGAAGTCCTCGTGCAGTCTGAACCCCCATGTCTCTGGACATAAGGGGGCGTTCGGTAACGTCACGCCCCACGCGTCGAAGTGACTCCTCTGCATCGACTTCAAGCCATATAGATAGAGTGCTCGCATCCAACCGAGACAGGCGACCTCGCTCAGTGGCCCATCCTCCTCCAGTCGCCAACACAATCTCGTCTTCGCTCAGTAATTCCTGTGCGACAGATCCTTCTTCCCGTCTAAAGGCACTCTCGCCCGGGTCCGAAAACCAGTCTCTTATGGATCTGCCCGAGCGACTGACAATCTCGTGGTCTAGGTCGAAAAAACGCCACCCAAGCTGGGCTGCGAGCGCTCTCCCAACCGATGTCTTGCCAGCCCCCATGAAACCGACAAGGACGACCCGGCGCACTGCAGACTCGGTCAACGCTCCCCGAAACCTCGTTCCGCCAAGTACGTGATATACCCGTCAAAGTTTCTTCGCAGCTCTCTTACTGAATCACCGCCAAACTTTTCGAGAACCGCATCCGCTATGACAAGTGCCACCATCGCCTCTCCAACCACCCCGGCGGCGGGAACGGCACACACGTCGCTGCGCTCCACTGCCGCATCACCCTCTGACCCATCTCGCAAGTCCACACTGGGAAGGCGCTTGCGCAGCGTAGAAATGGGCTTCATCCCACCTCGTACTAGGATCGGTTGACCTGTCGTGACACCTCCTTCTAGCCCCCCGGCACGATTCGATGCCCGGCCAATGCCACCAGACCGGGTCTGGTCTTCAGCTAGAACGATTGGGTCATGTACTTCGGATCCCGGTCGACTTGCAGCCTCAAATCCCATTCCCAAATCGACACCCTTAACGGCCTGTATCGACATAACAGCCGCTGCGAGCCTGCCATCGAGCCTTCTATCCCATGACACGTAAGAACCAAGGCCGACAGGAAGTCCACGCACCACGACCTCGAAGATTCCTCCGAGTGTATCTCCTCTATCCTTAGCCTCGTCGATCTCTTTGCACATTAGGGCTGACGCCTTGCGATCTAGACATCGTACGGGATCCTCATCTGCCACCGCATTGAGATCGGCTGGGAGATCAGTAAGATCGACAGCAACCGATCCAATTGCGCGGACATGACTTTGAACCGAGATACCAAGCTCTAGCAGAAGCCGCTTGGCCACCGCGCCGCATGCTACCCGCGCAGCTGTCTCACGAGCGCTTGCTCGCTCAAGGATGTCTCTTACGTCACGGCGATCATATTTGAAGGCGCCAGCAAGGTCCGCATGGCCAGGTCGTGGCAGATAGTGAGGTTTGAGCGATTTCGGATTCACGTCTTTGGGTGGCGCTTCGTGGGCCATCGCCGTGGTCCAGTTTTCCCAGTCTCGATTTCGAATAACCATCGAGATCGGTGAGCCCAACGTTTCACCGAGTCGGACTCCACTTAGAAGTTCCACTTGATCTTTTTCAATCTGCATCCGGCGGCCTCGGCCGTACCCTCTTTGGCGCCGCGCGAGTTCCGGATCTACGTCGCGCGCTACATCGAGACCTAGGCCAGAAGGAACACCCTCCAATAGCGCTGTCAGCGCTTTACCGTGCGATTCTCCGGCTGTGTGAAAACGTAGACAGATCATTGTTTATTGACCTTTGAACCCAGATCAGTCGTTACGTGAACGAACGCAATTAGAGAATCTCGCCTGGGTCGGATTTGGCATCTCTTAGACTGACTGTGTGTGACCCAAGAAGTGTTCTTAACGTCAGCGAGTGCAGACAACCTCTTCCTTTTGGGTTGGAGTGACCGGTTCAGTAGGGGGAAGCCCTGCACCTCCGAAGATGGCACAACCCTCTTCCTTTCCAAGCTCAGAATGGGTTGCCACAGCACTCCATCCGGAGCTGGACGCAGTTATCGCTAGTATCACCCCATGAGAGCTCGCGAGGGAAAGCTCTTCCAGATCGTTCGTATATGAATAGTGGTCCTCCAAATACGTCTGCTGTCGACTCGACAAATGCTCGAGGTCAGCCTTCATCGCTGCGAAATATGCCCTCTCGCGAATGGCACTGAATTTCGGAATCACAATTGCGGCTATAATCGCAATGATGACAGCTACGATAAGGAGCTCGACAACAGTGAAGCCTTTTCTTTGCTGCATTTTCATAATCCAAACGAGATGTTTTCTGACTCGGGTCCTCGCAGAAACGAAATCTGATTTGACCAGCAAGTCTACTAACTTGGCACAACCCGGAAAGAACCGACAAGCCAAAACGAGCTGTGAACCCACCTCCTGACCCATCTATAAATCAGTGTAAAGCATTCACCCGAAATCGAATCACTTCAAGGCACCTGACCGCTATCGTTCAGCTTCGAGCTGAATCTCTCTTCACTGTCCCAGAGCGCAATCGACGGACGAGCCCATAACTTAGCTTTTTGACTGAATAGATTGTATTTGACGATGCATCCAAGTGCTGAGATTCCATCTTTCCACCCAATCTTCTTGCCCTCAGCATACGAGCGACCATGGTAACTGATCGGGAGTTCGTAAATGCGAGCACCGGCCTGTGCTAGCCTTGCCGTAATTTCCGGCTCAATCCCAAACCGATTTGCAGACAGGGGCAACTCATCTAGTAGCTCCCGCCGAACCATTTTGTAGCACGTTTCCATGTCAGTCAGGTTCAGGTCGGTAAACATATTTGAGAGCAGGGTCAGGAAACGGTTTCCGACAGAATGCCAGAAGAACAGGACTCTGTGCGGACCACCCAAGAAACGTGATCCGTAGACCGCGTCAGCCTTACCGGAGAGGATAGGCTGAAGCAGCCTCGGGAACTCATGAGGGTCGTACTCCATATCCGCATCCTGGACAACCACCACGTCCCCGGTGGCATGCTTAAATCCGGTGCGTAAAGCAGCACCCTTTCCCTGATTCACTTTTTTACTTATCAACCGATCGATGAGGTCGCCTTCTAACCTGGCTAACAACTCACTCGTCCCGTCAGTCGACCCATCGTCGACGACTATGACTTCCAGCCAGAGGGGCACATCCCGCACCCGGCTTAGAAGTGTTTCTACAGTTTGGACTTCATTATATACCGGGATGACAACCGAGAGTCGAACTCGATCCCACGCCAAGTCGCCGTCGAGATCCCGTGGTCCAGCGCTCTTGGGAAAATTCATCTTTCAGGACTCTATTGACGGTTCAACCAACTAAAGCTGAAAAGGTAATCCGATGGGAAACCCTTTGCGTGGTCTCAGCGAGAATCTGGCCGAACCAATCGACATACTTCATCCACGATCGAATATCCTGACCCACCCATTCTTCCGACCGGGTTAAGATCCTCCGAAAAAATAATGCTCGTCCCTCGTTTTTTCCGAAGCGAAGAGTCTAGTCGGATACCGACGACTTCACCAACGACCAACGTATTGTATCCACTCAACCCGACCTCTTGGGTAACTTCGCACTCCAGCACTGCCTTACACTCAGAAACAAAAGGGGCGGCCACACGATCGGAATCAACCGGAGTTAGCCCGACAAGCGCGAACTCATCGACCTCGGGCGGCACGCTGGCTGATGAATCGTTCATCTGCTCAATTAATTCTTTAGACACGATATTCAAACAAAAAGCACCAAGCTCTCTGATGTTCGCGAGCGAGTCTTTCATCCCCGACTTCTTCTGGCCAATCGAGACCCCCACCAACATCGGGTGGACAGATAGCACATTGAAAAAGCTGTAAGGTGCAAGGTTTGGAACGCCATCTGCGCTTCTGGTCGACAACCATCCAATCGGACGAGGCACCACGAGCGACGTGATCAGCTCGTAGCGCTCTAGCTCTAGGAGTTCACCTGGAGTCAGGACCTCTGTGACCAGGCTCAACCGCCTTGAGGGACGTCGATGACCTGACCAATGTAAATACGGCTGCCTCGAATCCCATTCCTATCCCGAAGTTCATCGACCGTAGTGTCGTGCGCTCGGGCAATGGTCCACAAAGAGTCGCCTCGCCGCACTCTGTATTCCAGCATATCCGGTTCACCCACCCCTCGAGCCAGCAAGGAAGTTACATAGTCGGCGTAGGGCCGGGGGAAGAGTGCGACGTGGTAGTGGCGTGGACTACGCTCTAGGGTTGCCTCAAGCACCCCCTGTCTCTCTAGACTCGAAAGGACCCCCTGCAACCATTCACGACAAGCACGGTTCCAACTGTATCTCAGGTCTAGCGCCATTCCGGTCGGGTGCACCGACCTATCGGATGCATTACGAGGCTGTCTTGTGGTTGGACGCGTCAGGCTCGTGATAACAAGCTGCTCTCCACACGCCCGCCGGTACTGGGCTCCAAGGCGCTCGGCAAAGAGCCGAACTTCAGGACGAGCGAACGGATAGCGCACATCGTTCTTCACAATAAAGTCACGAGTTGACTCAATCCGGACTAACCACCCTTGATCTACAAAAAAACGCACACGCTCAGGGGTATCGATAAACGTGTAGTCATGTTGTCGCGCCATCTGGACCTGACGATCCATGGACGACCGCGATCCTTGAAGCGATTGTGCGATTGCGGAACACGGGGAGACCGCAATCACAGCAGCGATGGAAACACCAAATAGTGCCAGTGGCAGCAGCCGAGAATGAATGCGATTCAGAATCATCTCTTTATCGATTCAAAACCTGTGTTTCGGAGAATCTTAGTGTAGTCGCACTACAGTAGTAAACATTTGTTTACACGCGCAAGGATTATGAAACATTCTTCCTTGGCAGACCCTAGCTTTTAAAACAGAACGATAATCTGAACGAGTAGATCAAAGCCGCGACACCAAGAGCTTTCTCAGTGTTCAACACTCCCCTGCTGCACGGATGGGACCGACCCTATCGAACCGAGATCCTACTCACGCCTAGGGAGTCATACTTCTCGAGCATCGTTGTATCGAGCTGAGACACGATCCCAATTAACAATGCTCCAGAAAGCAGACAGATAGTCCGGCCGACGGTTCTGATACCTTAGGTAGTAGGCATGCTCCCACACGTCGACCCCGAGTAATGGCGTTAGGCCATGCATGAGCGGGCTGTCCTGATTCGGTGTTGCCTGAACAGACAGAGCCCCCGCAGCATCCGAGCAAAGCCAACCCCACCCAGATCCAAACTGACCTCCGGCCGCCGCCTGGAACTGCGTCCTGAATTCGTCTAGTGACCCGAAGGCCGCATCCACCGCTAGGGCGAGGTCCCCAATCGGGGCTTCTGCACCCCCCGGAGTCATCACATCCCAAAAGAGAGTATGATTGACGTAACCACCTCCATTATTACGAACGGCTCCTCGGATCTCCTCAGGAATCGTGTTTAGATTCGAGACTAAATCGATCGCTGACCTTTCATGGAGATCGTTATGGCTTTCCAGTGCCGCATTTAGCTTGCTGGTGTATCCGGCATGATGCTTGCCGTGATGGATAGCCATGGTTTGTGCGTCAATGTGAGGCTCGAGGGCGTCATGCTCAAAGCCCAGATCAGGAAGCTGGAAAGGGTAGGCCATTTCTGCGGAACTCCTTGGCGTTGATTTCTCTTGTGAGGCGGGCGCTCTCGCCCATACCGGTCTTTCTACCAACAGGAACCTAAAGGTCTTTATGTCGAGACCTTGAAGCTAAGAAACCAAGGCACGCCAGCAAACCTTATCAAGAAGGGGCGGGACTACCTTTTGCTTATGGTCGCCCCACCCCCCGTGATCATGCTAAGACCGCAAAAGACGTGAATCAGTCACTGATGGCCTCTCGTCTTGAAGAGATCGCCTCGTAAGGCTTACGCTCGAAATAGCTACGAGTCTCTGCTGCTACTACAGGAGCCAGTAAAATCAGCGCAATGAGGTTCGGCCAGATTACGATCGCTAGTGCTACGTCACCGAGAGCCCACACAACGGCCAAAGGAATCGCAGCACCGGTGAAGTGTGCCAGAACAAAGAGTGCTTTATAGGGAAGTATCGCCCTCTTTCCAAACAGATAGTAAGCGCAGCGGTCTCCGTAATAGCTCCAGGAAATCGCAGTCGAAATCCCAAAAAGAAGCACTCCGAACACAACTATGAAGTGGCCCCAGTCACCAAGGGGCGCCAGCCCCTGTCGGAAAGCTTCTGCCGTAATCGGGGCCCCATTCTCAACTGCGTTGCCGTAAAGCGAGGTGTACGTCGCACCATCGTCAGCCTTCGCCTCACCGCTTCCTGGATAGATCGTCCCTGTAAAGGGCTGTGTTTGCGCAACGTCTGTATACAGCATTTCAACACTAGCTTCGTGCCAAGAAACCATCGCTGCACCCACGCCCGTATTCACATGCAGACCGTCGGCGATCTCGATTGATTGTGGTGCATCTACGCCAGCGTAACGGTTCGTCTCCACCTCGGCGGTCCAAGTAATATCACCACCACCCAGCGTCACCTCGGTCGGAAACCGCTGCTCATGTGTGCCGGTGACCACGATCACCAACCCTGTCAGGGTACAGATGACAAGTGTGTCGATAAGTGGTTCAAGAAGAGCCACCACGCCCTCAGAGACAGGCTCGTCTGTCTTCGCCGCTGCGTGCGCAATAGGTGCGGAACCCTGACCAGCTTCGTTCGAAAACAGACCTCGTCGGACTCCCCACATCATCGTAACCATAAAGACTCCGATCCCTATGCCCGCAACTCCGGCTTGGGGATTGAACGCCTCTGTAACCACCATTGCAAAAGCTCCCGGCACACTCCCTAAATTAAGCACCAGGATCACTAAGGCGCCGAACACGTAGATCGCAGCCATGAACGGAGCGAGAAAAGCCGTAACCCTCCCAATCCGTCCTATTCCTCCGAGAATAACTGCAGCCACTATGACCGAGGTGATAGCACCCATTACTACCATCGGAATGCCGAAGGCGCTGTTCATCTGATCGGCTACAGTGTTCGCCTGAACTGCGTTACCGGTAAAGAAGGCCGTGAACGCGAGCATGACTGCAAAAAAGACAGCCATCGGCTTCCATTGGGCACCAAGGCCACGCTCGATGTAGTACATCGGGCCACCAGCAACATTTCCGAATTCATCCGTTGTTCGATATTTCTGCGCTAGAGTCACCTCAGAGAACTTGGTAGCCATCCCCAAGAACGCAGTTACCCACATCCAGAAGAGTGCTCCGGGACCTCCCCAGTGAATCGCCATTGCCACACCGGCTATGTTACCGATACCAACGGTGGCCGAAAGCGCAGTCGTTAGCGCCTGGAAGTGGGAGACATCACCGGGGTCGTCGGGATCGTCGTATTTCCCAGTGGTAACCCCGAAACCGTGTCCCAGACGAGTGATCTGGACGAAACCGGTGCGAACCGTCAGGTAAAACCCGGTTCCCAATAGAAGGATGACCATGAAGGCGACTTGTTCACCTCCAAAGGGGATCCCAATGTTGATAATGTAGTCGTTCGCGAAGTCGACGATCGGCTGGAGAAAGCTGTTGAGGAAGGACTCCATGCGGTATGCCCGTTAGTCAGTGGCAACGAGTCGCAGTTTCTTACCGCGACTCAGGATTCACGGCGAAGATTGCGCCGTGAGGTAAGCTAGTGCAAGCGGTTTCCTAGCGATCCTACAAATCACCCTGAGGCAATCGCTCTCTCGCACAGATGCCGAGCGACTGCGATGGCAAGTATCTCATGGGTCCGGTTAACGATAGCGTCGAGTGAGTGCGACTCCTGAAACATCTCCTCCGCCTTATCTCTGAGTTCCGGGACAGTCGGCAAGTGAGGGAATGACATCTCAGTCAATCGTTCCTCCATCTGAGTTCTGGCGCGTCCAACACAATCCGACAAATCTTCGATCGGATGCGCCTCATACCAAGCTTCGCGAACAGCCCAAGAGATCCCCTCAATATTGAAGGCCTCAGCGAGCTCGTTAGCAACCCTCTCCACAACCTTCCTGCCCACTGGTCGCTCGCCCCTGACTATTTCCTCTGGCGGAGCACGCAGATCCCAGACAAGGCGGAACCACGACATGACCTTGAGGACATAGTAGGAGATGTCGATCTCCCACCAACGAAAACCTTGCCGAGTCGAACTCTGGTAGTGGTGATGGTTGTTGTGCCAACCCTCACCGAGAGTGATCAACGCGAGCCACACATTGTTGCGAGAATCGTCACCGGTGAGATACCGCTGAGAGCCCGAAACGTGGGCGAGAGAATTAATAAAAAACGTGCAGTGAAAAAGAACGACTGTGCTCCAAAAGAAGCCCACTACGAGCATGGCCCATCCGCCAACAAGCCAAACTCCGAAACCCAACAGAATCGCCGGCAGATATGTGTGACGGTCAAGCCAAACAAGTTCCGGATAGCGTGTTAGATCCTTCACGGTTCCATAATCCGGTTCCCAGTTGCTCGGATTGAAAATCCATGTGACATGGGAATACAAAAAACCGTGGTGCCGAGGAGAATGCACATCGTGCTCGGTGTCTGAATGCAGATGATGGTGTCTATGCACAGCGGCCCACCAAATCACGCCGCGCTGGGCGGACGTCTGTCCCAGAAACGCAATCAAGAACTGCATCACGCGACTCGTCTTATACGTCCGGTGACTGAAATACCGATGATACCCTGCCGTTATCGCCCACATGCGAACAACGTAGAGAACTGAAGCCACCACGAGAGCTCGCAAGGGCACGCCGGTCCAGATCGCTCCCAAACAAACTAGATGGGTCGCGACGAACGGAATCGCTGACGGATAGACAACGTCGCTGTGAGCAGGATGACTCTGCAGCAACCCTTCCTCCCTTTCGTATTCTTTCTCTTAACTGGGCAATCGCAAACTAAGACTGTAAACCCTTTGTACAACCGCCCTCTATTTATATGTTTATATCCGAATCTATGAATATATTAAATGCATCCCCTATACTAGAGCGCCTCAATGCGCTCGGTGACGGAACCCGGACTCGGATGTTGGCGCTCCTAGACGGAAGTGAGTTCACTGTATCTGAACTGTGCTCCGTGCTCCAAATGCCCCAACCAACGGTCAGTCGCCACCTCAAAACCCTAGCGAATGAGGGGTGGGTAAAGGCTCGGACCGAAGGACGAAAGAGGCACTACCACCTCAATCCACAACTAGAAGATTCAACGCGCGCACTATGGCGCATCGTAAACAATGAAATCAGAGAGCTTCCGGTGTACCGTGCCGACGCGGAGCGGGCTCAACCTGTGCTAGACGAGCGTCGCATGCGCGCTAGCGCATTCTTCTCTGAATCGGCAGTCGAGTGGGATCGGGCGCGTGCTGAGCTTTTCGGATCCGCTACGGGGCTGGGACCCCTGCTCGGCCTGATCGATCCGACCTGGGTGGTTGGAGACCTGGGCTGTGGTACAGGAGCCCTCACGGCACGGATCACCCCTTTCGCTCGTCGCACAATTGGCATTGATCGGTCTCCGGCTATGCTAAGCACAGCTCAGGCTAGGCTTAGTGACATGGCGAATGCAGAACTCCGCTGCGGAGAGCTAGAGTCGCTGCCCATCGATGACAAAGAGCTCGACCTCGCCATCCTTGCCTTGGTCCTTCATTACATAGTCGACCCACGTCAGGTTCTTTCTGAGGTTCGACGCACTTTAGCACCCGGGGGGCGAGTGCTAGTGCTAGACATGCGTAGACACGACCGTGGCGCCTCTTTCTCAGAAAACATGGGCCATGTTTGGCCCGGTTTCGAGTTTGAGCAGTTAGAAGCATGGCTGAAGAATGAGGAGTTCAGTTCAATTCGCTTTCATGAGCTGACACACGATCCAGACGCCAGCGGTCCCCTGCTATTTCTCGCCTCAGCAAGTGCCTGAGGCATCTCGTCTTGAACAGACCCACTTCGGCGTAACTGCCGACTAAAACAACAACTGAGGAACAATGACACAGAGTGCTGTAATGCCCGAAACGAGAATATCAGACAAGAAAGAACGCCCACCTTACAAGGTTGCGGACCTCTCCCTCGCAGAATGGGGACGTAATGAAATCCGGCTCGCGGAGCAGGAGATGCCCGGCCTCATAGCGGCACGCAAAGAGTACGGCCCGCAGCAGCCGCTAGCCGGCCTTAAGGTCGCTGGTTCTCTGCACATGACGGTACAGACAGCGGTTCTCATCGAAACGCTTGTAGATCTGGGCGCAGATGTTCGATGGGTGTCTTGCAACATCTTCTCGACCCAAGATCATGCGGCGGCAGCCGTAGTAGTGGGCAGGAACGGAACAGTTGAAGAGCCTAAAGGGTCACCAGTGTTTGCATGGAAGGGGGAGAGTTTAGAGGAATACTGGTGGTGCACCGACCAAATGCTTGAATGGCCGGACGGATCAGGACCAGACCTTCTCGTAGATGACGGTGGTGACGCAACCCTTCTCCTTCACAAAGGTGTAGAGTTTGGCGACGCCGCCCGAGTACCACAATTCGACGCAGACAGAGAGTCCGAAGAGTGGGGAGTAATCCTTGACTTATTGCGCCGGACTCTCGAAGAGGATCCGGGTCGTTTTGATCGACTCACACGCAACATCCAAGGCGTCAGCGAAGAGACCACAACCGGTGTGCATCGACTTTATGAGATGGAGAAAGATGACACGCTTCTTTTTCCTGCGATTAACGTCAACGATTCGGTAACCAAGTCAAAGTTCGACAATCTCTACGGCTGCAGACATTCGGTGATAGATGGGCTCAATCGAGCGACAGACGTCATGCTCTCGGGGAAAAAAGCCGTTGTGCTTGGGTACGGTGATGTAGGCAAAGGGTGTGCCCAAGCGCTGAAGGCACAGGGTGCGCGGGTGTTCATTACTGAGATAGATCCAATCTGTGCTCTGCAGGCATGTATGGAAGGTCACACAGTAGTCCGCCTAGAAGACGTGCTCGAAACCGCCGACGTCTTCATAACGGCAACTGGTAACAAGGACATCATCACCGCCGAGCACATGGTTAGGATGAAGGACAAAGCTGTCGTTGCGAACATCGGACACTTCGACAACGAAATTGACATGGCCGGCCTTGAGCGTGTCCCTGGGGTCCAAAAAACACAAATCAAACCCCAGTATCATGAGTGGACTTTTGCAGAGGGTCACTCAGTGTTGATACTCGCGGAGGGACGGCTAATGAACCTCGGCTGTGCTACAGGACACCCTAGCTTTGTCATGTCCGCATCGTTCACCAACCAAGTGATCGCCCAGATCGAACTAGCTCAAAACAAGGACCGATACGACAACAAGGTCTACGTATTACCGAAGCACCTAGACGAGAAGGTAGCCCGTCTGCACCTAGACCAACTCGGAGCGAAGTTAACGGAACTCTCAGAAGAGCAAGCGGGCTACATCAACGTGCCAAAAGAAGGGCCGTACAAGCCGGAGCATTACCGCTACTAGCCTCTGTCCCTGCTAGCTGGCCGGCCGCCTGCAGGTCGGCCAGCTCAACCTTTATCTCAACATCAGCCGTAACGCGAACACCACTATGGCGACGGTCAGTACATTTCGTACCCAAGCCTGACCTTTTAAGACCTGCAGGTGAACTCCTAGCTTCGCGCCAAAAAACTGACCAACCGCTAGGGAAAGACCGGCGGACCAATCAAGACCCCCGCCAAGAGCGAATAAAGGGATCGCAACCAAGGTGAACGCTATGTGGAGCGGAACCTTGACAGCGTTCGCCCGCACAAGATCAAGTCCGTTTGCCGAAAGAAGTGCTAGGTAAAGAAAACCCGCACCAGCCTGTATGAAACCACTGTAGCATCCGAGGCAAAAAAAGGCGCCTAACAAGAGCCAACGCCTCTCTGGGTCAGGGGACAGGCTTTCTGTTTCTTCCGGGGGCCTTACAGGTTGCCAGATCATCCATGCGGCGGCAAGAACTAGAATGACTGCCAAGACTCGCTCAAACGCCGCGTCACCGATCTCCATCGCTGACCATGTTCCTATTGCCACACCAACACAGGCCGATGGCAATGCGAATCTCACCCACGCCCAAGGAATGAGTTTTTTTCGATGAAAACTGGCGCTCGCCCCAATCCCTCCAACCAGAATCGCGATCCGGTTTGTTCCGTTGGCAACCGTCGCAGGCAGGCCGATAAAGATTAGGAGAGGCAGAGTCAGTAGTGATCCTCCACCTGCAATTGAGTTGATAGTCCCCGCAACAAAGCCAGCACCCACAAGCATCAAGGTGGTCAGTAAATCAATGGGCACAGCCGCTCCAAAGTGAGCTCTCGGGACCGTTCATCCTCGCTGCAACATCGATTAGCGTCCACCCCTCATCGGCAGCTATCACACTCAATGAGGACTCTACAGACGTACTTTGCAGTCGCGGGCATCCCAATGAGGGGCACAACTCAAACTTCGACCAATCAACGAACCGGACCGATAGGAAAGTCAGCTGTTCCAAAATCGAGTTGCCCAAAAAGACCTACCTGAAACTGAGTCGATCCCGTCTGTTGCCCAACGAAGGACTGACGGTCGTCATAACTAACCCTCAAGCCGAAAGAAAAACCGCGAAGACTCGTGTCCGCCTGAAGGCTTACTGTTCGTAGAACTTGGTCTATAAACGGTACACATTCCTCTCCGGCCACTGTGATTCGGCAATTTAGCTCACTTCTATAAGTGCCGATGATTGAGAGTGAGATCGGCCGATCCAGGCTCGAAGCTAATCCTCCCACTAGAAGGAGCTGCGTGTTCAAGGAAATTCGATGATTCCGCACTTGGCGTTCAGTATCTCCCGTCGGGTCTAAACCGTTGCCATCGCGCCAAGCTCCCCTATACGCAGTCACAAGGGTCCGAAGCCACTGAATCGATACGTCAAGAGGAACCTGGAGATCAGAGTCAAATCGGCGTTGAAGTGCACGCCCTCCGAACGTGATCTCACGCTCGGTCCGGACGATTCCTGAGGAGAGGTTTATACTCCGAATGCCAGTGAAGGACGGCAAACGTATAGCAGGAAGTGTCGCCTGCACGTCAGGCCAGGTCTTCTGTCGTGTGTTGCGATCACTCCTGACATCTAGGGTTTCTGAATCACTCCACAGATAACCCACTTGTAAACCCGCACCGCCAGGAAGCCCCACCCCAGACGAAAGTCGCCAGCTTGCGCGATCCGTAAGTGTCGCAGCGGTGTCAGCGTCGACGAACCGGTACCGATCTCGGCCCCCGAAGCCCAACTGATAGTCAAAGCGAGGGTCCACTGGATCTCGATTAAACCTTGAGGTGATCCCATCGCGATAAGTGGCGCTGAGTGGACGGATTGCGCTTAGGATAGATCGAAGCTGAGCTATACCCTCGTCCTCCCCCTCAACTGACGACCCAAACCAACTCACAGCTAAAGCTGAAGGGCTTAGAGACACTGTGCCCCCCCAGTCTCGCTGTCCTTGAGCGTTCCGAGTAAGCGTCATCATCGTATCCGCTAGCTGGATTGACTGCTCGATGAAGTTTGTATTTCGATCAGACTGGTAGACCGTCGTCCAATCGAAGTCCGTTCGTAACCACGAGAAGATCGACGGTCGATACCCAACGTCAGTCCTCAGCGTCCGCGTGGTCTCCCAACCAAAATCTAAACCCAACCACTCGCTCCTTTGCTCCCGGATGATTTGCTGAACATTTTCGTCCGTAACCGTCTCCTCAGGCTGCAAAAGGTCACGGGACTGCAACAGCCTCATGTCTGCGACGAGTGAGGGGAGCGGCCTCAGGCGCACATCTGCTGCCACCTGCATGAGCTCTCGAGGCCTAAGCGTTGCCACCGACTGCTGGTCACCAGCTGAACGAACAATCGTTTCGTATCGCACCACCCGACTGTCTTGCTGGAAATACGAAGTGCTCAAAGAGACGCGTTCTGGTGTCAGGCGTAGCCTGGCATCAGCTACCTTATCTTCGAGAAATCCGGGGAGCAGTGTCCGCACTAAACCCCGCAACTGCGTTGGTACAAGCCCGATTTCTCGCGACTGGGGAACACTAGTCCACCCGACCCCCGCATCTACGGTGCTGGATTCATTTTCGGTGGTGATAGTCGAACCATCAGCAGTGGCATACGATGCACGAGCATCTAACCCGTCAACCAAAAACCCTACAACTCGATTAGAACTTTGGGTTCTTTTACGCATCGAGATACCGACACGCCTCTGGCCCGCATTCGTATCACGCAGGTTTGCTATTTGGCTCACCCGTACGTCGGAGTTTGCTAGCAGTACCGGAGCCTGACTCGACTGCGAGACTTCAAAAGTAACGGGCATGTCGACGCCCCAGCTGCTTGGAAACCATCGATCGACGGCTAGCGAGCTGAACAGGTTAAGTGTTCGATCGTCTTGGTAAGTCGGCCGGTCACGCAACTGTCGAAAGAATGCGCCTCTGTCTGTCATATTAAGGCGGGTTTGAATTACTCCCGCTCCGTCCACCGCAACGTTGAGGGAACTCGCGATCCCAACATCATTTACCGCCTGACCTAAACGAAGCTCGTCGACCCAAATCTCTCCTGAAGTTGACTGACCGGTCTCGTTCCAGACTCCGATGGAGATCTCTCTAACTGCGGCAAGATTTGGAGCCCGACCACGATCAGCTAGCACGACTGCATAGGTCGAGTCTGCGGACCAAATCTGCACAGGGGGATCGCCTGGTGCAGGTGGTGCCATTGACACTAGCTCCTCAGCCTGCCTTCTCAGATCTAACCATACGCCGAAGTCTACCCGGACCTCTGGAAGCCAGTCTGCCCCAGTGAGTCCGGGACCTACGGGCGGACTCAGTGGTGTTCTATACAAGTAGAAGTTTTCTGGATCACTGCCGACTTTAAGGAAGAATCGATTTGCCCGAGTCGGACCAAAGTCTCCGTCCTTTGCGATCGCCCATAATCTTGCCTCTCGGTATGACAAAAAATCCCGCGGCCGCTGAGGGAATCGATAATAAACTTCAGCTCGGGCTCCGTCTGGTATTCTCTCGAATTTGATACCAAGAGATTTTTCGTTGAACTCAATACCCTGCCCCGAGAACGCCTGAGTCGGATCCGTTAACTCTTCGAGTACACCGGGAGGTGATACGTAATCACTTCCCTCAGTCACCTGAGACACTGAAGCAACCTCAACACGGCCGATGTGAGAAAGGGTATCCCCAACAATCCCGTCAAGCACACCATCTCCAGACCGCTTAATCCAACGGGACCCTATCAGGCGCATTCGCGCGAGTTCCAATCCTCCCTCTGCTCCAACAGCCGTGACTCGCAGGTGCCGGATGGCTCTAAGATCAGCCTCAGTGATCGACCCACCGACCTCTACCGCACCCGCACCCCGCAAAGGAATTCGATAAAGCTGGAAATCGGTTCCCGTCTCGGAACGATTGCGCGCAAGAAACGGTGACGAGCCATCGAGAGAAACGACATATCTCAGGTGCCGCTCAGCAGTATCTAAATTGCCATCAGCATCCAAATCCTCCGAATCCGGTCGACCGTTACCTCTCGTACATACCGATCTCGAATCACCTAGTGGATAAATGCTCCCACGCTCGGCCAAACATGTCTCTCCCCACACGCCTAACTCGTCCCGGATATCGCTCCAGATTTCACCAAGACGAGGGTCAGCCTCTTGATCAAGGTTTCCCAATCCCCAGGATCGACCGTCACTCCGGGACCCACTCGTGGCGTTGAATGAACCGACGAAGAAGGCGTCCTCACTCACAGTACCCAGATCAATGATCAGGCTTAGTGCCCCGTCATGTGAAGCGTAAAATTCTAGATAATCAGTCTTAGTAAGATCCAGTCCGTTTGTCGACAATGGAGTCATCACGGAGCGCCAACCGGGCTGACCCTCCGCTAACGAACTGCCCAGACTGAGCCTCAGCCCTGGCTCACGAAGCTCAGATCCTGCGAGCCGAATCTGATTATCAATGTCAGTTCGTGGGAACAAGCCCTCTCGCACCCCGAGGCTGTCTCCGTTCGGGGCAAGAAGAATCCATCGATTCTGCCAAACCAAGGAGGCAGCCGTGGTCTCGTCCACGACCGCTGGCATTACCACCTCAGCTCCGTCCCGTTTTGTCGGAGCACTGGAAAGCTGCCAATTCTGTGACGTCAGACCGACCGAGAGCTGTGCAGTGCCATCGAAGTCGTCCACGAAGGCTTGATCGAGTGTATTGGGGTTCGGAATCGACAAAGCCACCTCTCCATCGGCCGAGAGCGACGACGCCCCGTCAAAGTTCAGGCCGGGAATCTTTTCCAAAAAGCGATCGAACCAACCAAGCGACATATCGTACCGACCACTCAAGCCACTAAGAAACGCAGCACCCGGCTCGGTCCCAAGAATCGGACGTGTAACCACCGAACGCTCAGATTGGTACAACCCCAAGAAATCTATTCCACCCCCACTACCCAGTGCACTACTTGTACGCAGCCCAACAACTTGAGTCGGCGTAACTTGAAAAAGCGATCTCTGTTCCCACGTTGCACGGACAGTCGCATCCGGGGACGATGCGAAGAGCAAATCTGGTTCCAGCAACTGAACCTGACCCACGTTGTAGTCTATTTCGTAGTCTGCACCTCGCGTCAGCACGCGATCACCAAGAAAAATCCGCTCGCTCCCGTCCCTAATTCCAAAGGCCCCGAGAGAAAAGGCCGAGATCACTCCTTCCGAGCGTAAGCGGTAAGAGAAGGTCAGCCGAAATCGACCGGAATTCACTCTCTCGAACGGGTCTTCTTCTTCGTAGATAGCTTGGTTCGCATCGTCTCCAAGAATCGCCTGGGTTAGACCCTCGCTGAGTCTGAGTGACTCTACGGGAGGGGGCTGGGAGAACGGGCGCAGCGTCGGGAAGACGATAAACGATCCCTGCACAGGAGGCTGATCTTGAAAAAATTCAAGGCCCGGAGAGTAGATGAATGCTGGATCCAGCGCATCAAGAGGGGCTTCTTCGTCCAACCCAAACAGACGTAGGAACGTGATGTCGGCTCCGTACGGGCTACGCTTGAAGGTGCGCCCTGCCGAGAGTTCCCCGAGAGAGACCGAGAGAGATACTGACCCGGGCTCTACGTCCGCCGATCCAGAGACCCGGTAGACCTGATGCATCTCAAGGTCCCAAGTAGGACGACCGGGCTGATGGTTAGCTCCCGAAGCCTTTAGAAGCCTGAGTTCCGGGCGCCCTCCCTGGTTGTATACAAGCTCCGGGTTGTAGTCTCCTATTGTGTCACCCGCCGCCGTGATGTACGTGACGGCCAACATCTCCTCGCGACTTAAGGGCTGCCTCAGAGCAATCCAGAGCCCACTTGGATGGACGAAAAAATCCGAACCTTGCTGAAGGTTCCGGAACCAACCGGACTCGCGGACCGGAGGGTTCACGCCATCGTCAGCTACAGCGTCGAGCTGGATAAAACCCTCAACCTGCTGTTGAAAAACGGGATCGTCCTCAAATCTATATAGCTGGATAAGCTGATCGCCCGGAGCGATTGACGCAGGAGCTGATGCCGGGTCGAGTTCAAGAGCATCGACGTGCGGATATCGGTCGATCTGGGAAGGATCGACCAAGAAGAAGAACTGTCCACGGACATAGTCGGCATCATCTAGGACCAAAGTATCTTCTTGCACAAATGCGCGTTGATCGCCGAAACCAGTGAGTTGGAATGATCGAGAGTTAAGGTCCCCTCGCTGCTGGGCCCATACCGTCTGAAAGTCCACCGGGCCAACTTGACCCTCGGCCTGAAAACCAAAATTACCGGCAGGAAGTCCTTCCGTCAGAAAACGTGATTGAGGAAGTCGAAACGTGACATCCCCGACCTCTAGACGATGCAGTACATCGTCCTTTCCACCTTCATAGAAAAAGTTGATTCGGTTGGCCGCATCAAACTCTCGGGACTGATCAAAGTCGACATCGACGGTGACTCGGTCCAATATCGTGCCGTTGACCTGAACCCCGAACTGCAAATCGGGACTCAACTGCGGAACTATCGACGGATTACATCCCGCACCAAACCGGGCATCGCACGGTTCGAAACGTGTCCAATCACCACCGAGTTCCATTCGGCTTCGAACATTCAAGGCGAGATCCGCATACTCGGTGACAAACCGGGATTTATCGCTAGGAAGAATGGGATTGAATCTTCTCGTCTCAGTTGGCAGATAGAGTATCCTTCCTGAGGTAACTGGTTCAGTAGTTCTAGACCGCAGAACAACATCTAGAGGGGACGGAGCAATCAACCGCGCCCCAACATCCACGCCCGGACCAAGTCGACTGAACGCTCGACGTCCTCGGGACAGCCGGTAAGAGAGCCCAGAGGCTTCTCTATACGATGCTAGGTCTTCGCTTCGCGGGGTTCCAACTCCGTCCGCTGAAACACGAATCCGGCGCATCCCAAGTGTAACGTGAGGTTCCGACTGCATCGCCGAGAGCCCCACCTCAACGGCCACTGCAGGGAGATCAAGATTCGGCCTAAGAATCGTATCTGCAGGTGCCTCAATCGACGGGGCGATTACATTTCCAGTATTCTCTTCTCCCATCTCATCGGGCCCGGTCACCACAGGGACCAGTAGAGATGCGAGCAGAGTCAGGAGTTTCGGTATCACGACGGGAACAGAACAAGGTTTGAGAGCGAGCACAAAGCATTGTGATCCTGCCACAGTTTGATTTCGAACACACTTAGCACCGACGGTGTAACGACTGAGTGACAAGCGGTAGCAAAATTCACTATCAACAGAGAGAAGTCTTCAGTGCGTAAAGGAGTGCTTGTCAGACACCTGATACGTTCCCATCTAGGCCCGTTCCTGTTCGCGCTATCAACGATTACCGGCCTCCTATTCATCAACGCCATCGCTCAGCGCGTCGACTCACTAGTGGGCAAGGGCCTACCTTGGCAAGTCGTAGTTGAATTCCTGTTCCTATCGCTGCCGCATACAATAGCGCTGTCTCTCCCGATGGCGGTGCTCGTTGCTGTTCTCTACGCCTTCAGTGACATGGCGACCTCGAACGAAATCACGGCGATGTCCGCTGGCGGTGTAAGCCCAGCACGAATGATACTCCCGGTTTTCGGTCTCGGTGCCATTGCCACCCTTGCAATGCTTTTCTTCAATAATTCAGTCCTTCCGGAATCAAACCACGCGCTAAAAAACCTTCTGCTTGATATCGGTCGCAAGAGTCCTACCCTAGAACTCCGTGAGCAGGTCGTGAACGAACTCCGAACTGGAGTAGGCGTGAACCGCTATTTCCTGACCGCAGACCGAATAGATCACGACACTAACGAACTCGAAAACATCACAATCTTCGACGCGAACGACCCAATGCGACAGCGTACGACATACGCTGAAGCAGGCGAAATGGCATTCAACGATGCGAGAACAGACCTCTACCTGACACTCTACAACGGAGCCGTGCACGAGGTGCAAAATGATAGGGTTGGGGGATTCCAACGCCTCTACTTCGACAAGCAGGTAGTCCCCCTTCGTGAGGTCGGCAACGAGCTAGAGCGAAGATTAGGCGGGGGAGATCGCTCTGATCGCGAGATGGGCTTCAAAATGCTCTTCGATAACGCGGACGAAAGGCAGGCACAACTCGATACAATACTGCAAGAGAGCCGCAGCCAAGGAGAACAAGCCCTGCGAGTCGCACTCAACCTTGAGACAGAAGCCGACTCCGCTGTGGCCAGTGAAAGTGCTCAAATGAGAGACATGCTTGGGGGAAGTCTCCGAGGGCGTTACATCCAACGCGACCCAATGACTCGGCAAATCGTAGCCGGTGCTCGAGCGAGATCCGCTCGCGGTGCGGCACTGCAACAATCGGTAAACCGGTTCAGAGTAGAGATCCACAAGAAACTCGCGATCGCAATCGCCTGTCTCGTGTTCGTCCTCATCGGCCCCCCTCTAGCGCTGCGATTCCCAAGTGCCGGGGTCGGATTCGTAGTTGTCGCCTCAGGGGTAATCTTTTTCATCTACTACGTCGGTCTGCTCGGTGGGGAGGCGCTAGCAGACCGCCGCGTAGCTAGCCCTGCAATTACAATGTGGCTGGGCAATGTGATCTTCTTTTCTCTTGGTGTTGCGCTTCTTCGCCGTATGGGACACACGTCCGGAACGGGCCGAACAGGCATAGGTGACACAATCACCGGATTCTTTGGCCGATCTATAGCGCGGACGGGGAAAGAGAGACCATGAGGATCCTAGATCGTCTAGTCATTAAGAATTTCTTGCTTCTTTTCTGCCTCTTTCTTCTGTGCGCACCGCCACTGTTCGTGCTCGGTGATTTAGCGGAGCACCTTGACGACTACATCGACCGTGGGCTCTCCCTCGGAGAAGTGTCGATGTCTTATGTCTACATGTATCCACTCTTCATCCAGTGGTGCTTCCCAATTGCAGCACTCCTCGGAGCAGTCTTCACAGTCCACTGGATGACGACACATCGTGAGATAGTGGCAGCAAAAGCCGGAGGAATCTCTTTTCATCGACTAGTGGCTCCGATGCTCATAGCTGGCATCCTCCTAACTGGCGTTGCTTTGGCTTTGACCGAGGTCGTGCCGCGCACCAACAAAATCTCAGCGCAAATCCTTCGCTCTGAGGCACCAGGTCGATCGTGGCGCTCCGACTTCGTCTATAGATCTGAAGAGGGAATCTCATGGCAAGTGAATAGACTGACAGCATCCGACGGTCGAATGACAGACGTCGTGATTGAGCGTCCCGTCACGGATGACCGTAATGGCCTACACCTGATAGCAGAGGGCGCTAGGTTCCAAGCTGAGGATGGCTGGCTCTTGGCTCAGGGGTTCATGAGAACACTCAGCCGTGATAGTGCTGAGACCACAATCGAATTTGACCGACTCATGATGGCTGATCTAGTGGAACGTCCAGAGGAACTGCTCGAGGTGCCACCAGAACCGGACGAGATGACATACGCCGAAATCAATCACATGGCGGCAATAATTCAGAGGACTGGTGGCAACGCCAATGAACTTCTAGTAAAGCGGGAGCAGAAAATATCAATCCCGGTCACCACACTGATCATTATCCTTTTCGGGACACCACTTGCAACTACTAGTAAACGAGGAGGGGCCGCATTCGGGATTGGACTCTCACTAGCCACCGTCCTCCTGTTCATGATGCTCCTGCGCGTCAGTGGAGCACTGGGTGAAGCTGGTGCGGTATCCCCTTTAGCGGCGGCATGGATCCCCAACATGGTCTTTGCATTAACAGGGTTAATTCTCATGATACGGGTTCGAACCTAGCAAAGAGACCATCTTCGATGGTCCCACTCATTACGGAAGTGACAGGGCCGCGAAGAGTGATCTCTAGCGAATTATGTACTGAGACCGATAGCTGTCCTCCTGGCATATCGATCAGGACGGCTCCAAACGGAAGCGCGCCGGTCACAGCAAGCGCTACAGCGACTGCACATGAGCTAGTGCCGGAGGACGCTGTTCTACCTACCCCTCTCTCCCAGATGCACGCCTGACCCCTCCCATTCTGAGCTCTAGCTAGCTGAACGTTTGTTCCAGCGGGGATGTCCGGATGCGAAGCGATAAAGGGACCCAAGACGGAGAGCCGTTTTTCTGAGAACAACTCCTCATGCGAGTCAGCAAGTATGACAACATGAGGGTTCCCGATTGAGACCGGAACAACCTCCAACTTCTCTCCCTCCGGACCAATCAGTGTGTAGGGCTCAGACTCACCATGCAGGATTCTGGACCCTGCACCGATCGCCTCCGGACCAAGTCTAGCCACCCCCATCTCCACAGAGATATCAAAGGTGCCATCAACCATGCTATGAACATGGATGCGAACTTTCCCACCCCCGACCTTCGCATCAATGACGGATAATCGGGGTTCAAGGCCTGAAAGGTAAGCTGCTAGGACACGTAACCCGTTGCCGCTACGCTCGAACTCACTACCGTCCGGATTGAACATGCGCAGGGATACAACAGCGTGTCCGGGTGACCTCAGACTTTGATCCGACATAACAACGACAAGGCCGTCTGAAGCCAATCCCCGGTGCGGGTCACATACCACAGAGACATTTTCGGGAGTCGCGACCCAAGAAGCTTGATCACCATCGACCATCTCAAATACCAGATAGTCATTCCCTAGACCGTGAGCCTTGTAAAAGTGCTTTGAAAGCCGAGGTCGGGCCCCGAGGTAAACGGTAGGATCAGTCATGCGGAGCAAGCGAAACGCGAGTCTTCGGATATCCTAGTAAAAGTGCATCTTCGGCCGACACATCGCACCCCGCGTGCACCTAAGGTAGAACAAGTCGTTGAATTCGAGCTTAAACGGATGTACTCTAATCGGACACTGAGGGGCGATTTGAAGCGTATTGCGGCCCGCACGGTGAGACGAAAGCGTCCCACCAGCGAACAAGCTAAAAAGCTGAAGCCCTGCATCGCAGTGCCCTGCGAGCGGGCTTTTGTTGTCGGAGGATCTTCCATTGCAACACACGAAAACTCCACGATCGCGGAGTGAGCGGATTGACGCGCTCGACCGCGCGCTCTGCGAGCGCATCCTAGTTATGGACGGAGCGATGGGTACCATGATCCAGCGCCACGGCCTCTCGGAACAGGACTTCCGAGGTGAGCGCTTCAAGAACAACTCAGTATCCCTAGAGGGAGCGAATGACCTTCTGTGCCTCAGTCGTCCCGACCTGATTCGGTCGATTCACAGTGAATTTCTCCTTGCCGGCGCGGACTTGATCGAAACAAACACCTTCAATTCAAATCGAATTTCTCTGGAGGACTACGAACTCTCGGAAATCAGCGAAGAGCTTAATCGTAAAGCAGCCTCCCTTGCTCGAGAGGCCGCAGATGCAGTAGAAGAAGCGAACCCTGATCGCATCTGCTGGGTCGCAGGCGCACTCGGCCCAACGAATCGCACCGCATCTCTATCCCCTGATGTAGGTGATCCAGGAGCACGGAATGTGACGTTCGACGAGCTCGTCAGGGCCTATTCCGAGCAGACCAAAGGCCTACTTGATGGTGGGGCAGACATTCTATTGGTAGAGACCGCGTTCGATACGCTCAACGCGAAAGCCGCCCTCTATGCGATCTCTACAGTGCTGGAGGAGATCGATGAAGACGTACCTGTCATGGTCTCCGGTACCATCACAGATCAGAGCGGTCGAACCCTCTCCGGACAGACCCCCGAAGCGTTTTATAACTCCGTCGCTCACGGTGCGCAGCCAGGACCGGGTCGGCGACGCGGATTGCTCTCCGTCGGGCTGAACTGTGCACTGGGGATCGATCAGCTCCGCCCCTTCCTCGAGGAGCTTTCCGAAGCAGCAGCCGTCCCGGTGAGCTGTTACCCGAACGCGGGTTTGCCGAATGAATTCGGGGAATACGACGACAGCGCAGAGCACATGGCTGCAGTCACCCGAGAGTACGCAGAAGCCGGATTCATCAACATCGTGGGTGGATGCTGCGGAACGACCCCTGAACATATCCGAGCAATTGCAGACAGCGTAGCGAACGTCGAACCCCGGCGTCTTCCGGATCTTCCGACCCGAACTAGGCTCTCGGGTCTCGAACCTCTGAGTATTGGGCCCGACTCGCTGTTCGTTAACGTCGGCGAGCGAACGAACGTTACCGGCTCCCGACGCTTTGCGCGCTTAATTCTAGAGGACGATTACGAGACGGCTGTGGATATCGCACTTCAGCAAGTCAAGGGAGGCGCACAGATCCTCGACGTAAACATGGATGAGGGACTTCTCGACTCGGTCACGGCAATAACTCGATATCTCAACCTCCTCGCGTCAGAGCCCGAGATATCGAGGATTCCCGTGATGGTGGATTCATCAGATTGGGCAGTAGTAGAGGCGGGACTCAAGACCCTTCAGGGCAAGGGCGTGGTGAACTCAATCTCGATGAAGGACGGGGAAGACGCATTCCGGCAGCGTGCCAGAGAGGTGCGACGCTTCGGCGCAGCAGCCGTTGTAATGGCGTTCGACGAACAGGGGCAAGCTGACACTCTCAGTCGACGGGTTGACATCTGCTCCCGTGCATACCGGATCCTAGTCGAAGAAGAAGGATTTCTACCTGAGGACATCATCTTTGATCCAAACGTCTTTGCGGTCGCGACAGGTATCGAAGAGCATAACGAGTATGGGGTCTTGTTCATCGAAGCGGTGCGACGGATAAAGGAGTTATGCCCGAATGCCCTGACGAGCGGAGGTATAAGCAACGTTTCCTTCTCGTTCCGTGGCAGTCCAGAAGTGAGAGAGGCCATGCATGCTGCGTTCCTCTACCACGCTATAGATGCCGGTCTGGACATGGGTATCGTAAACGCGGGAGCGCTTCCGGTATACGACGACATCCCCGAAGAACTGTTGATACCGGTAGAGGATGTGCTTCTCGCCCGAGATGCAGAGGCTACTGAAACGCTGACACGCATCGCAAGCGAGCGAACCGGTACCACTCAGCTCCGAGTGGAGGAAGACCTATCGTGGCGCAACGAGCCTGTCAGAGACCGCCTAGTTCATGCTCTAGTTAACGGAATCGACGCCTGGATTGAGGAAGATGCCGAAGAAGCACGTCTAGAGTTGTCACGGGCTCTCGAAGTAATAGAGGGTCCATTGATGGACGGTATGAATGTGGTAGGAGATCGGTTTGGATCTGGTCGTATGTTCCTGCCTCAAGTTGTTAAGAGCGCTCGAGTTATGAAGAAGGCGGTAGCACACTTAGTACCCTACTTAGACGCAGAGCAGGGTGACCTATCGGGTAAGGGGAAGATTCTACTTGCCACCGTAAAGGGGGACGTGCATGACATAGGGAAAAACATCGTCGGGGTGGTGCTTCAGTGTAATGGATACGAGATCGTCGATCTCGGAGTAATGATCCCTACCGAGCAGATACTGGAGGCAGCTCGTAATCACGAAGTCGACATGGTCGGTCTTTCAGGGCTGATAACTCCCTCGCTTAACCAGATGGTGAACGTAGCTACTGAGATGGAACGGCTCGGCTTCACCGTGCCTTTACTTATCGGAGGTGCTACTACGTCCCGTGCTCATACGGCCGTCAAAATAGAGGAGTGCTACTCGGGTCCCACCGTGCACGTTCTAGATGCGTCGAGAGCTGTTGGCGTTGTCTCAACTCTTCTCGACCATGAACGCAGCCCTGCGTTCATGGAGGAAACTCGGCGAGAGTACGCCGAACTACGAGACAGACGCGCCGGACGAGTCCATAAAACCGCTCTTCTGACCATCGAGGAGGCGCGCACGCGGGGTTTCGATGGCGGATGGCCCAAATACACCCCGCCCACTCCAGCCTCACCTGGAATCCACCTGCTCGACGATATCTCCGTGGCCAACCTACGTCCGTATATCGACTGGACCCCCTTCTTCAAGACGTGGGAGTTACACGGTGCTTACCCTGAGATTATGGAAGACGAACTAGTCGGAGAAACGGCTAGAACGCTTATCGACGAAGCAATGACGCTGCTGACGCAGATGGATGAAGACGGTGTTCTTGAACCCCGTGCGGTCGTCGGCCTCTTTCCGGCACACTCACAAGGTGACGACATCCATATCTTCTCACCCGGCGCTGTAGCCACAGGTCGAGACAGAGGCTCTGAAAACCAGTCTATGCCAATCGCCGTGCTTCGGACACTGCGTCAACAGTTCAGGAAAGATGGGCGAGCCAATCTTGCATTGTCCGACTTCGTCGCACCGGAGGGAAGTCAGCAAGACTGGATAGGTGGCTTCGCCGTAACTGCCGGCCGATTTGTAGACCAGCTGTCAGCTCGCTTCAAAGCAGAGCATGACGACTACCATGCAATCATGTCTAAGGCCCTCGCAGACCGTATCGCAGAGGCGCTTGCTGAGTATGTGCACGAACACGTTCGCCAAGTGCTTTGGGGATATGCAGCGGACGAGACTTTGGATAACGAAGCACTGATAGCGGAGGCATACAGAGGTATCCGACCTGCTCCGGGATATCCAGCCTGCCCCGACCATTCGGAAAAGCGTGTTCTATTTGACATTCTCAGAGCTGAAGAGTCGATAGGAGTCACACTGACTGAGACCTATGCGATGGAGCCAGGCGCCTCCGTCAGTGGCTGGTACTTCGCACACCCTGAAGCCCGATACTTCGGTGTGGGGCGACTCGGCCGTGATCAGGTCGAGGACTATGCCCGTCGCAAAAAATGGACCGTGAGAGATGCTGAGCGATGGCTAGCCCCAAACCTCGGCTACACGCCCGCGGACGGCACATGAAATCACTCGTGCGAGACAACAGGGTTCACGTATTCGACGGAGCCATGGGCACGCTACTCTACAGTCGTGGTGTCTTCGTAAACGTATGTTACGACGAACTCAACTTGAGTCGACCGGAATTGGTAAGAGGAATACACGAGGAATACATCAATGCAGGAGCCGAGATTTTAGAGACCAACACCTTCGGTGCGAATCCGGTCAAGCTGTCTTCGTTTGGTCTTGAAGATCGCACTGAGGAGATCAATGAGCAGGCCGCTAAGCTCGCGGTGGAAGCGTCCTCAAGGGCTGGAGTATCAGAACAAACTAAAGGAAACGGCCCTGAGTACTTCTCAGGTAGCACCGTAGCAGTAGCGGGCGCTCTAGGTCCGCTCGGGATCCGAATCGAGCCCTGGGGTCCTACCTCTTTAGATGAAGCAGAAGCGTATTTCGCTCGCCAGGTTGATGGCCTTCTCGAAGGAGGTGTAGACGGCTTCGTCTTAGAGACCTTCTCAGATATATCGGAGTTGCAATGCGCACTTCGGGCAATCCGAGTTGCCTGTGAACTACCAGTGATCGCGCAAATGACAGTTGGACCGGACGGCAAGACATCTTTCGGAACTGAGCCCGCTCACTTGGCCCAGGCCATGGAGGACTCCGGTGCAGATGTAATCGGTCTAAATTGCTCCGTTGGGCCAGCCGTCATGTTGGACGCCCTAGAGGATATGGCAGAAGTCACGCAACTCCCCCTTAGCGCACAACCTAACGCAGGACTTCCACGGAACGTCCGGGATCGAAAAATCTATCTGGCTAGCCCCGACTATATGGCTCAGTACGCTCGCCGTATGATCGACGTTGGGGTTCGATTTGTTGGTGGGTGCTGCGGCACGACACCTGACCACACGCGACAGATGCGCGATTCGGTGGCCGCACTCCAGCCCAAACACCCCATAGTAACAATTAGAGACAGCGCAAATAGTTCTCACTCTGTCACAAACCCGGTCCCCCTCGATCGGCGATCGGCGTGGGGTCGGAAGCTTGCCCGTGGTGAACAGGTAGCTTCCGTAGAGATAATCCCACCGCACAGCTGGGACGCATCCGCAGTCACATCACCCGCACGTGAGCTTAAAGTTTCGGGTGTCGACGCAGTCAGTATCGTTGAAAGTCCGCGCTCACGTAGCCGCATGGGAGCGCTTTCCGCAGCATTGATCGTAGAGCGAGAGGTCGGCATCGAGACAATCGTCCACTACACCTGCCGAGATAAAAACATGCTCGGCATGATTTCAGATTTGCTAGGTGCAGCAGCCGCGGGAATCCGAAATGTCCTCGTGGTTTCCGGGGACCCTCCCGTAATGGGTCCCTATCCGGACACAACCGTGGTCTTCGACATCGATTCGATCGGACTGACCAATGTGGTGCAAGGACTCAACCAAGGCATCGACCCAGGTGGTAACACGATCGGTGCACCAACAGAGTTCGTCCAAGGGGTAGCGATAAATCACGGAGCGGTCGACCAGGAACGGGAACGCAGTCGCTTCGAATACAAGATCGAGGCAGGCGCCGATTTTGCAACAACTCAACCGGTGTTTAGCCCTGAAGCCCTAGAGCAATTTCTCGACGCCACGACTCCAGAGATCCCAATCGTTGCCGGAATATGGCCACTTACGACTCTGCGCAATGCGGAGTTTCTGGCAAACGAAGTTCCAGGTGTTCACGTCCCCACTGAATTGGTAGACCGGATGAGAAGAGCACAACTTTCTGGAGCGGACGCTGCACTAGAAGAGGGAATAGCAATCGCACTTGAGATGATCAACGCGACCCAAGGGTTCGTCCAAGGATTCCACCTGACTGCACCAAATCGAAAAGTTCAGGTGGCACTCAAGGTGCTCAGGGAAAGTGGCATTTTAGCAACGGCCTAGACCGTTTACATGGCTCACACGAGATCTAAGATCTTTTTCAACGTACGACCGGCAGCTCGCTCACCGAGGTTGCTCACGTAAATTTTCTCCGCACCCACCGCCCGAAGCTCACGGATACTTCTCGCGCAAATTTCTTCAGCTGTGTTTCCATTCTCAAATTCACCCATGACCTCATGGGACGGAACAGGAAAGAACGATCCGAGAGTGGAGAGGGTTCTTGGGTTAGCCGACCGGTAGAAGAAGACACCAAAAACCACTGGCTTGGTCGACCCTACCCTATCGGCTTCTTCGAGAAAGCTCTCTACGTTGTGGATGGAATGGTGCGATACAATCTGGCTGAGGGCATACTGCGCGTGCGCGTCGGGGGCCTCCAAGAAATTGACCTGCTCAACTGCCGAACGATGAGGATTCACCCATCCCCCTAAATCCAATGACGGGACACGCCCGGTCAACAGCTGGCGTAGATCTCTTCCGTGCGGCACACACCGGGGCGGCGGTACCGAAATGTCACCCCCTAAGACAGTAAGGGACTCAAAGCCATCCGAAGCCGCACGCAGCGCAAAGGTTTCACAGTATTCGAGAGAGTGTTTACAGGTCAGAATCGGCACAATCCTAGAGAGTTCAACCGAGTCAGCGACATTGCCGCCCACGTGTGCCAGATTCTCTTCTTCTGCGGCACCAACAGCGTTGTCAGTAAGGAAAACAAAGAGTTCCTGGCGAGAAAGGCGAGACAGTGTATGATGCAGATCGATCCATGCGGAAACCGTGCTTGCTCCATCCAAATCCACACGTGGAGGTCGAAGTTCTACCGTGACTAACGGACCCGGTATCGTGAGCGCGTCGATCAACTTGCTCACCTGCCTACAGCCTCCTCGACTTCGTCTACGGAGGTCGGGAGAACTCCAGTTAGCACCTCTACACCCTTGTCAGTGACAACAACATCATCCTCGATACGTACGCCTATCCCAGCCCACCTATCGGCTTTGTTACCACCATTACCTGGAGGGAAATAGAGCCCAGGCTCGATGGTAAACACCATACCGGGCTCGAGGACCCGCCCTAAGCCATCCCGTCTGTAATCTCCTGGATCATGCACGTCCAGTCCAAGCCAGTGCGATGTCTGATGGGGGAAGAAATCCCTATGACTACCCTCATCAATGACTGAGTCTTTGTCGCCATGCAGCACTCCGAGATCAAGCAGGCCTTGAGCGAGGACCCGTGAAGCGGCGGCGTGAACATCCGTTATGGTCGTTCCTGGTTTGATCGATGAGATTGCTGTAAGTCGAGCCTCCTCCACTATTTGGTACACCGCCCTCTGCTCGTCAGAAAATCTACCGTTCACTGGATATGTCCGAGTCACATCTCCGTGGTACAACCCATACTCTGCTCCCGCGTCGATCAATACCAATTCACCGGCACTGAGCGCTGCGTTGTTCTCGACATAATGGAGTACACACGCATTTTGACCTCCACCTACTATCGAATCAAAACCAGGGCCACTCGCGCCAGAAGCCCTGAAAGCTCTCTCGAGCTCCGCCTCTATTGTCCACTCGCCCTCCGCCCCTGCTATGACACTAGCAGCAGCTCTGTGACCCGTCACGGTGATCTCACATGCCTTTCTGATGATCCCCAGTTCGTGCCCTGACTTTTTCAACCTTAGGTCGTCGAGAATTTCACCAGGATCCATGACTCCACGAGGGCCTGAGCCATGGCGAGCCCCCTTAGCACGCGCCTCTGTAAGTGCCGAGAGTACTAGGTCGGTCTCTAACCCACCCCCTCCTAGACGGGCATAAATACGGTCAGCACCCTCCAACAATGCGGGTAATCTGGCTCTTAGTTCCTCGATGCAATGGGCTTCATCAGCGCCGGAAAGAACCTGTGCCCCATTCGGACCTAATCGCGGACCCGTCCACAGTTCTGCCTTTTCATCGCGAGATCGAGTAAAGATTTCGACCCTCGGGGTCAGCCCCCCAACCAGTACCGCAACACAACCCGGCTCCACGAGGCCCGTCAGGTAGAAAAGCTCACGATCCGACACATACGAGCGTTGATTGTCGCGCGATGCGTATTGAATCGGTGCAGAGGGCAAGACCATGACCCCATCTCCTAGACTCTCCAAAACCGAGGACCGGCGTCGGTGAAGTTCGTCGAGGGGAGTGGTGATCGCTGTAACAGGGCACATATCGGCAACCTAGCGGTACCGGCTTACCTTGTCTTGATCTATAAACATTCCTGAAATCAATCGGATGTACACCGAATCAACTCTGGAGCTTCTGTGAGACCCTCGAAGTGGATTTATCGGTCAGTCTCGAGCATGGCGCTCACGGCCGTCCTAACCGCCTCAGCTCTTGCTCAGGATCCTGATCCTGAT
>DEBI01000089.1:3604-6184 GCA_002348465.1 Gemmatimonadales bacterium UBA2960 | reverse complement strand
GATCCTGATCCTGATTCAGTCGTGGTACTCGACCCAATCCTAGTCCGAGTCCTCCCTAGCGCCATAGGAACGCAGGCTCCTTACCCAGTCTCGGTACTCACAGGATCACAACTAACGCGTGCGACCGCCTCGACCTTCATCGAGGAAGCCATTCGTGCCGTGCCCGGTATCCAGGTCCACAACCGATTCAACTTTGCAGTTGGAGAACGGATTGCAGTGCGTGGATTCGGTCCGCGCTCACAGTTTGGAGTCCGCGGAATAAGGGTCCTTGTTGACGGGATACCGGCGACACTTCCAGACGGCCAGGCGACACTCGACCATCTCGATCTCTCTGGCCTAGGTCGAGTAGAGGCTCTTCGTGGACCGAATGCTTCATTGTATGGAAACGCCTCCGGAGGAGTGTTGCATTTCCGGACGGCCGATCCAGCCCAAGAACCGGCTACGGTATCTATGCGATGGGCCGGAGGCTCACTCGGCAGCACGATGGCAGCTGAGCAGGATGACAGAGTTTCAAACTCTATGTGGACTCTGCAGGGTGTGGCTACAGGACGATCGGGCAGTGCCGGATATCGGATTGGCTTCTACACAACCGATTTTGATGGGTATAGGCGCAACCCTGAAACGAATGACGGCACACCCTACGGTGCAGCGAAGAGAACCGTAGTAAACGGGACACTCACTCTCCCCTTAGGAGAGGGCTTGCTACGAATCGTTGGAAACGGAATCGATCTCGATGCTGAAAATCCAGGCTCGCTGCCACAGAATGTCCTAGACGAGGGAAATCGAGCAGCATGGGGTTTCAATGTGCGCAGTGGCGCTTTCAAGGATGTGCGCCAAGGCCAGATAGGAGCTTCGTGGATGGGATCATTGGGGTCATTGGATAGTCAGTTCGCTCTGTGGGGAATCCGAAGAGAGCTATTTAATCCGATCCCAGGACGTGTAATCGATCTGACACGGAACGCAGGCGGTGTCCGTTCTCTTTTCCAAGGTCAAACCTCTCTCGATAAACGAACTACGTTCGGTTGGGGCGCCGGCTTCGAGATAGAGCTTCAGCGTGACGACCGGCTCAACTTCAAGAACAAGGGTGGTGAGCCCGGAGACCGGATCCTAGATCAGCTCGAGCATGTAACTGCTAGAGGCCTCTTTATCCAAGGTCGTCTCGATACAGTCGAACGACTCTCTATTCTCGCTGGCCTTCGCTACGACAATATCAACTTTAGCGCGACCGACAACTTTCTCATCGCCGGTGACCCAGACGATACGGGCCAACGTGAGATGAGTGCCTTCAGTCCATCTCTTGGTGCCGTCCTGAGCCTCTCTGACGATTCGGAGCTATTCAGTTCAATCGGCCGCTCTTTCGAGACCCCTACAACTACTGAACTCGCTAACCGCTCCACGGGAGCGGGAGGCTTCAACCCCAACCTCAACCCTCAACTAGGAACGACTGTAGAAGGCGGCGCGAGAACAACCCTAGGTAATGTACTCGGCCTAGAGCTATCGATTTTTAAAACAGACATCAGGGACGGTTTGGTGCCATTCGAGGTCGCTAGTGATCCTGGACGCACATACTTCCGAAACTCTGCAGAGTCACACCACTCAGGCTTTGAGATTTCCGCAGATGCTAGGTTGAGCCAGAACGTCAGTGCACGGCTAGCCTATACTGACGTAAATGCGGAATACGACGTCTTCATAACGGACGACAACGACCACTCCGGAAATATGATCCCCGGCTTGGCCCCGCGCCGATTAGACGGACTCCTCATGTGGGAGCACACTAGAGGATACATAGAACTGCGAGGACTTTGGCAAGACGCACTGCCGGTCAACGATTCTAACACTGCCGAATCCCCCGCTTATTTCATCGGCGACCTGAGGTTTGGATCCGAACAAATCCATGCCGGGCACTTCATGCTAGCCCCATTTATCTCAATTCAAAATATCGGCAACAAAGAATACAACGCGTCTGTCGTTCCAAATGCCTTTGGTCGGCGCTTCTTTGAGCCAGGACCAAGCCGAACTTTTCGTTTTGGTATGGGAGTTACTTGGGCCAATCGCTGACCCATACCATTCTCTTCCTCAATTAGCTTCACACCAAGTCGAATCAGTGATCAGAGCGAGCGCGTTAACCACTGGGCGTTCGCCCGTCGCGTCTGATGGTCGATTCACATGAGAATGACCTAAGACCAGAGCACTCGATCCTCCTCCGTCTAGATTGAGCGCTTGGTCTATCCCGGCTGACTCAAAGAGTCGGGCTATTTCAGGAAGTGTCATTCCAGCCGAGTGGGGTTCCTGGCGTCCATCCACAAGGACAATCCACACCTGACCAGTTCTCGTATTGTAGCCGATCGCAGACCGCGGATGCCGAGCAGCGGCAAACGAGGGACGCGCCTGCACTTCGAGATCTCCAACCCGTTGGCCACCGTCAATCAAAACCGGGAAACCGCCCAAGGCCTGAGTCTCTCCATCACCTTCTCCCAGCGAAACCGACCACCCAAGCAGAAGCTCATCCTCAGCTGCCTGAGACACACCTATCCACGGTTCCATCCCTGGTTTCCACGCAAACGTTGGCCTGGCAGCCGT
>DEBI01000089.1:0-3166 GCA_002348465.1 Gemmatimonadales bacterium UBA2960 | reverse complement strand
CGGCTACCATGGAAGAAACGGTCTTCCGTCCGCCGCTTCCGTCCTCGGCGTGCTCAGCCTGCAGAACCTTAAAGCCGAGGTCACACCGATTACCAGTCGAGACCCGAACGATGTGTATCGCCCATGGCCCCTTAGGCGACCATAAATATCCGTAAATGGCACCAGGATGCAGCACAACTTTCCGGACTGAATCGGGTTCGAGCCACTCAAGCAATGCATTTGGCAATGTATGATCGATCCTATTCGGTCGGTCTGGTGCTGCACACGCTGTAAAAGAAATCGCTCCCGCGACTAGGACTGCCCGCCAGATTCCGTGGACCCAAAGAGTTCGCGGCTCTATAATCCTGCGCTTATCCGGATATCGCTTGGTGCGTTTAACGCCAAGTGATACAAGCAAGCAAGCTAAGGTTAGCCCGTGAGCCGAAACGCCATCGCCATCGCCATCATTTGCATCACGTTCTCGGCACCTTTGTCGGGGCAAGGACCTAGTGCTGGCGATGGAGTGCGCATAGGGATCTCCACTGGTGGAATCAGCACCGTCGCGCTGACTCTCGAGTTTTTCAGGAACACTCGAAGTGTCGACCTTAGCATCGGTACTCGGTCGTTCCATGACCTGAGCATCTCGGTGACCGTTAGGCAATACTTTGGGTCTTCTCACGTCAAGCCCGTCTCTGGAGTTGGTTTGTGGTTGGCTGCCGCGCCTCTCGGCCCACACCAAGAAGGAACCGGCATGGCCTTGGTGCTGCGAGCTCCCATAGGACTCGACTGGTCTCTCGCCAACAGTCATGCCACTGGCTTGGTTTTGAATCTTAACCGCGGGCTCTGGTTGAAGAGATCTGATCCGAGAGACAATCTTCCTATGAACGGGCGACTCGTCCCTCTCCCCGAGTTGTACTACCGCTTCTCGCGGTAACAATTTTCTCACCAAGCTTCCTCGGGCTCGTCCCAGGTCTCCGACCAGAAACGTTTTTCCTCGTCATCTATCGCTTCGAGATCAAGTACGTCCTCATTGATACTGATCTTCCCATGCCGAATAATCCGATCAACGGCTTGGTCGTCGAGTATCTGTGCCTTCTGCTCAATCTTACGAGATCGCCTCAAACGAAGGCTCAATTGGGCTGAGATCACCAGAACGCCCAATCCGACACCGAAGCCCACCCAGAACAGCTCAATTGAGAGTGCTTCCGTCATTAGTAACTAAGTCAGTCAATTGGGTTCATACCGACGTACTTGAGTCCGCTTCCCGTGTTAAATAGAACTACCTCGTCATCATGAGAGATCAAACCCTGTTCCATGAGAATCGGTACTGCAGCGGCCGTCGCACCTCCCTCGGGAGCAGCAAAAATCCCAGTATCCGCTCCAAGTATGTCTACCCACTCAGCCATCATATGGTCGGGGACGGCCGCCGCTCCCCCACCAGACTCACGAAGCGCCTTCAGAATCAGAAAATCTCCTACTGCTCCAGGGACCCGCAACCCGGAGGCATAGGTCTGTGCTCCCTCCCACATTTCGGCATGTTCCTCACCCTGCTCCCACGCACGGACCATGGGAGCACAGCCAGACGCCTGCACAGTGAACATCTTGGGGCGTTCGGCACCGATCCAACCCAATTCCTCCATCTCATCAAAAGCCTTCCACATGCCAATAAGACCAGTCCCGCCTCCAGTTGGATAAATAATCGCATCAGGAAGACGGCCGCCTAATTGTTCAACGATCTCGTATCCCATCGTCTTTTTCCCCTCTACTCGGTAGGGCTCCTTCAGTGTCGAAAGGTCCCACCAGCCATGCTCTTCCACCCCCCGCTTAACCACTTTTCCACAATCACTAATCAAGCCATCCAGAAGCTGGACATTGGCTCCCAAGGCGCTCATTTCCTCCAGAATTGGTGCCGGAGTA
Source organism: Gemmatimonadales bacterium UBA2960 (assembly GCA_002348465.1). Taxonomy (GTDB): domain Bacteria; phylum Gemmatimonadota; class Gemmatimonadetes; order Longimicrobiales; family Gaopeijiaceae; genus UBA2589. The sequence goes on along the minus strand of DEBI01000089.1, from coordinate 1,270 downwards.
TCCGAAGGAACAACCACGTGCACAGGCAACCCAGCAGCAGCCCCATAAGCTGCGGCCGCGCTTCCAGCGTTACCCGCCGATGGTAGCGCTAACGCCTCAGCGCCAAGTTCTAGTGCTCGTGACACCGCCAGGCCAAGGCCACGAGCCTTGAAACTACCCGTCGGATTCTGTCCCTCGTCCTTCACCCACACACGCCTCACACCGAGGCGATCTGCTGTACGGGTCGATTCCAGAAGCGGTGTCCACCCCTCTCCGAGTGCAACACGGGCTGCTGGATCACGAACTGGAAGTACTTCGGCATAACGCCAAAGATCAGCTCGTCGAGAAGCCATGTCGGACATTTGGAAACTGTCTCGGATCACTTGGAGATCATAGCGAGCGAAGAGTGGCTTCCCAGCCTCAGACAGCCCTATGAGTTGTTCGCTCTCGACCTTGGTTTCTGTCGCCGTGCATTCAAGGTGGGTTGCGCCTCGCATGTGATTCTGATCGGTCATGTTTCCTCTGAAGAGAATGATTCCGGCCCTGACGCCTCTACGTCAAAGACCGATGGAGCAGTGATGTTCTTTAGCATTAGAAATCCGGCCGCGAAGATCACTACACTTATGAAAACAAGCCAGAGGGGTGGCGGCGCCTCAGGATCAAGAACAATCTCTCGAAGAGATGGCGTCGAGGCGAGCAAAACGATTGAGCTATTATTTACAAAGTGCATCAGCACACCTATCCAGATCGATCCGGTACGCCAAACACTCCAAGCGATCACCATCCCTAGAACCGCTGTTGGAAGAAATCTGATGACAGTATCGACGGAGAGATGGAACGCACCGAACGCGAATCCGTTGAGTAATATGATCCGCCATGGATCGAGGTTTCGGGTTCCACTCAGCAAGACTCCACGGAATAAGATTTCTTCACAGATAGCAGGAGTAAACGCCAGCAGAATCAAGAGCCATAATAGACGTGACGAGGTCTCCGCGCTGACGAGATCCTCCAGGCTCGCCAGAAACTCCCAAGGAACGGGGAGTATGAACGTCTGGAGCCATCCGATCCCCCACACTAGAGGTAAGGCTCCGGAGATCACAACCACCGATGTGCCCGCCTGTCGCAACGTGGGGCGACGCAGTGATAGAGTCTGCACGGGGTCGAAGCCACCCACGACAATGAAAGCAACCGTGGGTATGAAGAGAAGCAACCACTCAGCAGCTAGAAGACCCGGCTCGCGGAACAAACCCTGGAGTGCCGCTCCCCCCCAGAAGAAGATCACAGCGACAAT
>DEBI01000113.1:1662-4375 GCA_002348465.1 Gemmatimonadales bacterium UBA2960 | reverse complement strand
TCAGAGCTCTTGCGTTTCGCGGAACGAAACCTCGGAACATCGGTTGAAATTGCTCGAGAGGTATTTCAATGGTAGTCCATGTGTCCGCTGTTGTTTCAAAGTTTACAGCGTAAGCGACCCCGTCCCAGTTTCGGCCCATACGGAGTCGAAGTTGATAGCGCTTACCGTCGCCGCGCACTGTGAGGACAACAGCCGCGGCTTTAGAGAGAGCACCTTCGTTGATCGGAGTACGCACGGATGCGAAACCGCCGTTGTTCTCGAGAGACAAGTGGCCTTCAAAAATCGCTATATCATGCGAAGCGGGACGGATGCGACTGCTTGAGACTCCGCCCATAACTCCGTCGTTCACGGCGAACCAGCCTGAGACCGCATCAGGTTCAAATGAGAGGATCGTGCGCTGTTCTGTTTGTCCTTCTAGCGCGCCGAAAGACAACACCGACAGAAAGAATAGTGACGCGAAGCGCGAAGATTGAGTTCGGGCTGTTGAGTACACTTTCGGCGTCCTCCGCGGAGGTGGGATCAATCTTGAGGGTGCAGCACCGTTTTGGCGTGCTGCAGGTGTGGCCCTAAGTACTCGGTCCTTTGGAGATGGACCACTGCTGTGAATGACAGGTTCATCGGTAGAAGCCGAGTCGTTAGTGGCGAAGGTCCAGTAAATCATAGCGGTCATTGTGGCACTGGCGGTTCCGTTACCCAGTGCAAGGGGTAGACGTCCGATTGCGTCGATAATACCAGGGTAGAAAACCCGATCGACAGCCATAGTACCCACAGTGAGGAGACCTAGGGTGAAAACGAACAAGCCGGGCCCGCTGCCAGGGATCATCGACCGAGAGTAGGCTTTGGTGACAAGGCTTCCTATTCCGATGAAGGTCATCAGGTGCACAACCGAATAGATGGCGAGCGCGTCGAGGCGGACAGTTGTCACGTTGGCCGGTGCAGTGTTGAATAGAACGACCTGACCCATCAGTGAGGGAGTGTGCAAGATTCGTCCGCCGAGAGCATCGGCAACTAGGAAGAAGAGAGCGATTGCAGCGCTGGCATATGCTCCGGAAAGGATTGAGGCGAAAGCGATGTCCCCAGACTTTGTCGAGATCGGCATGAGTTGTTATCGGTTGAAGTTTTGTTCAATATATTTTCACAAATACTTGAACAAAAAGCAACATTACTCTTAAATTAATGGCTCGTGTTTAACAATTCGGGATCAAGAGTAGACAGATGAAGATTCTCGTAACTGGCGCCACCGGATACATCGGGGGTCGCGTGATTGAGCGCCTCTTAGAAGAGGGGCATCAGGTACGGGTACTGACGCGAGACCACGACCGTGCACTGGCTCGACCCTGGGGTGATCGCGTCGAAATCCACGTGGGTGATCTTCTGTCGACGGAGTCTTTGGAGGCTCCTCTGCGCGATATCGACGTCGCGTATTATCTGGTGCACTCTATGTATGGTGGAGCGGATTTTGCGGAGCAAGACCGCCGCGCGGCTCAGAACTTCGTGACGGCAGGACATAAGCTCAAGCAGGTCATCTATCTCGGTGGCATTGTCCCGCGCTCTAAGGGAGACACGACAGGCTCTCTGCACCTTCGAAGTCGAGCCGAGGTAGGCGCGATACTGCGAGACGGACTTCCCACGACTGAATTCCGCGCCGGCCCAATCATTGGCAGCGGCTCAGCATCCTTTGAAATGGTGCGCTACCTGACGGAGAGGTTACCGGCGATGATAGCACCGCGTTGGATCTTGAATCAGGTTCAGCCGATTGGTGTGAGTGACGTCCTCGAGTACCTAATCGCGGCCTTGGGACGCTCGGATGCGCTAGGGGTAATCGACGTGGGTTCCGAGCCTGTGTCCTTTCGTCAGATGATGATGATATACGCCGCGTCCAGAGGCTTACCGCGGCTCATCGTTCCGGTGCCGGTGCTCGCGCCAAGGCTCGCCGCGCTTTGGGTGGGGTTCATTACGCCTATCCCCAATGCTCTTGCGGTACCCTTGGTGGAGGGTGTGGTCGAGCCTGTTGTCGGGGATCGGCAGAGGGCCCGATCACTTTTTCCGGAGATTGAGCCCATGCCATACGAGACCACGGTTCGATTAGCGTTGGAACGGATTCGGGGAGATGAGGTGGAGACGCGGTGGACGTTTTCCGGCCAAGACGATGGTGTGCGTTTGGTCGATCGGGAGGGTGTGGCTCGTGAGGTGCGTTCTAGGTGGGTTGAGGCGGATCTCGAGTCTACGTTCCGGGCTTTTTCTTCGCTTGGTGGCAAGAGCGGTTGGAGGGTTTGGAACTGGGCTTGGAAAATCCGAGGGTTACTGGACCAGCTGGTAGGTGGTCCGGGGCTTAGAAGAGGGCGACGGCATCCAGAGCAGGTATATCCGGGCGAAGCGATCGATTTTTGGCGTGTGGAGGAGGTGCGGGCGCCTTTCATCCTTCGATTGCGAGCCGAAATGAAGGTTCCCGGGAAAGCTTGGCTTCAGTTCGAAGCGGCGGAAGAGGGTGAGGGTACGCGCTTAGTACAGACAGCTTTCTTCGCGCCCACTGGATTCCTTGGTTGGGCGTACTGGTACGGGATCTATCCTTTCCACGCGCTGATATTCAGCGATCTCGTAAACGCGGTCGCGGATGATGCTGCGTTATTTGCTAAAGAGGGTCGAGGCAACACAGGTCCATCAATCAAATCGGATAAGACCAAAGGAGAGGTAGCGTGAAAGACTTCCACCC
>DEBI01000113.1:0-1243 GCA_002348465.1 Gemmatimonadales bacterium UBA2960 | reverse complement strand
CAGTTCCAACTTCGATAACGATTTCGCTATCCAGCGTGACACTCACATCGCCTGGAGCAGTTGCCTCCCTGACGGCTACCGTGAATGACCAGAGCGGTACCCCGATGTCGAATCAAACGGTGACATGGACTTCTTCGAACGAGGGTGTAGCAACAGTGTCGGGTGGCACCGTGACAGCTGTGGCGAACGGAAGTGCCACGGTAACGGCAACGAGTGGATCACTGAGTGCGCAAGCTTTGGTGAAGGTCGAGTTATCGTCACCACCACCGTCTGCGGCGAACGTTACGGTGAACGACAATGCCTTCAGTCCATCAGCGACGATGATAGCTCTTGGCGGTCAAGTCACATGGACTTGGTCTGGCTCCCAGCCGCATAATGTGACCTTCCAGTCAGGAGAGAGTTCAGCGACTCAGTCCTCAGGAACATTTTCTCGCACCTTCACTGCGGCGGGATCGTTCTCCTACCAGTGTACCGTTCACTCGGGGATGCAGGGTTCTGTCTCTGTGGATTAGATACCTGAATCCAGACATGAAGAGAGGAATCGGTGCTTTGTCGCGCCGCTCAAGCCCAGCGTCCGAAGGCCTCCATGGCTATGAAGGCATTCAGTAAAAGAAGGACTGCTGCTGGTATCATTTCGAACAAAGAATCACGCACCTGCACACGCACAGCGAGGCCGAGCAGCATCAGAACAGACAGCCCGCTGGCGCTCAAGAAACTAAGTGTTGGTGCCAAGTAACCGACTAAGAGCCCCGCTGCCCCCGCGACCTCTAGAGCACCGATCAACTTTCTAAAGTGAGGAAGCCCGTATCTCTCAAACTCTTCGACCATTCCGTCGGCAAAGAGGCAAGCCAGTCCGTAATAGAGAAACAGGGAGATCGAAACAGCATTCGCAAAGTGGTACCCTAGGCCCATGGGCTGCTCTGCTGCATTTTAATGGTCATTCTAACGTTCTGTGCCAATGCTCGAGGAGATTTCTGTGCCGGAGTTTACCATCCTTACTCTGCTTCAAATAATTGTTGGTCTTGGGCTCTTGAATGTGTGGCTAATCCGAGCCGGGTCCGCAACAGACTACCGAGGAGGCGAGGCCACGACCCTCAAAGAAGAGTTCCAGGCTTACGGTTTGCCGGACGGCGCTTTCTATTTAGTAGGGGCCATGAAGATCGGGGCCGGTGTCACCTTTTTGGCAGGTCTGTGGACGGAACTCCCTGTTCGTTCAGCTTCCGGAATCGTCGCACTGCTCATG
>DEBI01000099.1 GCA_002348465.1 Gemmatimonadales bacterium UBA2960 | reverse complement strand
GAACATGGGCAGTACCTGGGACACCCCACAACTCAGATGCTCCCGGACGGCACCATCATAGCCGTCTATCCCAAAGGTCATGGCGAAGGACCAATCGTCCTAAAGCGGAGCACCGACGGGGGGCGCACGTGGAGCAACCGACTTCCCGTGCCGGAATCGTGGGCGTCCTCACGAGAGGTTCCAACACTGTTTCAGACTGAGAGAGAAGACGGGTTAGTTCGTTTACTCCTTTTTTCCGGCCTTTATCCAATAAGGCGCGCTGTCTCAGATGACCTAGGTGAAACCTGGTCAGAACTCCAGCCTATAGGAGACTTCGGCGGAATTGTTGCAATGGCCTCGATCCATACACAGGCCGATGGAGATCTGCTGGCCTTCTTTCACGATGATGGAAGGTTCCTTCGCAATTCAGGAGAACCGAGCGCATTCCGGGTATTCGCCACGCGTTCGTCTGACTACGGGCTTTCATGGAGTGAGCCTTGGGTGATTACCGAGCACCCCGACGCGGATCTTTGTGAGCCGGGTCTTGTAACCTCGCCCGATGGAACACGCCTCGCCCTGCTCCTTCGGGAAAACTCAAGGACCTACGAGTCCTTTATCGTCTTTTCCGATGATGACGGGGATACTTGGTCAGAGCCCAGAGAGCTTCCGAAGGCGCTAACCGGTGATAGACACACAGCCAAATATTCCCCAGATGGCCGCCTCGTTATTTCATACAGGGACATGGCTGACGCCAGTCCTACCCGGGGCGACTGGGTCGCCTGGGTTGGGTCATGGGATGACCTCACCAATAATGATCCCGGCCTCTATCGCATTCGGCTCATGGATAATACCGACTCATGGGACGCAGCATACCCTGGCTTAGAACTCGCATCAGACAGCACCTTCATCTCAACCACTTACGGGCACTGGACCATTGGTGAAGAGCCCTATGTGGTGACGGTCCGGTTCAATATGAGCGAATTGGACGCTCGTTCATCAGGAGACTAATTCAAAATATCCCATGAGCTCAAAGCATATCGCCAAACGAGAGCCCTCAAGATGACACAGAACCGACGATCCTTTTTGAAGCATTCAGCTGTTGCGGTCTCTGCGGCCTCACTAGGTGTGCGCGAATCCGACAGGGACGGCTCCTACCCCGAAGAGTTCAGGCAGTTAGACAAAGAACTTCTCCGTGCGATTGGAGACGCCGTTCTCCCCGAGTCGATCGGTGTAACTGGACGCGAATTGGCCATTGAGGCTTTTGAGGTCTGGGTCTCTGGTTTCGAACCCGTTGCCGAATTAACCCACCCCTACGGCGGTTCAGAGATACCATACGGGCCGCCCGATCCTATCCCCGGCTGGTCGGCTCAACTCGATGCGCTCAACCTGTTAGCAGATGCGAAGTGGGGCTCTCCGTTTGCAGGGCTTTCTATAGCGCAACGAAGAAACATTCTCAGTGAGCAGATGGGTGAACCCGACGCCAGCTTCCCGTCTCCAGGCCGTTCGCACCATATCGGAACAGCTTTGATGGCTCACTATTTCACGTCTAGTGATGCCGTAGACAGGTGTTACAAAAAACAGATTGCAAAACTCGAGTGCAGAAACATAGAAGACGTGGGCGATCGCCCAAAGACACTAGAAGTCAGTAGTCACGAGACAGAGCGGTCCGCATGAACTGTTTATTCGAGGGTTGCATCCGATGACAACTCGAGTTGATACAGACATCTGCATTATTGGATCTGGCATTACGGCCATCCTCGCTGCCGAACGCATGACCGAAATCACAGACGCGGACATTGTGATCGTCGAGGCCGGTGTCCGAACCACACCGGTTCGCGAAAGAATCGGCAAACGTCGTCGCTTTATCGACTACGGAGAAAATCCTTGGACCAACGACCACATCCATGATCAAACTGGAGACGGACTTTTTTATCGGTCGATGAACGTGGGCGGATGTGCGATGCACTGGGACGGTGCATGCCCAAGGTTCTCGCCCGAAGATTTCAGGCAGCGTTCCATTTACGGTGTCGGTACTGACTGGCAACTCGATTACGAGGAACTCGAACCCTACTACTTCGATTTTGAAAAACGAGTCGGAGTTGCTGGAGAGGCCGGACCGCCGGAATACGACCCGCGTTCTACCCCGTACCCGATGCCCCCCCTTCCCTTGTCTTACAATTTGAAAATCCTGAAGAGATGGGGAGAAGACGCTGGCATACCATTTTGGACACAACCATGGGCAAAAGCGACAACCACAGAACATGGTCGGGCTGTGTGTAGGCGTTGTGACACATGCCATGTGTGCCCAACCGGGGCGAAGTATACACCAGACCTCACACTCGACCGGCTGATCAATGAAGAGAGGGTTCGACTCGTAACAGGAACGTTAATACGTCGACTCAAGCTCCATAGCGACTCTGATCGGGTGAGCTTCGCTCTAGGTTCCTCTTACGACGCTCCGGACGAAGCAATTGAGTTTCACGCGAAGACGTTCGTGTTAGCAGCCGGATATGCATGGAGCCCGCATCTACTTCTCTTATCAGCTAATAGCCGGTTCCCTGATGGCCTGGCGAACCGAACGGGAATGGTCGGCAGGTACATGACCGGACATCCCTATGTGAGCGCACAAATAGACCTTCCGTTTGAAAGCTACCCCGGCATGTTTTCAACCAACTCGCTCTTGTCCAAAATGTTCGCGCGACCCGGCCCATCAGAACACTACCTAAGGCATGATTTGCGAATTTGGACATCGACAGCTGACCGTCAGCCGAGAGCCCGAAACGATGATGGCTCAAGACTCTTCGGAGACCAGATCATGGAAGACTGGCGAGGTCGCACTCAACGCTCTTCGGCTCGAGTCCGCGCGTATTACGACGTTATTCCTGACAGAAATAGTCGACTATCACTCGACGTGCACAGGAAGAACCGATGGGGTGACCCAATGCCCAAGATCCAATTCCAGGATGCACCAGAGTCTTTAAATCTGCGCGGATACACACACGACACGTTGTTCCGACTGTTCGAGCGTATGGCTGAAGCTGGAAACGGTTCAGTCATGTCGACCCAGGTGTCGACCAAAATGGAACACCCGGGCGGGGGATGCCGGATGGGAGACGATCCAGCAACAAGTGTTCTGGACTCCTATGGACGGACGCACGACCATGACAATCTTTTTGTAATTGGAGCGCCAACCATGGTCTCCGGCGGGTGTGCGAATGGAACTCCCACCTTTTCGGCGCTGTCACTAAGGTCAGCCGAGGTCATCGGTCGAGAGGCGTAACCCTTCCCTTGTACACAAACGTAAGTTCATGAACGAAAAGAGAGCAGCCTGATACAGCTGGCCAAGCAAAAGAACAGGATCAGTATTAACTAATAGTAAGAGTCAAGCACGCTTCCCATTCCGCATGGCACATCGAATGAACAGAACTGCCCTAGCCCTCTGTATTTGCGCCCAATTCGCAGCCCTTCCCGCTGCCGCATGTGGACAGACCTACGATGTTTTGATCATTGGCGGAGAGGTGGTTGACGGAACCGGAGAGAAGCGGTTCAGGGCAGACGTCGGGATCAGTGGAGACCGAATAGTTGCAGTGGCACGTGAAGGCATCGACCCTAGCGAAGCCAATCAGGTGATCGAAGCAACTGGGCGAGTGGTCACACCGGGGTTCATCGACAACCATGCCCATGTCCAAATATCCATCGCCGGCTATCCCCTCTCGGAGAACTTCCTGCGCCAAGGAATAACAACGCTATCGTCATCACTGCATTCGGGCGGGCAACCGTGGCCTCTGGAGAGGTTCGCATCATCTCTGGAAATGGCACCCAACATGATTTTTTGGGCCGGCCACACCTGGACTCGCCAACAGGTCATGGGAAACGAAAATCGAGAACCCACCCCAGACGAGTTGGAAGAAATGAGAGAACTCGTCCGAGAATCAATGAGACAGGGAGCGATGGGCCTCTCTACAGGCCTTCTTTACGTTCCGGCAAACTATGCGGAAACAGAAGAAGTGATCGAACTCGCTAAGGTTGCCCGAGAATTTGGCGGCATCTACGTGAGTCACATGAGGAACGAGGGTGCCGGATTGCTCGAATCCGTGGCTGAAGTTATCAGGATCGCCAACGAGGCCGACATTCCAGCTCAGATCAATCACCACAAAGCTGCCGGCGCAGGCCAATGGGGATGGAGCGAGCACACATTGGCCATGATTGATTCTGCCAACGCAGACGGCCTAAACATCGTGCATGATCTTTATCCCTACACTGCAGGTAGCACAGGCTCATCTGTACTCTTTCCACAATGGGCATTAGCGGGTGGAACGGAAGCGTTTCAAGAACGTGTAGAGGATCCCGAGACACGTGCCCGGATCGAGGACGAGATGCGGACAATTTGGCGCACAGACTGGGGAGGTGACGACTTAGCACGAGTGCAGTTCCGAGTCCTACCCTCAAACCCCTCCTACAACGGTAAGACACTGGCCGATTACGCCGCTGACCGCGGCTTTGACAGAATGGACATCGAAGCCGGAATAGACTTGGCCATTGAACTGCACAAAGGCGGAGGCTTCAGCGCCATCTACCACATCATGGATGAAGCCGATGTTATACGAATCATGCAGCATCCTCTCGCAATGATCGAAACCGACGGAGATAACGTTGGTTTCGGTGAAGGTTTTCCTCACCCGCGTAGTTATGGAGCATTCGCCCGCGTCTTGGCTCGATACGTCCGCGAGCTTGAAGTGATCTCTTTGGAGGAAGCCGTCAAAAAGATGACTTCCATGCCTGCACTATGGCTCGGGCAAGATGAGCGCGGTGTTATAGCGCCAGGGATGCTAGCAGATATCGCGGTCTTCGACCCAGAGGTAATTCAAGACATGGCGTCGTATACTGAACCCCATCAATACTCTGTGGGAATTGAACACCTTCTCGTCAACGGAATTCCGGTCATCACCAACGGTGCATTAACGGGCGATAGACCTGGGAGATGGCTTAAGGGCCCGGCAGCAAAGCCAATAAGTTGACTAGCCACGATGCCACGATGAGGGTCCACGCAGTTACGAAGCCGTCCGCATCAAATAAAGCCAACCCTGTCCTCGTGACTTTGAGGTACTTCATCGATGGGAGTCCGATCATGAGCACCATCCTCCGACAACGTCTCTCTCCTGCACTCGGAGTTCTAACAGTCGCGACCTCGATCGGTTGCGAACCAGCCGTCCCTAACTACTCTGACGAGCCTGGCTATTCTGTCACTGAGCGTTCACTACATCAGATTTCTGACGACCTCGCGACCGAACGAACCAAATCAACAATTGTCACAGGCGGGTACATAGCAAGGATTACGGCAATGGACGGCGGCCTCCACTCCGTGATCGCCATCGCCCCAGATGCCATGGCGCAAGCTGAAGCTTCCGATGCCCGTCGAGCCGCCGGGGAGAGTCTTGGTCCTCTCGATGGCATTCCGATCTTGCTGAAGGACAACCTCGATATGGTTGGGATGCCTACCACAGCTGGCTCTTTCGCGCTGGAGAACAATTTTCCAGAGCGAGACTCTGAGGTCGCACATAGACTGCGCGAGGCTGGAGTTGTTCTCCTGGGCAAAGCAAATCTTTCTCAGTTTGCTGGATTTCGTAATACGGCCTCATTCAACGGAAGCACTGTTGGGGGGAGTCCGAAGAACCCATACGATACGACAAGAAGCCCAGCGGGTTCGAGTAGCGGATCAGGTGTCGCTACGGCGATGAGTTTCGCCGCCGCTACCATCGGCACGGAGACCGGTGGCTCCATCGTGGGACCATCCTCTGTGAACGGCATAGTTGGTATGAAGCCGACCATAGCGCTTGTATCCCGTCGGGGAATCGTACCTATCAGCCTAAACCAAGACTCATCCGGTCCAATGACGAGATCTGTCGCAGATGCTGCGATGATTCTCGACGTTATCGCAGGCACAGATCCTGAGGACCTGTGGTCAAAAGATGCGGACCGACACCTACAATCCTACACGAACGCTCTCGATAGTAACGCACTGCAGGGCACGCGAGTTGGAGTAATCCAGCCACCGGAATCTGACACGGATGGAGTCCTAGACCTGTTTGAAGCTGCCCTAAAGGTACTAACCGCAGAAGGTGCCCAACTGGTCACGATACCGGCAGATGAGCTTGTCGACCCCCGGCCAGAAATGCGCACCATACTTCTCCAAGACTTTAAAGTCGACCTCAACGCCTATCTCGAAACTACACCGAACTCGGTAGACGTTCGCACACTCGCTGACCTGATTGAATTCAGCGGCGAGGATCCTCGCGAAAATATGCATACCATGGACTACTGGGACGATTCTGAGGCCACCACCGGTGGTCGCTCCGATGATTCCTACCTTGCCGCTCTCGAATCTGGAAGAAGGCTAACCCGCGACGAAGGGATCGACCGCCTTCTTATGCAATACGACGTCGAAGTGCTCGTCTCCCCGACGGGGGCACCTGCTTCGAAGATCGAACCGGATGGCACCCCTCGGGCCGGGCCAATACCAGAAGGTCCTCGTGGTACACGTCCACCGGGCTTGACCGTTGTAGCTGCGGTAGCAGGCTACCCTCTAATCACAGTTCCGATGGGGCTCTCAGCTGG
>DEBI01000092.1 GCA_002348465.1 Gemmatimonadales bacterium UBA2960 | reverse complement strand
TTTGGTACGATTGAAGAGTGATTTGGACATCGAAACGGCGATTGAGCGAAATGGCTCGATGCCGCTGCCTCCCTATATCGATCGCGAAATAGAGCCCTCTGATCGAGATCGCTACCAGACGGTTTATGCAAGGACTGGAGGGTCTGTTGCGGCTCCGACCGCCGGATTGCATTTCACAAATGATCTACTTGAGGAATTCGAGACAAAGGGCATAAAGAGGACTGCGATAACGCTTCATGTGGGGCTGGGCACTTTTCGCCCGGTCGACGCTGAGTACCCCTCGGGTCACCCGATGCATATAGAGAGGTACTTTATTCCGGAGTCAGCGATTGAGGCGGTTGAACGTACGAAAAGGGATGGTGGCAGAGTTTGGGCGGTTGGTACGACCGCGGTTCGCGCTCTTGAGTCTGCCGCGAGAGATGATGGCTCCCTGAGGCCTGGTTGGGCACAGACGGACCTCTTTATTTGGCCACCCTATAACTTCCGGGTAGTTGATGGTCTGCTCACTAACTTCCACCTCCCCCGATCTACTCTGATTATGCTCGTCGCCGCTTTTGGGGGGTACGAACGAACTATGGCGGCATATGAAGAAGCTGTCCGCGAGCGCTACCTGTTTTACTCTTATGGGGACGCCATGCTAGTGATGCCTTCGTGCGGATGATCACGTTTCTCGTGTCGGCGTGAAGATCAGGAAAAACAACCTAATCGGCTGATCAACTGAGCCTACATCATTTCTTGGCTCTGGATTTTGTTGAGTATCGACACTTAAAGAGACGATGGGGCAACAGGCTCGCCATGGTCCTTGCGGTTACATTTTTCCGCAATGTTTGACTACACCCTTTCCGCATCCGAGGGCTCAGCCCGAGCCGGCTCCTTCACGACACCTCATGGAAGCGTGTCGACTCCGGCCTTCATGCCGGTCGGGACTGCTGGGACGGTCAAGAGCCTTATCATGGAGGAGGTTAAGGAGCTGGGGGCACAGGTCGTGCTAGCGAATACGTACCATTTGTACTTGAGGCCCGGTCAAGATTTGGTGCGGCAGCTAGGAGGGCTGCATGACTTTATGCGTTGGGATGGCCCGATTTTGACCGACAGTGGGGGCTACCAGGTTTTTTCTTTGAAAGGCATGCGCAAAGTGCATGACGACGGTGTCGACTTTCAGAGCCACGTTGACGGATCTCGCCACGTTTTCACCCCTGAATCGGTTATGGACATCCAACGCGCGCTTGGTGCGGACATCGTAATGGCGTTCGATGAGTGTCCGCCAGGAGGATGCGATCGCCAGACGGCTGAGCAAGCGAACCGTCGGACTCTTGAATGGTTAGGGCGTTGTCGCGCACGGTTTGACGAGTTGGAGAAGGTGGGTGAGTTCCCGGAACAAAGCCTTTTCCCTGTTCTTCAGGGCAATGTCTTTGACGACCTTCGAAAAGAGCATGCGGATCAGTTCATGTCGCTCAATGACTGGGACGGTTTCGGGATCGGAGGGTTAAGTGTAGGTGAGTCAAAGCCGGATATGTGGAGGACCCTTGAGCTGCTCGACGACGTTCTCCCAAAAGAGCGTCCGCGCTATTTGATGGGTGTCGGTTACCCAGATGATCTTCTCGAAGCCATAAAGCGAGGGTGCGACCTTTTTGACTGCGTCGCTCCGACGCGCAACGCACGACATGGAACTGCCTGGACCAGTTTAGAGGGTCAGATCAATCTTAAGGCTGCTCGGTTTCGGTCAGATACCCGTCCGATTGATACGGAATGCGATTGCTATACCTGCGCCCGTTACGATCGAGCTTATCTTCGTCATCTTGTTGTATCGGGCGAGTGGCTGCCCTTACGACTTATTTCGATTCACAATCTTCGGTTTCTGGTCCGTCTAGGTGAAGAAGCCCGCCGTCGAGTGATTGACGGAAGCTTCGACCATTGGCACAGGGACTGGTTAGAACGCTATAAAAAAGAGGGGAAGGCTTCGTGACGCCTATAACGCTACTGCTGCAGGCTGCGCCGGATCAGAACTTCGGCCTCCGTATGATGCTCAACTTCGCGCTCATTATCCCAATCTTCTATTTCCTTCTGATCCGTCCGCAGATGAAGGAGCGAAAGAGGCACCAAGAGATGGTTGAGGGTGTGAAGAAGGGTGATGAGGTTGTCACCAACGGTGGTTTGATTGGAACGGTGATCCATTCCGACGGACACCGTCTCACTGTCCGGACAGGAGAAAATACTCGAGTCACCGTTGATCGTGGCCGTGTAGCCAGTGTGCTCGAGGAGGAGGGTCATTTGAACATGAGGTCAGAGGAGTAGGGAGAGTGCCTGATGGCCATTCGCGAAATCGTTTACATGGGGGACCCCGTGCTCCGCGCTCCGGCCGAGGATGTTACTGTCTTCGATGAGGACCTAGGAGCGCTCATCCGTGACATGTTTGAAACGATGTACCATGCCGATGGGATCGGTCTGGCTGCGCCCCAGGTCGGGCTTTCACTCCGGGTGATCGTCGTGGGGTTGCGGGGATATGATGATGGTGAGCTTGAGCAACAGCCCCTAGCGCTGGTCAATCCTATTGTGACTTGGGAGAGCCAGGAGGTCGCTAAGCAATCCGAGGGATGTCTGAGTATTCCAGGTTTGGAAGAGGTCGTTCAGCGCCCCATATCCGTGAGAGTCGAAGCGAAAGATCCCGACGGAAATGACATCATTGTTGAGGCTGATGACCTCTTAGCTCGA
>DEBI01000074.1:5699-7210 GCA_002348465.1 Gemmatimonadales bacterium UBA2960 | reverse complement strand
CAAGTCCCTTCGCCAGCTCTTTGTGGCTCAATCACTGACGTGGTTGGGCCGCTTTTTATCGCTCTCTGAGTCTACCGTCGGTCATGTCTCATCCGGGGTCCCAGTAGCGTTCGTCCGGGTGCCGCACTGGTACGAATCGGTAGAGATCGAGATTGAGTGGCCGTGCTTCGTTCAGCGCATAAGTTGCGGATAGATATGTGAGGCTCTGCGACAGAATTGAGACCATGAAGAAAAAACTTGGACAGTCCGCAACAAACTTTGATGCAACCCAAAAGATCCTTAGGGCAGTCACCATTGGATTATTTCTGGTGGGTGCCTTCCTGCTCAATTTCCATGCACCCGCGCCAACCTACGCCGGCATCGGAGCGGCAGTCCTTGCCATGGTTTTGCTCACGATCTCCTATTTTCGCAAGCGAGGGCACGCAAGAGGTCAATCGAACGAACTCGCAGACTTAGCTCAGCAAATGGGTTGGAGTCTTTCTGAAGAAGATGAGTATCTGCTCGGTAACCTCTGGGGTTTTGAGTTGTCTAGTGACCAGCCCCCATCCTTTGTGCTGAGTCGCGAGGGGAGGTTTGGCCGAGAAATAGCAGATGTCTTAGACCCGGGGCCTGGAAGACTCTCGTCTGGCCAGGAGTATGAGGTCAGGATGTTTCGCTTTTGGCAGAACGAACACGATCATTCAGGACAGTCTGGACGTAAGGGATCGCATTTTTTCCCTGAAAGCGGAAGGCTGCCTGCGCAAACTGTGATTTGGTTTCGTTCACCTCAACTGAGCCTGCCCAGCTTTGTCATGCGCCCGGAACACGTAGTCCATAAAATCGGCAGTGCCTTCGGATACCAGGACATAGACTTCGACTCGAATCGAACAGCTGCAGATTTTTCTAAGAAATATCTGCTTCGAGGAGCGGATGAGCATGCGATCCGCTCGCTCTTTAAGGACGATGTTCTGGACTTCTTCGCGACCCACTCAGGAAAACCTGTACTGGAGGGGCGAGGCGATCGACTGATTTTGTATAGGCCAGGACAGCTGATTCGACCGGAAAACATTTCAGTCTTCTTAGAAGAAGGGCTCGAGGTGTTTGGGTTGTTCGTATCTTCAGGACATTGATGATTGCGCTTGAGCACCTCAGATAGCGAAATCGAGCGGAAAACGACCTTGGAATACCGCACTGCCCCGACATTTTAAGCCCTTTACGCTCTGTCGCAGGATAATTACTTTTCTGGGCTCGTTCGCAGACAAGCCGCTCCAGCATCTAGGGGGCGGCTATTTTCCGCGTCTGAGTCAGGCGGGGAAGAAGAGTTCGAGTGGTCCCGACTGGGCGGTTTCGGGAGCAACAAGGTGGGGTACCGAAGCGGTCAAACGGGGCAGACTGTAAATCTGTTGGCTTAGCCTTCGGAGGTTCGAATCCTCCCCCCACCACTGAAGTAGCAAGAGTCCTCAAAGAGGGCTTGAGAGAAAGAGCGAGGCGGGAGTAGCTCAGTTGGCTAGAGCATCAGCCTTCCAAGCTGA
>DEBI01000074.1:0-5385 GCA_002348465.1 Gemmatimonadales bacterium UBA2960 | reverse complement strand
GTCGCGGGTTCGAGTCCCGTCTCCCGCTCTTTAGGAAGGAACAAGGGTTGTTTAAGGACGAGTTGCTCTGATAGCTCAGTGGTAGAGCGCGTCCTTGGTAAGGACGAGGTCGCGGGTTCAAACCCCGCTCAGAGCTCTTGTAGGAAGGGGATCGCGCTAGGCGGGATCCGCGGGGCGAGACCCCGTTCTTATAAAAGGTGAAAACGAACACCAAAAAGAGGATCAGCGAGATGGGTAAGGAGAAGTTCGAGCGCACTAAGCCGCACGTGAACGTGGGTACGATTGGACACGTCGATCACGGTAAGACAACGCTAACGGCTGCGATAACAACCACGCAGGCGAAGAAGCATGGAGGAGAGGCGGTTGCGTTCGAGAACATCGACAAGGCTCCGGAAGAGCGGGAGCGTGGGATCACGATTGCAACGGCGCACGTAGAGTATGAGACGGAGGCCCGTCACTACGCACACGTGGATTGTCCGGGTCACGCCGACTATGTGAAGAACATGATCACGGGTGCAGCGCAGATGGATGGCGCGATTCTCGTTGTGAGTGCGGCGGACGGACCGATGCCCCAGACGCGCGAGCACATCCTGCTTGCTCGTCAGGTCAACGTACCTTTCATCGTAGTATTTATGAACAAGGTCGACATGGTCGACGACGAGGAGCTCTTGGAGTTGGTGGAGCTGGAGGTTCGTGAGCTGCTGAGCGAGTATGACTTCCCTGGCGATGATATTCCGATCGTTAAGGGCTCGGCGCTGCAGGCTCTTGAGGCTGGTGGGGAAGGCGATGCGTCGGCGTGCATTCAAGAGCTGATGGATGCGATCGACTCGTATATTCCTCAGCCAGAGCGCGATATTGAAAAGCCGTTCCTGATGCCCGTCGAGGACGTGTTCTCGATTACGGGTCGCGGCACGGTGGCGACAGGCCGCATTGAGCGCGGGATCGTCAAGCAGGGTGAAGAAGTGGACATCGTCGGGATGGGCGCAGATAACAAGACGGTTGTGACCGGAGTCGAGATGTTCCGCAAGCTTCTGGACGAGGGCCGAGCGGGAGATAATGCAGGACTTCTGCTACGTGGAGTGGACAAAGACCAGATCGAGCGTGGTCAGGTATTAGCCGCTCCGGGCTCTATCACACCCCACACCAAGTTCAAGGCTGAGGTGTACGTCTTGACCAAGGAAGAGGGTGGGCGACACACGCCGTTCTTCAACGGATATCGTCCCCAATTCTACTTCCGGACGACGGATGTGACGGGTGCGGCGAACCTTCCTGCGGGTGTAGAAATGGTCATGCCCGGGGACAACGTGCAGATGGAAGTGGAGCTAATTACGCCCATCGCGATGGATCCGGAACTTCGGTTTGCGATCCGTGAGGGTGGACGCACGGTTGGTGCCGGCGTCGTTACCGAGATAATCGAGTAGTAGGCAGGAAAGAGTTCGGGTCTAGTAGCGCCTCGGACTAACGTGGTACATGTGGGGCTGAGTGCCCCTTCAAAGGAGGCATTCGATGCCGCGCGACAAAATTGTCCTCGCTTGTGAGGACTGTAAGGATAGGAACTACGACACTACGAAGAACAAGAGACTGCACCCAGAGAGGGTGGAGTTTCGCAAGTACTGCCGTAGGTGCCGTGGCCACAGACAGCATAAGGAAACGAAGTAGTGTCAGCGATAGATAAGGCGAAAGGGACGCGAGCTTTTATCGGAGAGTGTTGGGTCGAGCTCCAAAAGGTCACTTGGCCGGACTGGGAGCAGCTTCGTTCTGCAACTATCGTGGTGCTGATTTTCACTATGGCGGTGTCACTGATCATATGGCTAATGGACAAGTCTGCGAGTTTTGTGATCAACACCATTATGGGAATCTTCGGAGCCTAACGTGAGTACTGCAACCGACTCTCGGTGGTATGCTGTCCAGACGTATTCTGGGCACGAGAACAAGGTTCAACGGCTAATACAGCTTAAGATTGATGAGGGCCAGGATGAAGGTGAGTTACTAGACGTTCTCGTGCCGACCCAAGAAGCTTTGGAAATCCGAAATGGAAAGAGGGTGTCAGTCACTCGTCGCTTGTATCCAGGTTATGTGCTAGTGCACATGGCCTTGAACGAACGTACTGCGCACTCGGTCAACAACATTCAGGGTGTGATCAAATTTGTGGGGTCAGGTAAGGCTCCGCATCCTCTTCGTGAAGATGAAGTCAACAAGATTCTTGGGATCGAAACGCAGTCCGAGGGCAAGACACAGGAAGAGATCCCATTCCACATCGATCAGGTGGTAGAGGTTACCAAGGGCCCATTCACTGACTTTTCCGGTACCGTTCAGGAAGTTTATCCTGATAAGGGCAAGGTGAAGGTGGAGGTGTCACTCTTCGGTCGTCCGACTTCGGTCGAACTTGATTACACGGATCTCAAGGGATATTAGAGCAGGAACACTAGAATCATGGCGAAAGAACAAGCAGTCGGGTTTATCAAGCTTCATGTCGCGGGTGGGCAGGCCAATCCAGCCCCTCCCGTAGGCCCTGCGCTGGGAGCGCACGGCGTCAACATCATGGAGTTCTGCAAGCAGTTCAACGCGAAGACCGCCGATAAGCAGGGGATTACGACTCCGGTCGAGATCACGGTCTACGCGGATCGGTCGTTCTCGTTTATAACGAAAACGCCGCCTGCTGCCGTTTTGATTAAGAAAGCTATTAGTTTGCCTAAGGGCTCGGGCGAGCCAAACCGTGAGAAGGTAGGTACGATCACGCGGGCTCAGCTCGCAGAGATCGCTGAGAGTAAGATGGAAGACCTGAATGCGAACGACATCGATTCAGCGGTGGAGATGATCGCTGGAACGGCCCGTTCTATGGGAGTCATAGTAGAGGGCTAACAAATGGGGACCTAGGTGTCCCACCCGTGTACCACCGCATGAGAGCCGTCAGCGGTGGGAGGGTAAACGAAGCGGCTCTTGAAGTAGGATGCCAAAAAAAGGGAAACGCTACGGTTCGGCCCGCGCGGCCGTCCCGAGCGGTGTGAAAATGGCGCCAAATGACGCGGTGAAGCTCGTGCGAGAGCTTGCTACGGCGAAGTTCGACGAATCTGTCGATGTCGCCACGCGTCTTGGAGTTGATCCGCGACAGGCGGATCAGCTCGTCCGCGGCACTGTAGTCCTTCCGCATGGGACGGGGAAATCTGTTCGAGTCTTGGCGATCGTCCAGGGTGAAAAAGAAGAGGAGGCTAGAGAGGCTGGAGCGGATCACGTCGGGGTTGAGTACGTCGAAAAGATCGAGGACGGATGGGTGGATTTTGACGTCTGCGTTGTCACGCCCGATCTCATGGGGAAGGTGGGCCCGCTCGGCCGCGTGCTTGGTCCGCGGGGCCTCATGCCGACTCCGAAAGCTGGAACCGTGACGTTCGATATCGGTCGTGCTGTGAAAGAGATTAAGGCGGGTAAAATAGAGTTCCGAGTCGATAAGACCGGAATCGTGCATGCGCCGATTGGAAAGGCGTCGTTCTCTGATGAGCAGCTTCAAGAGAATCTCACGGCTTTTATGGACCAAATCATGCAGTCCAGGCCGTCGTCAGCGAAGGGTGCGTATCTGAGGAGCGTAACAGTCTCAAGCACGATGGGGCCGGGTGTGGCCATCGACACTAACGCTTGGAGGGACTGATGGACCGCGCCAGAAAAGAGATATTTGTTGAGGAGCTCAAAGAGCGAATTGATCGGGCGCCCGTTCTGTATCTGACTGATTTCACGGGACTAAACGTCAAGGCAATGACCGAACTGCGCTCATCGCTTCGGAAATCCGGCGCTGAGTATGTAGTGGTCAAGAACCGAATCGCGAAGCGTGTCTTTGATGAGTCCGAGACACTTCCAGATATCGGAGAGAGTTTGAGCGGGCCCACCGGGTTCGTCTTTGGATACGAGGACGCTGCTGCGGCTGCCAAGGTGCTAAGCGACTTCGCAAAGGATCATGACAAGAAGCCCACTTTCAAGCTTGGAGTCCTTGATAACAAGGTGATCCAGGCCGAGCAGGTGGAAAAAATCGCAAAGCTTCCGTCGCGTGAGCAGCTTCTCGCGGAGTTAGCAGGTGCGATGGAGAGTCCGATGGCAGCACTTGCGTCTGCTCTCGGAGCAAAGCTTCAGGAAATGGCCGGTCTGATGGACGCACTGAAGGACGAGCGTGCTAAGGCAGGTTAAGCCCGCATCCCGGGCGAGTAGTAAAAGGGACGCGGGCGCGTTCCTGGTAATTCACAGGTTCAAACCAGTTGCCGACAAGAAGTCGGTGGACATTTAGGAGACAGGAAAAATGGCGAATCAGGAAGAGCTGCTCGAAGCGATTGGTGGCATGACCGTTCTCGAGCTCTCTGAGTTCGTTGATGCCTTCAAGGAGAAGTTTAACGTCACGGCTGTGGCCGCTCCTGTTGCGGTAGCGGGTGGTGCTGCTGCGGGTGGTGACGCTGGTGGGGCTGAGGCAAAGGACGAATTCGATGTAGTTCTAGCCGGCGTTGGCGATAAGAAGATCCAAGTAATTAAGGTTGTGCGTGAGCTGACTGGTCTAGGCCTCAAAGAGGCGAAGGATGTGGTCGACGGTGCTCCGAGTAACGTGAAGGAAGGTGCGACCCAGGAAGAGGCCGACGAGATGAAAGCCAAGCTTGAGGAAGTCGGCGCCACCGTCGAACTCAAGTAACGCCGGCCAGGCTAGCGAGTGTATCGACATTCGTATATGGGCAGAACGACCGGAGTCGGTCTCGGTAAGATCTCGACTTCGGACGCGGCATTATGTCGCGTGACAAATAGGGACAGTTCGCGACCGCGCTATAGGAACATCTTTGGAATGGTGAGCCTATGGTGGGGAACCGCGGGTGTGTCCCAACTCGAAAACGACAATGCTCCTCGCACGCGTATGCGGACGAGGTCGTAAGGGGGACTTACGTTGGAACTGCGCAAGGACAACCGCCCGATCCTGAGCTTTGCGAAGCTCAAGTCAGTGATGCCGATGCCGAACCTGCTGGATGTTCAGCTCCGCTCATTTGAAAAGCTTGTGGAGCAGGATCCGGACGAGCAGTGGGATTTTGGTCTCGATAGAGTCTTCGAAGAGATTTTCCCTATCGAAGACGTCAATGAGTACTTCATGCTCGAGTACATCTCGTGCTCACTCGGTGAGCCAAAGTATTCCGTAGAGGAGTGCATTGAGCGGGATATGACGTATTCCGCTCCACTTAAGGCGACGCTCCGCCTTATCGTGTGGGAGCAGCCGGAAGAAGATCCAGGCGCCCCTAAAAAGCGCAAGAGAAAGAAAGTCTCAACTCCGATTGAGGAACGTGTCACCCAAGACATCATCGAAAAAGAAGTATACCTCGGTGATCTCCCTCTTCTGACGGACCTGGGAACATTCATCGTGAATGGTGC
>DEBI01000059.1 GCA_002348465.1 Gemmatimonadales bacterium UBA2960 | reverse complement strand
ACAACGCAAATAACCTTTTTCTTCGGGGAGAAAGCGCTCGCCTGTCAGGACGAGATTCACTCGCTTCTGAGCGCTACAATGAAGTCGTTACAAAGACAGGTGAAGCGCTGCGCGACCGACCTCAGGCTGAATGGGCGAATGAGGCACTCGTTCTTCATGGTAGAGCCCGGCTTCGATTGGGTGAGCTTCGGGAAGCTCAGGCAGCGCTTATAGACGCCGTTCGATTGAATTCCCCCGAAAGCGACGAAGCTCGAGTATATCTTGCTGCTGTTAAGGCAGAAATCGGTGATGCGAGCTCGGCGCTTTCGGGGGTAAATCGGGCGCTTTCCGGGACGCTTGAGGATCTGCCGAGGTATGAGGCGCATTTTCTCCGGGGTCGCCTGTTGCTTGAGCGGGGGATGTTTGAACAGGCCGGTTCGGACCTAGATCGGGCATCTGAGGCTGGTTTCGGGATGAAGGCGGATGCTGACCTTGAAGTGCTGCGCTGGTCAATTGTCCATCGACAGGAAAAGCGCGCGCGTGACGCTGTACACGTTCTAATGGAAAATCCTCGTGCAGGTGGTCGGACGGAGACTATCGAACGACTCGTGGATCAGGCGGCTGAGGTCTGGGGGCCGGAGAAGGTTGCGTCTATGCTGGAGGGAGTTAACGGCTCTGAGTGGGACCGTGTCGCCCGTGGTAAAATGGCACTCGCAAGAGCTCGAATGCTCAGTGAAGCGGGGGATACGTCGGCTGCTCGGATTCAAGCAACGGATGTGGCATCGGGTCTAGGAGGACAGTCGGTCGATGCCAGGATACTCCTCGCTCAATGGCAGCTCCAACGAGCAAGGGATTTAGACACTGTCTATGGCGTTCGAGTGCTATTGCTTCCTGTCGGTCGAGACGGACGTGCAGCAGCGCAGGTCGAGTCTATCAATATCATGGAATCGCTCACTGAGGTGGGGCATGAGCAACCTTTAGCCTTCTTTGCGGCGGCTGAATTGGCTCGTGATCGGTTGGGAGCAGATTACGTCGCACGGGGCCTTTTTATAGCATACGCAGCTGCCGCTCCCTATGAGCCTTGGGCGCAGAAGGCTTTACTAGCAGCACTCAATATCACACCGGACCCAGATGACCGAGCGTGGATTAAGGAACGACTGGAGACTAACCCCAACAGCCCTTACGTTTTGGCGGCATCCGGCGGCTCCTCCGCCGGGTACCAACAGCTTGAGGAGGAACTGGACTTGCGACTCAGAGCGCTGACCCAGCGGTGAAGCTTTCGATCCAAGCTTTTGGCGTCGACTTCCAAAATCCCGTACTGCTAGCTGCGGGTACTTGCGGCTTTGGTATGGAGCTGGTCGATGTGCTTGATATTGAGTCACTCGGTGGCTTTGTAACCAAATCAATCACGCTTGAGGAACGGCGAGGAAACCCGGCTCCTCGTGTTGCAGAATTCGAATCCGGTATGATCAATTCGGTCGGTTTGGCCAATCCTGGGCTAGCGCGGGCTCGATCGGACAAGCTGCCGTGGATTGCTGCTAATGTTCGTCGAGCAAAGGTTCTTGTGAGTGTCGCGGGTCATACCGTTGAGGAATACTTCCAATTGATAGAGGGGCTCGACCAAGCAGACGGTTTCGCGGGCTTTGAGATAAATCTCTCATGCCCTAACGACGCCCGCCGTGATGGGGTGCCATTCGCTTTAGATCTGGACGCGGTCAGCAAGATTATCGCTGGTTGTCGTGAACGAACCGGCCGACCGATCTCCGCTAAGCTTGCGCCGAATGACCCTCGGCTAACCGAGACGATAAAGAGAGCGGAGGAGTGTGGTGCAAATGCCATCACTCTAGTTAACACTGCTCCAGGTCTTCTGCTAGATTCAGATTCGGGGCAGGCACGTTTGGGACAGGGAGCCGGGGGGGTTAGCGGGCCCGCACTTTTCCCGATGGGGATTCGTGCGGTGAAGGAAGCTCGCGCTGTAACGGGCCTGCCGATACTCGGTGTCGGTGGTGTGCTTTCAGTGTCTGATGCGGTCGCGTATCGCAGGGTTGGTGCAGATCTGATTCAGATGGGCACAGCAACTTTTGCTGCCCCTAGGGCCGCAGAGGGTTTGATTTCCGGTCTGGTGCGATGGGGTAAAGAGTCAGACGTATCTTCGTGGAGCGAGTTAGGTAGGGTGGAGGACTTAGAAGCGTGAATCGAGTCATCATACCGCTGGATGTGTCTTCGGTCTCAGGTGCACTCGCATTGGTTGATCAATTGGGAGATGAGGCCGACTTCTATAAGATTGGCTTCGAGTTGTACACGCGAGGTGGGCTAGAGGTAGTGCGCGAATTAGTCTCCCGAGACAAGCGCGTTTTTCTCGACATTAAGCTTCACGACATTCCGAATACGGTCGCGCGAGCTGTTGAGGCGGCTTCGGATCTCGGTGTAGATCTGTTAACGCTTCACGCGTCGGGTGGGCAACGAATGATGGAAGCAGCGGCAGAAGCTCGCTCGGGTCATCTAAAACTGCTGGGGGTGACAGTGCTCACTTCGATGACCACGGATGAGATGGCTTCCGTATGGGGACGCAAAATATCTTCGGTCCGCGATGAAGCGTTAAGGTTAGCGAATCTAGGTAAGGAAGCTGGCTTGGATGGGATCGTTTCCTCGGCACTCGAAGCGAGCTGGATTAGACAGAAAATTGGCCAGAGCTTCTTGATTGTGACGCCGGGTATCCGTCCCGCAGGATCTAACTCTGACGACCAGAATCGGGTTGCGACACCCCGGGAAGCGGTCCGAAGCGGTGCTGATTTTCTCGTCATCGGACGTCCTATCACACAGGCAGATGATCCATCTGCAGCTTTTGCAGCGGTGCTAAAAGAAGTCGAAGAAGCTTAACTTCGGTTCTGACGACCTCTGTTCTTCATTTAATGCTCCGGCGATCGTTTAAGTGATTGATCGGATCCTAGACAACGACGGCCGATGACGCTGAAGGTATACAATACCGCCGCACGCTCCCTGCAAGAGTTCGTTCCACTTCGGGAAGGCGAGGTTCGTGTCTACGCGTGTGGGCCGACCATCTACAATCATGCGCACATTGGGAACTTTCGGACCTTTCTCTTCTTCGATCTTGTTCATCGCCACCTAGAGTACAGCGGTTACGGTGTGCAGTTCGTAATGAACCTGACTGACGTCGACGATAAAGTGATTCAGGCGGCTCATGAGGCCGGTAACACTATTGAAGAGCACACGAAGCCTTTCGGAGACACGTTCCTTGCAGATTGCTTGTCGCTCGGCGTTTGGACTGTTGATAGCTATCCAAGGGCGACCATGCACATCGAAGAAATGGTCGAATTCATCGAACGGCTGATCGACAATGGGCACGCCTATTCTGCGGAAGACGGTGCGGTCTATTTCTCAATTGAGAGTTTCCCAGAGTACGGAAAACTGAAAGGGATCGACACCTCGACTCTCATCGCGGGAGCTAGGGTCGAGCATGATGAGTATGACAAGGAAGACGCCCGTGATTTTGCTTTATGGAAGGCGGCTACTGCAGAAGACGAGGAAGTCGGTGCCGCGTGGGATTCCCCGTGGGGGCGCGGTCGTCCGGGTTGGCATCTTGAGTGCTCAGTGATGAGTACGATGCAATTGGGAGACACTCTGGACATGCACCTCGGCGGGGAAGATTTGGTTTTCCCTCACCACGAGAACGAGATAGCCCAGTCCGAATGCGCCACGGGTCACCCCTTCGTTAGGTACTGGATGCACGTGAAGCACCTTTTCGTAGAGGGGAGAAAGATGTCTAAGTCTCTCGGAAACTTCATCAGGGTTCGAGAGTTGCTTGAAGAAGGGCATGACCCCGCAGCAATTAGGCATTTGCTCATTTCCTCTCACTACCGTGGTGAGTTGAATTTTACTCGGGCCGGACTCAAGGCTTCGGGTGTAGCGGTTCAGCGCCTAATCGACTTCGAAGCTCGGTTATCTCAACTTGAGACGACCGATAGTGCCGAGGAATCGGAACTCCCGCGTTTGGCGGAAAAAGTCGTGTCGGATTTCCGCAGCACAATGGACGATGATTTTAACTCCGCTGGTGCCCTAGGCGTTTTATTCGGCTTTGTGACGAAGGTCAATGCGGAGTTGGATGCGAAAGGAAATGTTAGCGCGACTGATAGGGATTT
>DEBI01000044.1:6969-13449 GCA_002348465.1 Gemmatimonadales bacterium UBA2960 | reverse complement strand
ATTTCTTGCGAAGAGGGTGGCCCTGTATGTCGTAGTAGACTTTGCCCGTGCAGAGCACGAGGCGGGTAACTGCAGCTGTGTCTTCCACATTTGGATCTGCGATCACATGCCTAAACCCACCTTTAGTCAGCTCGGAGACCTCAGAGGTCGCCATGGGGTGGCGCAGTAGGCTTTTCGGGGTCATCACGATCATCGGGCGCTCCGGACGTCGTAATGCTTGTCGTCGAAGCATGTGAAAATACTGTGCAGGTGTCGTGGGATAAGTGATCCGCATATTGCGCTCGGCACACAGCTGGAGAAATCGCTCGAGGCGGGCGCTTGAGTGCTCTGGCCCCTGGCCTTCGTGCCCGTGAGGCAGGAGCAGCGAGAGGCGAGAGTATTGACCCCATTTGGTCAGCCCGGATGAGATGAACTGGTCGATCATCACTTGGGCAACATTCACGAAATCACCGAACTGAGCTTCCCAGAGCACCACGTCAGCATCAGCTGCTACGGAGTAGCCGTACTCGAAGCCAATAACTGCCGTTTCGGTCAGGGGTGAGTTATGCGTCTCAAACCGAGCTTCTGATAGATTGTCTAGAGGTACGAACTCGTGACCGGTTTCCGCATCGTGCAGCACCACGTGGCGGTGACTGAATGTCCCACGCTCTGCATCTTGGCCAGTTAGCCGAATGGGGATCCCTTCCCTTAGCAGGCTACCGAATGCCAGCGCTTCAGCGTGACCCCAATCCAGAGATTGGTCAGTCGAGAAGGTTTCCTCTCGCTTTCCTAGCTGGCGCCAGAGTTTTGGGTGAGGTGTGAAGCCTTCCGGAAGATCTACAGTCGCCGCATTGATTTCTTCCAGGACCTTGAGCGCCACTCCCGTTGTTTCAGGGACGACTGGGATTTCTCGCTCCGCATCGGGTGAGTCGTCCTCTACTGGATTGTAGTCACGCACATGGTCCTGCACATCCCGCAGATTTTGTGTGATCTCCTTTTCCATCGCTTCGATGTCGTCAGAGGTGATCACACCATCTGCGATCAGTCGCTCAGAATAGATATGCCTGACTGTTGGGTGTGCACTGATGGATTTGTACTTCATTGGCTGAGTGTAGGCAGGTTCGTCGCCTTCATTGTGTCCGTGGCGTCTATAACCAACGAGGTCGATTACAAAGTCCTCGTGGAACTCGCGACGGTAAGCCATACCAAGCCTTACTGCGGCGAGACAGGCCTCGGGGTCGTCCGCATTAACGTGAATTATTGGGATGCCATAGCCCTTTGCCAGATCACTTGAATAGAGAGTGGAGCGTCCTTCTATCGGATCCGTTGTAAAGCCAATCTGGTTGTTCACTATGATATGGACTGTTCCGCCTACTCCATAACCCTTAAGGCGAGCCATGTTGAGGGTTTCAGCAACTACACCTTCTGCGGCGAATGCAGCGTCGCCATGCATCAAAACGGGAACGACCGCATCGTAGTCGACGATCGATGCACTGGCTACCTGACTGCACTGCTTAGCCCTAGTCATGCCGATTACAACCGGGTTCACGAACTCTAAGTGACTCGGGTTTGGGGCAAGCGTGATCTGCACTGTTCCGGCGCCATCTACATCTCTAGTACCGCGAGCGCCGTGATGGTATTTCACATCACCTGTCCCCGCGACATCTAGCTGTCCTCCCTTGAATGAGGGCCCCTCAAATTCAGCGAGGAGTTCGCCATATGAGACGCCCACCGTGTGGGTCAGGACATTGAGGCGTCCCCTGTGAGCCATGCCAAGGACTACTTCTGAACCACCGCCCCGCGCAGTTTCTTCAATGACCAGGTCGAGCATGGGGACGAGGGCGTCGTTGCCCTCAAGGCTAAATCGCTTCTGCCCCAGATATGTCTTATGAAGAAATTGCTCGAGTCCTTCTGTTTCGCAGATTCTGCGGAGAAGCTTCTTTCTCTGTTCTGCACTTGGTTCGGGCAGGTGAGCGCCATCTTCGACCTGTTGCCATAACCAGTCGACTTTCACGTGGTCATCGAGGTGCTCGAACTCATAGCCGATCGATCCGGCATAAATGTCACCTAGATTGTTGAGCGCATCTGCGACGGATCGACCTCCGTTTTCATCGGGAAGGATCAATGAAGCGGGTAGCTTACCGAGCTCCTCTGCCGAGGTCCCAAAGAATGCCGGAGAAAGTTGCGGATGACCCGGAGGTTCAGATCCGAGAGGATCGATAGTTGCTAAACGATGTCCGTGATCACGAAACGCTTGCACAAGCGCTGTCGCCCTAGAGACGGCAGGTAAGAGCTCAACGAGCGCTCGAGCGTTTTCGTCTAGACTCTGTGGTGCAGGCTCTGACCGCGTTGTGGCGGGAGAAAGCGTATCCTGGGCCTTAGAAGGTCCGGAGGGGGGCTCTGCTTCTGGCCCTTTTGCCACCGCCGTGTGCGCATTTGAGTTTGTGAGCTGCTCTGGAGCCAGAAGACCTTCTGGTATAGCGACGTCGCCGCCTCTCTCAAATAGTTGACGCCATTCTTTGGGTACAGCGTCGGGATTCCGAGCGTATTGCTCGAATATAGCCTGAGCGTAGGCGGCGTTTTGGCTATCGAAAAGGGTGTCGTCCTGCACGTTTTGCCGGGCCCTGATGGATGAGTAACGCATTCTGCATCGGCGACGGATAAGCTACCGTATTTTCTCTGTAGTATGGAGACGGTTCGATCTTTTCTCTATGGCCACTCAATATGCATCCCCTTTGCACGCGCATGGATTGTTTCCGGATTGTCACAGAGTTCACCGAAGCAGAGATCTCTGCGCTTGTGCACCCCGAATGGTGTGAGGCGTTTCCATGGCTTTTGCAAGGCACGACTACGCGAGGCTTGGCTGGCGCCCCGCCATTCGACTTCGGTCTCTTCGGAGAGAGTAGTAGCTCGAAGGAGGCACGAGATCGATGGAGCACACTCTGCCAGAGGCTCGGTGCTCGAGGAGTTGTTCATTCGCAACAGGTTCATGGGGCGGTTGTTTGCGAGTACGAAGAGAACTCGAGTGGAATCAGTGGCTTAGATCTTGTAGATCCTTGTGATGGGCATGTCACTTCGAAACGGGGACTCCTTCTTGCCGTCACTTCAGCCGATTGTGTCCCGGTTTTTGTGATCGATCCGGAGCGAAGGGCGGTAGCAGTTCTTCACGCGGGATGGCGCGGTGCGGCTGCGGGTGTGATCGAGTCTGGTGTGGAGAAAATGGCTTCGGCTTTTGCGAGCCGGGCAGAGGATCTTAGGCTGCATATGGGTCCTGCTATTTGCGGCACGTGCTATGAGGTTGGTCCTGAGGTGTTTGCAGCTTTGCAGGAACCAGTCCCGGATCGTCCTACGTCCATCGACCTCCGACATGTGCTGGCAGCGCGCGCAGTGCGGCTAGGGGTGAGCAGTGCCGCTGTCACGATCTCGGCACACTGCACAGTATGCACCGAGTCAGGCTTGTTTTCGCACCGAAAAGGGCATAGGGGACGCCAGGTTGGATACATCGGAATTTTGGACTGATGCTAGATTTAAAGAGGGTGGGTCTTTGCGTCAGGTGTGCACACAATCGTGTCACCGCTAACCGACGCGGATCGCAGTTTTATCTTTGCGGTCTCGCCATGACTGACCCTCGGCTACGAAAGTATCCGAGTTTGCCCGTCCTTCGTTGCGAGGGCTTCGAGCTAGATGAACAATCCAATGATCAGGGGAGAGAGAACGAATCTCATGAGTGAAAAGTCGCTAT
Organism: Gemmatimonadales bacterium UBA2960; assembly: GCA_002348465.1. Lineage (GTDB taxonomy): Bacteria > Gemmatimonadota > Gemmatimonadetes > Longimicrobiales > Gaopeijiaceae > UBA2589. Next base: position 9,728 of record DEBI01000044.1, on the reverse strand, counting down.
ACGTAACACGGTCCACCGTCGAAAAAATCGACGGGCTGCACCGTAGAGGGGTTCTGGAGGATGGAACCGCGCTTGAGTTTGGAGTGCACGGTCCCATTAAGGCACACTACGGACTTGAGTCCCAGCCCAATTTGCCGCTGCCCGTCGATTATTTAGTAGCTGCAGCTGCTGGCTGACTACTTGGAACACTAAATGGCGCACTGGAGGTGCGCGGGATACCGGTTGCGGACGGCGATATCAGCTGCAAGGTGGAAGGGACGAACGAAGTTGTAGATAGGATCATCATCCTAACAAAGATCCACGTTCACTACACACTTCTGTTACCCCCAGAGGCTCCGGAGGACAGAGTGTCTCGGGCCTTGGAAACTCATGTGAGCAAGTGTCCGACGGCTCAATCGATCAAAGACTCAGTGGAGATTTCCTGGTCAGTAGAATTCGTCGAGGGTTAGCTCTCAGTGAGGCTGGGAGCCATCCGCTCAGTGGCAGGGTAGTTTCCACGTGGTGATGAGGTGAAACCGAAAGGGCGCCGTATTGGCGAAGGCACCCTTTCCCAAGGTTCAGGCTTAGCCGGCCTGAGGGCCTGTCAGAACTGCGTTTCGCACCTGGTTAATGATTAGATCGACTTCTTCCGAGGTTACTTGAAAGTGAGGTGTAAATCGCAACGAATTTTCGCCCCCGTGGACGACTCCTATGCCCTTCATTCGCATGAACTCTTCGAGGCTGTCTGTTCCGTATGCCTTAAAGCGCGGGTCTAGCTCGCAGGAAAAGAGCAGCCCGGTACCTTCAACGTTGGTGATGGCACCTTCGAGTTCCACTGAAAGGGCCTCGAGCTTCTCGACGAACTCTTTACCACGCTCGACGATGTTCTTTCTAATCCCTGGTGTCACCATATCTAGGACTGCTGTGCCGATGTCCATAGCCCTAGGGTTGGCCGTCATCGTGTTCCCGTATATGCCTTTTCGGTATAGCTCGGAGGCACCGGGTGTCATCGCAAGAATCGACAGGGGATACTGACCGGCATTTAGAGCCTTGGAGTAGGTCTCCATGTCCGGCGCCTCTAAGTTTTGAAATCCGGGGTAGTCGATAACTGACAGGTAGCCCGTTGAGCGCAGGCCTGCTTGGATGGAGTCGACCAGGAGCACGGACCCATGTTGTTTAGTCAATTCCCTGGCGGCTACGTAGAACTCAGGGGTGATCGCTACACCTGGATTTCCCTCCCCCATAACAGGTTCTATAAAAAGCGCCTCAATGAAGTAACCCTCTGCGTCTGCTTTGGCGAAGTGGGTTTCGAGATCTTCTATGTCGTTCGGCTCGACGGTTAACAGTTCTTCTGTCCGGAATGACGCTAGGTACTTGTCATAGGAACCACGACAGGAGTCCGAGAACATGGCGGGTCTTCCCGTGCGTCCGTGGAATCCTCCGGAGAGTGACATCTTCTTGACTGACTTCCCGGCGTGTCGTCCGCCTTCGTCGGTCAGGATCTTGGCGTTGACGTCCGCAATCCGTGTGGCAACTGAAACCGACTCTGAGCCAGAGTTCATTGCGACGAAGTGGGAGAATGGACACCCTGCTTCATGAGTCTGGCCGATTTCTCGAGCGAGCGCGTTAGAGAGTTTGAGCTGGGAGAAGCTCGGGGTCATAACGTTCGCCATCACCTGTGGCTTCGTCATCGCAGCAATGATTGGTTCGGGAACGTGCCCGAAGCCAAGCATGCCATAGCCACCATTGTCATGAAGAACAGCACCCTTTGTAGTGATTATCCACGGCCCTCGCGCTGCCATCGAAACGTATGGATTCACTGTGTCATCCGCGTAGAAGTTCACGAGGTGCTTCTCGATCGCTTCTACCTGCTGCATTTCATCGAGCTTCATAAGCTCAGGGAATTCACGGCGGAGCACTCCAAATTCTTCTGTGGCAGCGTTCACGGCTTCAACTAGATCTGGATCGCGCGAGACAAACTGACATACGGTGTCGTCGTCTAGGCCTGTTGTCCGAGCCTCGCCGGACTGCCCACGGATGGTTTTGAGCTGATCAAGGACACCGGCCACAGAGAACCTCTCAAGGATCAGGGTTGGGTAGAATCGGAGAAGAAATTTTGTAGCAAAATAGTTTGCTTGGGGAGAGGGCACAGGCTTGGCCCTCATGTTGGCATACACAATTCAAGTCTAGCTGTGCCATCATTTAGACTCGGGTGATTGTTTTTGTCGAGCAATTTGGTTCGGCCTTCCAAGGTCACTGTCATATGCGGATTTGTTTAGCCCGGTATGGTAGGGCCATGTTTATCGGATGTCCGTGGATGCAGGGGAAGGTGCTCGCGACTCTAACCTTAGCTGGGGTCTCTCTGTAGTGGTCTAGCTTTATACGGGGGTCGAAATTAGACACTCAGTATAGAGTGCTCTGCCCATGTCGTGGCGGGTTGATTTCCGGCCCGTTTTGCAACGGGCACGAGAGCAAGATATTCCGGTCTACGCCCGTTACGTTGCCCGATTTCATTTCGGAGGCTTAATCTCTGCAGGTTTTGAGAAGATTTCCGGAGGTCGCTCCTGATCGACCGCGGATCGGTTATGTTACTGCCCAACTAATTCGCCAGTAATTTGCAGTTACCGTCTCCAGTACCCTCTGTCGCGCGCGCCGCGTTTTTTCGGCCGCGGTAAGAACTACATGAGCGATATTACGGCGGCGGCTCCAAGCCGACTCCGCGAGATAGCGCCAACAATCAATGCGGTTCGTAGCTATCTAAAGTCCAGTCCCGGTGGGGC
>DEBI01000044.1:1815-6570 GCA_002348465.1 Gemmatimonadales bacterium UBA2960 | reverse complement strand
ATAGGAGCACAAAAGACCTCGCGTCGATGACTCGAGGGGCGTTCCGTTTCTTGGAACAGTCCCGACCGTATAGAGTTGACGTGGCCGTAGCTAATGCGGACGAAGACGAAGAGGAGTGGGAAGCTCCGGTTACGGTGATTCGTACAAACGTCAGCGAGCGGCCGTTCATTATCGACTCGATTCGCGAATACCTAGCGCTTAAAGGCTTGGCGGTAGAGCGTATGGTCTACCCTATGCTTGACGTAGATCGTGACGATAACGGTCAGGTAACAGCACTGCATTTTCCGACCGATAGTGGCAGTACTGAGTCGGTAGTGCACTGTGAGGTCGAACGTGTCGGGGACTCGGATAGGCTAGACGAACTCCGCTTGGATCTAAGTGCTAGTCTCCAAGACGTGGTCAGGGCCACGGACGACTTCTTACCGATGCTGAGCGCTCTCGACCGGGTAGTGACAGCCGTCGGTGTGAATGCGACTGATCTTGGTGAGCGGGCCCACGAGTTTGAAGAAATCAAAGACTTCTTGCTTTGGCTCAAGCACGGCGGGTTCGTCTTCCTTGGCTATAGAGGTTACGAGCTTCTAAGCGATCAGGTCGCTGGCGAACAGTCGATAGTTGTGGAGCCCGGCTCTGGCTTGGGTCTGCTTCGGAATGAGGGGGATTCACGTTTCGCGGAGCCGATCCCGGTCTCCGGATTGGCACCTGGAATGAGAGAACGGGCGCTAGGTGGGCCGGTTCTCATCGTGAATAAGACTAACGCTGAATCGACCGTGCACCGTCGTGCACGGATGGATTATGTGGGGATTAAGAAGCTAGACAGTGAGGGGATCGTAGTCGGAGAGCATCGGTTCATTGGCCTGTTTACGTCCAAAGTTTATTCCGAGCCGGCTGCCAATATCCCGCTTTTGAGAGATAAGCTGAGTCGGATTCTTGCTGCGGAGGGTGTGCGAGAGGGCTCCCATGACTACAAAGAGATAATCACGATCTTTGATAGTCTGCCGAAGGAAGAACTCTTCCTTTCTTCTCCGGAAGAACTACGAGATGACGTCCGAGCCGTTTTGACGGCCTACAGTGGCAGGGGTGTGAGGGTGGTACTGCGCACGGATCCTTATAACCGGGGCCTCTCTGTGATGGTGATCTTGCCCCGTGATCGCTTTTCGGGGAGCGTGCGAAAGCAGATCGAAGAAGCACTAGTCGAGCAGTATCACTGCGAGGTGTTGAACTACCACTTGGCGATAGGTGGTGGAGACCAAGCACGACTCCACTTTTATCTCAGTGCCAAAGAAGACCGGGTGGCCGAAGTCCGCTCAGAGGACCTCGAACAAACAGTAGCTGCTATCATCCGCACGTGGGCCGACAGAGTGAGTGAAGGCCTAGAGAAGGTTGTCTCAGTTGAAGAGGCTAGAGATCTAGCCCTCCTATACGAAGGGGCAATGAGCCGCGAATACCAGGCAGCTTTGGACCCCGCGATAGCTGTCGCTGATATCTGCGAGCTCGAACGGATGTCACGCGAAGAGGAGGTGGTGTCTGTCGGGTTCACTAATCGAGAAGAAAGTGAAGCGGTAGCTGGGGTAATAGGTGCTACAGAGCTGAAACTTTTCCTGCGTGGCGAGCGTCTCGTGCTGTCAGATTTCATGCCGATCTTGGAGAACGCAGGCCTGCGCGTGGTGGCGATGAAGCCCTACGAGGTCGGGACTAACGGCGCTCCGAATGCGACGATATACGTCTTCGCCGTCCAAGATCAGGAAGGGAATGCGCTAGAAGTCGAGAGCTGCGGCGAGCTGCTTTCGGAAACATTACTTGCGGCGAGAGCTGGTGAAGTAGTTTCAGACCCTCTTAATGCTCTTGTCGTTAGTGCTGGGCTGCACTGGCGAGAAGTAGATGCTCTTAGGGGTTTGGCTGGGCACGTTTTTCAGTCGGGGGCGGTTCCAAGCCGGCTAGCTCTCTCGCACGCTCTGGTCCAGTATCCGGGTATAGCGCGTCGTCTCTTTGCGATGTTCCGAACGAAGTTCGACCCGGTAATGGAGGCGTCTCTTGAAGAGCGCTTAGCAGCATTGGTCGTGATGCGTAACACCTTCCATGGCTTACTGCGTAGTGTGACCCTCCTCGATGATGACCGTGCGCTGCGCCGCCTTGAAGAAACGATCTCTAGGACAGTTCGGACTAACTACTACAGGGTGGGGGGAAGGACTCCGACAATACGTTCTGGCGGAGTCCCCTATACCTCATACAAGGTACTAGTCGGAGATATTCAGTACTCGCGACCGACCGATCTACTATTCGAAGTGTGGGTTCACTCTGCTCGCATGGAAGGAGTTCACCTTCGCGGCTCTTTCGTGGCCAGAGGCGGCATTAGGTGGAGTGATCGTCCGGATGACTTTCGTACCGAGATTCTTGGTCTAGTTAACACTCAGATGATCAAGAATGCTGTGATCGTGCCAGGTGGGTCTAAGGGTGGCTTTGTCACGAGATTCACTCCGGTGGATACCGAAGAGCGTTGGGAGCAGGGGCGCCAGCAGTATCAGACCCTGATTCGTGGCTTGCTCGATCTCACGGACAACATCGTTGACGGTAGTGATGTCGCCCCCAATGAAGTGATAGCCTACGACCCTTCGGACCCATACTTAGTTGTGGCTGCTGACAAGGGAACCGCGACGTTCTCAGATCTAGCCAATACGGTCTCTCAAGAGTACGGATTTTGGCTGGATGATGCTTTTGCTTCGGGTGGTTCAAATGGATACGACCATAAGGAAGTTGGAATCACAGCTCGAGGAGGCTGGGAGTGTGTAAGACGGCACTTCAAGGAAAAGGGCAAGGATATTCAGACCGAGCCTTTTACCGTTGTCGGGATAGGAGACATGAGTGGGGACGTGTTTGGCAATGGTATGCTTTTATCGGAGCAGATCAAGCTCGTTGCTGCCTTCGACCATAGGCACGTTTTCATTGATCCAGACCCGGACCCTGTCACGGCATATGCCGAGCGTAAGCGGTTGTTTGAACTTGGGCGGTCGAGCTGGGAGGACTATGACCAAGAGTTGCTCAGCGAGGGTGGAATGGTCGTTCCTCGCGGTGCGAAAGAGGTTGATCTGACGCCGCAGGCCAGGAGTGCTTTGGGAGTGGATGAGGATGAGGCCTCTCCAGTCGACGGAGAGGCGCTGATCCGAGCGGTTCTTAGTGCTCCGGTGGAGTTGCTTTGGAACGGTGGGATCGGGACGTACGTGAAGTCTGCCTCCGAGACACACGCTGATGCCGGCGACCCCGCGAACGATGCGGTTCGGCTTAACGCAGAGCAGTTACGTTGCGACGTCATCGGAGAGGGTGGGAATCTTGGTCTTACCCAGCGTGCGAGAATTGAGTATGCGGGCCTTGGTGGCCGGATTAACACCGACGCTCTCGATAATTCGGGTGGCGTCGATATGTCGGATCACGAGGTCAACCTTAAAATCCTTCTGATGCCTGTAGTGGACTCTGGGTCTCTGGAGCAGGAAAAGCGCAACGACTTATTGGAGGAGCTCACCGAAGAGGTTGCGGAGCTGGTGCTGGCAAACAACCGGTCACAGAGTCTCGGCGTATCTTTAGATGAACGGCGATCTAAAGAATCCATTGACGAGTTTCGGGATCTCATGCTTTCCCTAGAGAAAGCTGCCGAGCTAGATCGGGCGGCCGAAGATCTCCCGTCCACAGATGTTCTCATCGAGAGGAGGGATCGGGGGCAGGGGATGGCACGTCCCGAGCTATGTGTTCTTTTTGCGTATGCGAAACTTTCACTGAAAGCGCAGTTGCTTTCGAGTAGTCTCCCGGATGATCCGGTCACGGAGGGTTATCTCTTAGGGTACTTCCCCCCGAAGGCAATCAAGGTGGCTGGGAAGAATCACCTTTTTCAACATCGACTGCGTAGGGAGATAGTCACTGCCGAACTGACCAACGATTTAGTTGATCTTATGGGATCAGCATTCGTTTCTCGCATGGTTCGGGACACCGGTCGTTCATCCGAAGACGTGGTTCGGTCTTGGCTCGTGGCGTCTCGTCTTGCGGGCCACCGGGCTCTCATGGAGCAAATGGAGCAGCAGGCGAGTTCTGTAAATGCCCGCGTCTCATATCGATGGCTCCTCGGTCTGGCCAGAGTATTAGAGCGGACTACGCGGTGGATGCTTCAGAATATCGACCGGGATCAGTCTGCGGCGGACATCGTCAAGCAAAACCTCTCCGGTTTGAGGTCACTGCGTGACGCTTTCGGTGATGTTGTGCGCGGAGAAGAAGGGACTCTTTTTGAGGCGCGTGTTAATGAGATTCAGGAACTCGGCGCAGATGCGACGTTCTCGCGGCGGCTCATCGCCCTACGGTTCCTTGATCAGCACTTGGAGATCCTCGGCATAGCCCGAGAGGCCGGGACTGATCCGATCTCTACGGGGCACGCGTTTTATCAGGCGTCTGAGTCCTTCGAGATTCCATGGCTGCGCCGTCGGAGCTTTGCGTCGGCTGGAGATGATCCGTGGGAGTTGAGAGCAGCCCAGGTGCTTTCTGATGACTTGGCCAAGGCGCATAGGCGTATTGTGACAGGGATGCTGGCTTGCCATCAGGGGGCGGGTGGTGAGGGCACTGACTATGTGGGATTTGTGCGGTCTTCGGATCTCAAGCGGTTTCGGGATATCGTGGAAGAATTAAAGGCGGAGGGGAGTGTTGGGCTTGCAGCACTATCGGTAGCGGCGCGTGAATTAGCAGCCGTGGCGGATGGCATGTTTGAGAAGTCGGGACTGA
>DEBI01000044.1:0-1401 GCA_002348465.1 Gemmatimonadales bacterium UBA2960 | reverse complement strand
CGCTTGCCCTTGGTCTTGGTGATGCCCATTCTAGCGCGGTTTTTCACGGAGAGGGTGCATGCAGCCAACAAATACAAGGGATCCTCAGTACTACCACAAAGTGGTGGACTGCCAGTGGGCCTGTCCGGCGCACACAAACGTGCCCGAGTACATCCGATTGATTGCGGCTGGGCAGTATACTGAATCGTACCTCCTAAACAGAAAATCGAACGTTTTCCCAGGGATTCTTGGACGCACATGCGATCGACCCTGTGAGCCAGCATGCCGTCGAACCAGGGTTGAGGATGAACCAGTCGCGATCTGCCGCCTTAAGCGTGTCGCTGCCGACCTGAGGGGCGACATCGAAGACGCTCTCCCGACTGCACCTGATGATAAGAACGGCAAGAAGATCGCGCTGATCGGCGCAGGTCCAGCTTCTCTTACAGTGGCCAATGATCTAATGCCACTCGGGTATGAGGTAACGATCTTCGAGGCCCTCCCGAAGGCTGGCGGGCTAATGCGGACTAATATCCCTTCCTTTCGCCTGCCGGTTCGAGTTCTCGAGGAAGAGATCGACTATGTCCTCCGCATGGGCGCTGATATCCGCTACGACCACCGGATCGAGTCAATGGAGCGACTGCTCGACAGTGGGGAATTTGATGCGGTCTTTGTCGGCACTGGTGCACCAAAGGGGAAGGAGTTGAACATTCCCGGCCGTCAGGAGGCCGATGCCAACATCCATATCGGTATCGAGTGGCTAGAGTCGATCCATTTCGGTCATGTCGACTCAATAGGAGAGCGAGTCCTAGTTATCGGTGTTGGCAACACGGCGATGGACTGTTGCCGGAGTTCGAAGAGACTCGGTGGGAAAGACATAAAGGTGATGGCGAGAAAATCGCGTCCGTATTTCAAGGCGTCACCATGGGAGCTTGAAGACGCCGAGGATGAGCGGGTTGAAATCTTGGTCAACCACTCACCGGCCAGCTTTGTGGTCGACGACGGCCGCTTGGTTGGCATGATGTTCGACATCGTGGAATGGAAAGAAAATGAAGAAGGCCGTCTGGTCAGTGAAAAGCTAGACGAGGCATTCATTCCCGCTGATGATGTGATTCTTGCGATTGGCCAGGACAACGCGTTCCCGTGGATCGAACGTGACATCGGCATTGAGTTCGGAGAGTGGGACATGCCGGTGGTTGATCGTTCGACGTTCATGACAACACGCGAAGGCGTTTTTGTCGGTGGTGATGCTGCGTGGGGCCCAGAGAACATCATCTGGGCCGTGCAGCACGGTCATCAAGCTGCGATCTCAATTCATAACTACTGCAAGGGCGATTCTGTAACCGATCGTCCACCTTATGGAATGAATCTCGTCTCAACCAAAATGGGGATTCATGAGTGGCGGTATTCGAACGATTATGATGC
>DEBI01000062.1 GCA_002348465.1 Gemmatimonadales bacterium UBA2960 | reverse complement strand
GATCCGCGGCCACCGTAACCAATCGGCATCCCGAGATAAACACCGGGAGCACCAGGAATGCTAGGGCTTTGTTCACCGACGCTGGCGGAAAAACGACTTCAAAAGCGAGCTGGACTCACTAGATAGTATACCTGAATCTACTTCACAGTAATGATTTAGCCTTTTGTCCTGAAGTATATTATCAAGTGATCCTCCCATCCCGGCCTTCGGATCATGTGCAGCAAACACGACCCTTGCGATCCGCGATAGCACTATGGCCCCCGCACACATAGAACACGGCTCCAGTGTTACGTAGAGCGTGGCGCCGGAGAGCCGCCAATCACCCTGGCTTTGAGCCGCAGCTCTCAAAGCAACCACCTCCGCATGTGCTGTAGGATCCGCATCTCGAATCGTGCGGTTATTCCCTTTGCCAATCACCCTTCCTTCTCGAACCACAACGGCACCTACGGGAACCTCACCCTTTGATCCCCCTTGTTGAGCACACTCAAGGGCAATCGACATCCACACCTCGTCAGGACACGCACTAGCGTTGGTAGGTGGGCTCGACGGAGACGGCTTATGTGCCATCCTAGCGTAAAATTGACTAGTGAGGCGTGAGATTGAGCGATCCGACCTCGTCCATCTTTCGATAGAAGCCGGCCACGCGACCCACCAGCCCGGTCAAAGCTGGCTGCTCGGATACAGTAGTTCTTCCACCGGGCTTCAGATCCTCCAAGGAGAATGACGAGCCAGATCTTAAAAAGCGGAAAAAAGACGCTGCATCGCTAGACCCAATGACGATTACTGCCCCATCCTCCAACTCGCCTAGTTCTACTGGTGAAATCAAGACAAGATCTCCCTCGGATACACCGAGTACGCCTAATTCACCTGCCTTCGCTCTGACTAAAAACGACCCCTCGCGGCTTCCGAACTGAGGATCCAAAGAAAGGAGAGTTTCCGGACTAGCATCTCCACTAGTACCAACTGCTATCGATGAAAAACACGGCACCGATACAGCATCACCACCGAGGTCTACACCTAGGATCTTAACGCCACGTGAGCGCGACGGATGACGCTCGAGGTAACCCTTTGCCTCAAGGGCTTGGAGATATTCCGATACCGTTTTGGTACTCTTGATCTCAAACCTCTCACCAATGTCTCGAATCGAGGGCTGGAAGGTGTTAGCTCGGAGGTACTGAACCATGTAGTCGAGGATCTGCTGCTCGATCTCAGTTAGTTCCTGAACTCCACGACTTTTAGTCGGGATTTCGCTCTCATGAATTGAGTCGGTTCTAGCCAACGATCCACACCTACAAGGAGGGGGGCAAAACCTGCACCCGGTAAGGGATTGCGGGCTATCCTAATGTGATGTTCAGAACGGTGTCAAGCAGGCCGATTCTTCAGCGTAAGTTGATCCGCTCAACAGCATCTTCTATGCGGCTCAGTGAGCGCTCTCTTCCTAGGAGGTAGAGTACGTCAAAGATACCCGGACTCGCCATATTTCCGGTCAGCGCGATACGGAGCGGGTGGATTAGCTTACCAGCCCCAACCTCCATCTGCGAAGCAAGATCACGAAGGGACACCTCCAGTTCTTCTCTCGTCCAGTCCGCACCACGGAATGTTTCATAAAGACTCTGCAGGCGCTTGATCGCGGCACCTGGGTCCTTATTCAAGTGCTTTTCAACAGCCTTCATGTCGAAGTGCAGATTCTGGCAAACAAACGGTCTAGCCTGCTCTGCAAGCTGGTCTAGCCTCCGAGCCCGTGGCTTTATAAGTCCGAGCAACTCTGAAAGCCAGTTGACGTCATCAAGAAACCCTGAACAGAAGGAATCGTCCTCTTGCAACAAATCACGCAGGCATTTCGCTAGCTCTTCGTCGGAGTACGCGTCGAGATGTCGGCCATTCAGCCACTCTAGTTTGTCTATATCGAATACAGACGCCGACTTAAGCAAGCGCTCCATCCCAAATGCGCCCAGCAACTCTTCACGAGTCATCAACTCTCGATCATCGCCCGGACTCCAACCCAGGAGCGCCAGAAAATTCATCATCGCCTCGGGCACGATCCCCTCCTCGGCATAATCACCGACCGCCATAGCACCATGGCGCTTGGACAGTTTTCGACCATCGGAACCCAGGATCAACGGCACATGCGCGAACACCGGTTCCGGATACCCAAGTGCACGATAAAGCAGAACCTGCTTTGGCGCATTTGAGAGATGGTCATCGCCGCGTAGAACATGCGTTATGCGCATATCCGCGTCGTCAGAAACGACCGCAAGGTTGTACGTAGGCGTCCCGTCACTACGAAGAATCACCAAGTCATCAATGTCGTCATTGCCAAAGCGCATCTCACCGTGAACTAGATCATCAAAAACCGTCTCGCCATCTGGTACTAGCAGCCGAATGGCGAAGGGCTCGCCGGCCTCCGCCCGTTGCTTAGCCGACTCAGCCCCCAAATCCATCATTTTTTCTCGGACTACGCGACTGGGATGCATTCCGCGCTCTTTTGCCTCTAAACGCATAGCTGCCGTGTCAGTGAAGTCTCGGTACGCCTTTCCTTCTTCTAGCAGTCTAGTGGCATCCGCTCGATGACGCTCGACTCCCTCGCTTTGAAAAAAGGGTCCTTCATCCCAATCCACACCTAGCCACGTCAAACCATCGAGAATGACCTTGGTGTGCTCCTCACTGGATCTCACCCGATCAGTATCTTCGATACGGAGGACTAAAACACCGCCCTCTTTTCGAGCAAAAAGCCAGTTGAATATGGCCGTCCGGGCACCGCCAACATGCAGGTAGCCGGTAGGTGAAGGGGCAAACCGCAGACGCATGTTCATGAACCCAGTCTTTCCCGAAGCAGGCCTTCCACAACCTTGGGATCAGCCGCACCTCTGGTGGCCTTCATCACCTCTCCAATGAACAGGCCAATGAGCTTTCCTTTGCCTTCACGATATTCTTCTGCCTCCTCAGGATGCAAAGAAAGAACTTCTTCGATAATCATCCCCAAGGCCTCTGTATCAGAGACAGTTTCGAGTCCCATTTCTCGCACTAACGCGTCCGGCTCTCCTCCGGACTCATTCATGCGTAGTAGTACATCCTTGGCTGCCCGACGACTCACAGTGCCGTCACCCACCAACTCTACTAGACGACCTAATGCTTCACCGGTAAAGCCTACTTTTGAAAGATCCCCATCCTCTGAAAGGCCCCGCACCTCTGTCACCATCCATGAGGCTATGGAGGTCGCATCGTCATTCGCATCCATCGCCGCTTCAAAGAACAAAGCAGTTTGAATAGACCCAGTGAGCAGATCAGCACTCTCCGTTGAAAGGCCGTAGCTTGACTGGTATCGAATGAAGCGCTCCTCTAGGCGGGGATCTTCTTCCCTCGCAGTCTGTCTAGCGGCGCTTATCTGAGGCCTAACTGAAGGGCCCGAAGTCTTCTCTTCCAGAGCGCGAGCACGCGCTCGTCTTCTATCACTTTTAGTACTGAAAGTGCTCTTGAGCGCCACGATACGGTTGAAAACGAGTCGCTCACCCAAGCCATCCACAGGGTCCCTCCAGAAGTATCCCGCGCGCTCAAACTGATATCGGGTCTCAGGACTGTCCGAACCTATAGATGGCTCGAGTTTGGCTTCGCTCGCCACCACGAGGGAATCCGGGTTTACACGCTCGATCAGTTCCTTATCCTCTTCAGGATCTTGGTCGAGAGGCTTTAGGAGTTCAGAGAACAGTCTCACCTCAGCATCAAGAGCGCTATCAATCGCAACCCACTGAATCGTTCCTCGAACCTTACGTCCGTCAGGGCTTCCACCGCCACGCGTCGCGGCATCAACCGTGCATCTCAGTTCCGTGAGCACGCCCTTATCATCCTTCACAACCTCTTCACACCGGATAACATATGCGCCACGTAGGCGCACTTCGCCGCCGAGAACAAGCCTTCTGAAGCCTCTCGGTGGGTCCTCTGAAAAGTCTGACCGCTCTATCCAAACTTCTCGACCAAAGGGAACCGTGCGAAACCCTTCCCTTCCTACGTCGTCTGGAAAAGACTGAATCTCAAATGACTCCTCGTGGCCTTCCGGGAGGTTCGTGAGTACGACCCGGATCGGATCAAGCACAGCCATAACACGGGGACATTCAAAATTGAGCACCTCTCTTATCGCGTGATCAAATTTGTCCGCCTCCGTCCGCCCTCCTGAGCGTGAGACTCCCACCAGACGAGCAAACATTCGGATCGCCTCTGGGGGAACCCCGCGTCGGCGGTAGGCCGAGATCGTAGCTAACCGGGGGTCATCCCAACCCGAGACTACGCCAGCCACCACAAGCGGGGCGATCGATCGCTTCGACAGCACTGCATTTTCCAGATTGAGCCCCGCCCATTCATACTGATGTGGGCGCGGCTCCTGAAACCCCGTGTTCTCCAGGACCCAATCATACAGTTCACGATTATTCTCGAACTCGATCGTACAGATAGAATGCGTGACGTTCTCAAACGCATCCTCTAAACAGTGCGCGTAGTCGTAGAGGGGATAGATACACCACTCGTCACCTCGCCTGTAATGGCGTGCATGCCGGATGCGGTACAGGACAGGATCTCGCATGAGCATGTTCGTATGGCTCATGTCGATCTTACCTCTAAGAACGTGCTCTCCGTCACTGAACTCGCCTGCCCGCATCCGCTCAAACAGATCAAGGTTCTCAGCTACCGACCGACCCCGATATGGTGAAGGGACCCCAGGCTCAGTAACTGTGCCACGGCCTTTCCTAATCGCCTCTAGCGACTCCGAATCGACATACGCCAGTCCCCTCTCAATAAGACCGACTGCAGCGTCGTACATGCGTTCGAAATAATCAGACGCGTAGTAAAGGTGTTCACCCCAGTCGAAACCAAGCCACCGGACATCTTCCTTGATCGAACGAGCAAACTCCTCATTCTCCTTGTCCGGGTTCGTATCGTCGAATCGAAGATGACAGCGACCGTTAAACTCTTCAGCTATTCCAAAATTCAGGCATATAGCCGTCGCATGACCCACGTGCAGGTAACCGTTTGGCTCTGGTGGGAACCTCGTCACAACTCGATCTCCATACCGACCAGAAGCGAGATCGGCACGAATCTGCTGTCGAATGAAGTCGGTGCCCTCAGAGGGCAATGCACTGAGCTTACTCATACCCCAAGAAAGTAAGCAGAATAGCCAAAAAAACAGAGCGGTGGAGAAACCACCGCCCTGCTATGCTTGTAAAGCCTACGAAATGAACTATCTGGAACCCGAAGGCCTTCGGACTGCTCCGGAAGAGCGCGCCGGAACTCTTGCCCCGGGTCCCGACATCACGGGTGTCTGGGCTGGGCGAGTGCTGGCTAATGGAATCCGAGGGTTTGACACTCTGGGCAAAGGCGTGCGGGTATTCACGGGAGGGGGCGGCCGATAACTCTGCGGCGCCGCTGACCTAATCGTTTCTTGACTGATAGGGACACGAGTGACTCCACGATTGGTCGCCAGCGACTCCGATCCAGATCGCCGTGTTGCAATCCGGCGAGTCGCTTCACCCTGGCTACCCGCTCTTTCACTGCCAAAGGTGCGTGGCCCCGGCTGAACCGGAGCTCTTCGGCTCGCCTGAGGAGAGACTTCGCCACTCGTGCGCCCCCTTGGCTTTGCCCTCCTAGTCGTTCCACCGCTTCCACCATCAGAAGATGCTCGACCAGGATCGGTAACTTCCGGGCCATAGCCCCGTCGCCGGACACCTTCACCTGCACCATTTGATCCGCGGCGATACCCATCACGGTACACGGCTCCACCCGCGTTGCGTCTTGGTATCACAGTGACATACCCAGGCCTCGCACCCCAGTATCCGTAACGGTGGAAACCGTCGTAATAACCGTAGCCGCCATAATAAGGTGAATACCCGTAATAGCGGCCCGCTCCCCATGCTGGCCCCCAGTAACGGGCCGCCGACATATAACCACGGTAGTGCACCGGATAAGGATCTATCTCATAACGATCCACATCGTACCCGACCTCAACCATGAACTCCTGTGGATTAGAAACCACTACCACAGCGTCTATGAGATCTTCCGATACCCCCGCGTCTGCGAGCACCATGAGATCTTGAGCGTCGACTCGTAAATCATCGCCCTGCAGGACGACCCACGTTTCAACAGCCTTATCATCCATTACAGCCGACGCCTCAAGCACATCTTCTATCGTGATCAACGCGGAAGCCGCCATGCGAGCTGAGCGTACCATGAAGCCGCGCCCTGAGACTGGATCCTCAATCTCGTATTCGCGGAGCGTGCTAGGGCTAGCCAGTTGGTATTCTTGAACCCAAGCAACCGACTCACCCTCGACGTTGAGCGCTCGAATATCCGCCCAACTGGTTGCTGACAGGAATGTCATCAGACCCGTGCCGGCACGAACCTCAGAATCTCCACAAAAGAAGTCCGTGACCGTGAACGCTCGACGGCCATCCTCAGAGAAAACAAGGCTCTCCCACCCCTCACACTCTTCGGCACTTACCTCACGGGGCTCGCCATCTGCTGCGAGGATTTCCACCGACATTATCTCGCCACCAACGTAGTTAGTTACCTCGACGTTTTCAGCGATCGGCTCAAAGCAGAGAAGCCCGATTTCCTCCTCTGCTCCTACCGCTTCCCAACAGCCAATAAAAGGGAACCATCTGGCGTCCATACCACTCTCACTCAACTGAGCAGTTATAGGGGTGGCATGGGCTACCAGAAACAGTCCGCCAGCCCACAGCGAAAGTCCAAGAAATCTATTCACTGCTCTCATGTCACTCTCCCTAAAAGCGCACGGCGAGTCCGCCGATCAGTTGAAATCCGTCAAGATCAATCCGTCCGAAATCGTAGTAATCACCATCCATCTTCGCCCGCGCCCAGTTGTAACGACCCTCTAATGAAAACAGGAAGCGCGGGCCTACAGAAACGTTCAGTCCGGCCGAGGCCCGGGTAAGCCATCCTACGTTTTCACTCAGAAAATCACCGTAGAAAATGTCGAACGTGTCCTGATCTACAAAATCTCCGAACTGTTCAAACGTGTAGGAGACCAATCCCGTCGATAACCCGATGAATGGGGCCACCATCCTTGGCACCCACGCAAAGCTCCCTATCGAACGGCCCCGGGAAAACGGATAAATCTTCGTCCCTACGGTAAAGGGAATCTGCGAAAGCCCCGTAACTTGTGTGATCGGCAGATCATCCTCATCTACCCAATCCCTGAATTCGGACTGTTTAGAGGCTTCCTGAAAACCAAATGTTAGCGTTAGGTCGACCTTCTCGGTTGCCCTAAAACCCAACTCAGCTCCAAAATAAGGAGCCTGAAAATCTTGAGGGCCAAGAGTATGCTGCTCGACCACAAAGTCGAAGATGTCACTATTCGTGCCCTGAAATACGTAACCGGACTCGAACTTCAACGTCATACGCGGACGCTTTAGAAGATATCCATCGCCACTCTGGGCATGTACATGTGTCGGAGCGGCACCGAAAGTCAGTACGGCCAATCCGAACACTAAGGCCTGAGTAGATCTCCGGATCCTAAACACGAGTCGCGTTTGCGGCATTTTCCCGAACCTATTCCGTGGTCAACCGATCTCGCCCCATTTAAGCGCAAGGGTCGTGCCATAACGTTAACCGAAGTTTTTCCTTGAATTCAGGGGGGTCAACTATGTTACCCGGCACAAAAATCCTTTGCGGAGGACGGACACGTCTCATGAAAGTGACACTTACCGAGCTAGTGGCCCTGAGAGGTGTCAAGCCTGCCCGTATGTCCGGACGACATAATCGTGAAGGATCTCTTTGAACTCTTCCACCAACCCCTCGCCCTTCAATGTGAGTTGGTGCTCTCCATCGATGTAAACCGGCGCCTTGGGCTCTTCAAATGTGCCCGGCAGAGAGATACCGATGTTGGCGTGTTTAGACTCTCCTGGCCCGTTCACGACACAACCCATGACAGCAACATCCATTTGTTCGACACCTGGAAAGGATTTCTTCCAGCTAGGCATCATCTCACGAATATACGACGTGATGTCTTCGGCCATCTCTTGAAAAAATGTACTAGTCGTTCGGCCACAACCAGGACATGAGGTCACCTGGGGCTCAAAGTGTCGGATACCTAATGATTGCAGAACCTGCTGAGCGACCCTGACCTCTTCAGCACGGTCACCTCCGGGGGTCGGCGTTAGCGAAACTCGAATTGTATCACCGATGCCTTCCATCAGGAGCGGTGCAAGCCCTGCCGTAGTATTAACGATGCCCTTCGCACCAAGTCCTGCCTCAGTTAGTCCCAAGTGCAAAGGGTATTCGGACCTTCTCGAAAGCATCCTGTACACCTGATGCAGCTCGGGCACGGAAGAAACCTTGGTCGATAAGACAATGCGGTCGTGAGCCAATCCAACATCTTCTGCAAGCGCGGCAGAGCGAAGCGCGCTCTCCACCAATGCTTCCAGCATTACATCTGCTGCGTCAGCCGGCTCATCACGACTAGCGTTCTCATCCATGAGCTCGGTCAAAAGCCGCTGATCGAGTGATCCCCAATTGACACCTATGCGCACAGGCTTGTCGTATTCTATCGCCACCTCAACGATTTGCGTGAAATTAGCGTCCCGGTGTTTTGTTCCTACGTTTCCAGGGTTGATGCGCAACTTGGAGAGCGACCGGGCACATTCGGGATACTGGGTCAGCAGAAGATGACCGTTATAATGGAAGTCTCCCACGATCGGTGTTTCGTTACCTGCCGCGCGAAGCCGCGATACGATCTCTGGGACGGCTTGTGCCGCCTCATGATTGTTGACGGTTATCCGAACTAACTGACTACCCGCTTCCGCTAGAAGTGAGATCTGATCGCACGTCGACTGCACGTCGGCAGTGTCTGTGTTCGTCATGGACTGGACTATCACCGGAGCATCGCCGCCTATGCGGACACCTCCAACATCGACAGCCACGGTCTTCCTGCGTTCAGGGATCATCGCCCGCCTTGAATACGGCTTGGGGAAGCCTGCCAACAACAGCCAAGAGAAATCTACCGGGGCGCACGCAGACAACCAAGCCGGAACCAAGACCCCAACAAGGGGTCTTGATGACCACTATCCACTCGAATCATCAGCCCTAATGCCTGAACCGAAAATACAAATCACCGTCTCAGAAACCGGATCATACAAGGTCGAAGGTCCAATTACCTTGATCGATCATGAGGGTGAAAAGATCGAAACGCGTGAAGGAAAGCCTTTCTTCCTATGCCGTTGTGGACTTTCTGCAAACAAGCCCTTCTGCGACGGGGCACACAATCGTCACCCCTGGGAGCATGAACTCGCAAACCACTGACGGCGGTTGGTCAGCTCACTGGTCGGCTCAACCTATCCAAGGCTGCTCCCAGTAGATCGCGATGGTAGGTCCGGAAATTTTCCCGAGTCAGGGGTACGTACACCTCTGGCTGCACGGCATTTCCTTCGAGGATTTCTCCATTCGGCCGCAGGGTGTGTCCAACATTCCACATGAACTGGACAACGGGTTGAGTTGTACCAGGAAAATAGAGTGTCTCCTCTGCCTCCCACGTATTGCTATACCCGCCAGTGGGCATTCCAATCGTGAATGCGAGGCCGTTATCGGCAAACATCGAGACAAATTGATCAAGATGTGAACCACCGTTTGGTCCGCCGATGATAGCTACAGGACCAGTGTAATGAACCGGCGCCGGCGTGAGGATTCCATCCTCTGAGGTGTGCGGAAGGTGCGCGAGCTTAAACGGTGTTGCACGAGTGTAGGCCAGCCCGGCCTCGACGTCCTGCTTGGCGCTCGTTTGAGCCCAGGCATGAAGCCATGAACGGCTTTCGTTGAGGCCGAAAACCTCCGGAACATCGCGGTCGGGCTCTACCGCCCATTCTTCGATCATTTCAATAGCGGCGTCACTAATGCGAAGGTTGCCAAAGGTCGTCCGGAACGGCCTATCGACAAGACGTTGAATAGCATACGCACCCCTCGAACCACCACTCGAGGCTGTCACATCAATCACTAATGTGTGGTCCAGCAGATCTTGAGCCTCGCTGTATGCGATCAGGTCCATAACGTCCTGAATCAGCTCATACTCAAAATCAAGCCATTGAAGCAGGACGACCCGTCGTCCGTCATCCGGGCGCAGGACATTAAAGTTGAAGCGCTCCATAACAACAGAAAATCCAGGGTAAAGCTCCTCTTCACCAAGCTCAATGGACACCGTGTTAGGCTCCAGATACGGGAGCGTGGCGCTGTAGCGCTGTCCTTGCGCGTCCTCCAGTTCCAGATCTAGCGCCTCTCTATACATCCATGGAGCGGTGGCAGGAGCTCTTATTGGTATATCTCGGGCGAGTCTCCAGTAGAGGCCCTGAGGAGCACTGTGCCGAGTCCAAGCACGAAAGGTTTCTACAAA
>DEBI01000076.1:2110-3602 GCA_002348465.1 Gemmatimonadales bacterium UBA2960 | reverse complement strand
TGAACACTGGCAGCGTAGTAGCTAGCGCCGTCCACTTAATGGATCGCGTTTCCTTGTAAATGGTATAGATCGTCGTTGAGCAGGGGTTATGAAGAAGACTGAAGAGCATCAGGTTCACTGCGGTTAACAGCGTCCACCCACCTGCATGCAGAAGTGCCCCGGTCGTTACCAGCGAGTCTTCTTCAAACATCACTCCTGCCCCAGCTCCTTGATCGGCGAGCTCCGGCGTCACTAGGACGGTCATCATTAGAATGGTTGGTATGACAATCTCGTTGGCCGGGATGGCTACTACATAGGCCAAAAGGATTACTCCGTTAAGGCCCAGAAGCATTCCTAGCGGCTCAAGCCACTGGACAGAGTATTCGGCTATACTGGGCCCTCCGATCGTGACATTCGAAATGAGCCAGATCACGGCGCCGGCAGGAATTGCAAACACAACCGCCCGCCAGAGCACGATCAGGGTTCGGTCGATGATTGACGTGTAGAGGGTCTGAAGCAGTCTCGGTGGGCGGTAAGGCGGGAGCTCTAGGCTGAAGCTAGCAGCCTCTCCGCGCAGAACTGTGCGAGAGAGAATCCACGAGGACAGAAACATCATCAAGACACCAAGGAGAGCGATGCTGACAACTGCGGCCGCACTGACAACTCCCCCAAGATGAGGCGGTGCCAATGCGCCAATAAAGATTGTGGCCACAAGAATCTGCGTCGGCCATCGCCCGTTACAGAGGCTGAAATTGTTTGTGATAATCGCAATCAGTCGCTCGCGCGGTGAATCAATGATGCGTGTGGAGACCACGCCTGCAGCATTGCAACCGAAACCCATGCACATAGTGAGAGCTTGCTTACCGTGCGCTCCAGCCTTCTTGAACATTGAGTCCAGATTGAAAGCCACACGTGGCAAGTAGCCAAAGTCCTCCAATAGCGTGAAAAGGGGGAAGAATATCGCCATCGGCGGAAGCATCACGCTGATCACCCATGCGGTGGCTAGATACACTCCGTCTAGCATGAAACCGTCCAGCCACCAAGGCACTCCAGCAGCAGCAGAAAGCACCTTCAGCCAGGAATGACCTTGATCAACCAGCAACGTGGCGAGCATTGATGACGGGACGTTCGCTCCCTCAATTGTCAACCAAAAGACAACCCCTAGGATGAGAAGCATTAAAGGGAAACCCAAAAGCCGGCTGGTCAGCAGCTGATCAAGCTTTCTGTCAAACGTGAAGGCGGCCTTCACCAAACCCTTCTTCTGCGCATGTGAAGCAATGGCTTCCGCCCTAGCATATGAGCGCGCCGTCACAATGTCTTGAAAATCAGGGGGAAGTTCCCAACGCAGCCGAGTCGCGGCATCCAGCACACGCGCACGTTCAGGCTCTGGCGTATCTCTTATCACTTCCCCCGAATCATCACGAGTGAGTTGGCCCAGTTCTCCTGATCGCACGGCTTCCTGCACTGCCTCGTCTGCGTTCAATAGGCGCAACGATACCCAACGAGTATTTGG
>DEBI01000076.1:1255-1678 GCA_002348465.1 Gemmatimonadales bacterium UBA2960 | reverse complement strand
ACCAGTAGCAACTTCATGCACAGCCTCGATCAGGTCTGAGATCCCTATACCCTCCCGCGCCGTGCCAGTGACAACCGGAACACCTAGATCTGATTCCAGCCTGCTCGGGTCTAGAGCAATCCCGTTGCGCCTAGCCTCGTCCATGAGATTCAGGAACACGACAACTCTGTCGGTGATCTCTAGAATCTGGAGCACTAAATTAAGATTTCGCTCGAGCCGGGTCGCGTCCACGACCACAACCGTTACGTCCGGCCGACCGAAAAGAACAAAGTCGCGAGCAACTTCTTCATCGACACTGACCGCCTGAAGTGAGTACGTCCCTGGCAAATCGACGACCTTCGTACGGTTACCTTCGTACCCAAACACCCCCTCGGCCCTAACCACCGTCTTTCCAGGCCAGTTCCCGGTATGCTGTCGCAGGCC
>DEBI01000076.1:0-864 GCA_002348465.1 Gemmatimonadales bacterium UBA2960 | reverse complement strand
ATAGTCCCACCGGTCGGGGCTCAAGCCCAGACGGACCAAACTCTGTTCTCGGTGCTGTGCGCACGACTCGCAAGTGGATGAGAATGCAGCCATTACAACACCTCTCCGTTCGGCGCGTCACAATCAAACTCGACCTGGATCCAGTCTGCCTGTTCACGACGGAGGGCAATCAAGGCCCCCCTAATGTTATAGGCTACCGGATCACCAGCAGCGCTCTCAAAAACCACGTCGACAGTTGTGCCCGGAACAACACCGAGATCCAGAAGGCGACGGCGTTGTGAACCTTGGCATGCCGGTGAAATACCGGCGACCTTTGCTGACGCACCCGGATCCACATGGAGCAGAGTGCTGACTGGCTCGTCAGCACTCTCCGTTTCCGGTAGCAGACGAACGGTCACATTGCCAGCTACGACATGGTCAAGGTGCCACTCCCGCCCTCTCGAACTAATGACGACCCCAGTGTCGTCATTCTTAGCCACACTGATCCTCGTCCCTAGATCTAGTCCGTCCGCAAGAAGTGCGTCGTAGATTATTCGCGGCTCGTCCTCGAGGTGGACTATCTCGAAAGTGTAATCTGCCTGCGCCTTCGAGAGGGTGCTGCGATCAAGAGATGGTAACTCTCCACCTGCCGTCGGGATTGGGTCTCCATGCGGATCCCAAGCTGGATGACCAAGCCGCGATGCTAGCTGGTCCACCTCAATCTCAGACAGGGTGTGCTCTTTTCGCTCTGCTTCTTCGTGCCATTCGCTTGCGGGAATTCCGGTTCGGTCTGCTAAATAACGCTCCCAGAGCCTATGGGTACGCACTAGACGCAACGCGGACTCACGCCCGGTATCGGTGAGCCGCGGTCCGGTAGGCGTGTTC
>DEBI01000141.1:1172-3647 GCA_002348465.1 Gemmatimonadales bacterium UBA2960 | reverse complement strand
GGTAGTCTCGACCGCATACTTCTCCAGATATGCTGTGTCGTGATTAATCCTACAGCGAACAGCATGACCGGAGCAGAAAGCACGTGGAGTTTGAGAGCCCAAGGTTCGAGTGGGTGATTGATCACAGCCCAAGTGTCTACCGGGGTCATAAAGCGCTTCATTATGAAATAAATTGTACCGGAAGCGGTTGCGATGAGGGTCGACGAGTAGAGAAGTCGCCTTTGGAAGCGAGTCACCTTGGTTTGCCGAGGGGTTGCACGACGTTGTGGAGCGCCAGGACTCTGCGAACGGAGGTTGTTACTGCATTGGTGGTCAAGGTGGCTCCGGTCACATTTGGAATATCCCCCCGCATAGACAAGTCAGAAGTCAGAGTTCGTCCTTGGAAAAGCTCGAGCCATCGTCGGGGTGCCTCGTAATCTGGAGGTTCCCGAAAAGAGACTGTTTCCACACGATCTACCCTTCCATCTAGGCCAACCACAATCATGAGAACCTCTTGAAGAGTTCGGACCCGGTGTGCATCAAAATATGCAACACCGATGGGCGCTCCGTCTTGGAGTCCGACATAGTGGACCAAGATTGTCGATTCGATTTCCACTCGATTCCCTGCGAGACGACGGGCTTCTTCGAGCTGGTCATCGTCTAGATACGTAGTCCGTCTTTCTATTGCCGCGGATGGAAAGGCCAGCGCTAGTGCCTGATCTTGCGATAGCTGGCCGGTGAGCGGAACGGTGGCCAGCGCGAAGGCGGTGGCCACCGTTCCGCTCACTCGCTGGCCTAGAAGAGCCAACCGAGGTTTACGTTCCACTGATTTACCCCTGTACTGGCTTCATTCGAGTGAATTTGGTAGTCCATCTTGAGACTGATTTGTGGGAGCGGTCGCCATGCAGCTCCGATGGTTGTTAGGCTGAGATCCATTGACGGGTCGATGGAGAAGCCCATTGGAACCGCTTGTTGTGTGTTGACACGTTCGAACCCAATGTATGGTATAAGTTCGTGTGAGGCTGTGGTGTTACGAAGTATGTCATAACCGGCTTGTACATACCATCCTCCCATCTCTTCACCGACCCCATCGTCACCTGCGTTTCCTGCAAGAGAGTTGAGTCGAGCTGCGTCGCCTATCGTCGCACTTGCTATTAGGCCTCGAAGCCAGAAGCCACCTGTCCGGTAGTCTAGGTGAGCATCCCAGATTGTAAGGCGACCGTCGACCTTCCGACCGTCAATCTCTCGATTATGCGCTGTTCCGCCGGTGTATGTCGATAAACCTACGAGGAGCCCAGGGGTGCCGGTATAATCCAATCGCCCTGCGATGCCGAAGTCTTCAGCCAGCGCCTTGTAGCCTTTCTGGCGGCCGCCTCTGACCCCTTTCGCGCCAAAATTTGCGCCGTTTAGTGAGTTCATAGCATAGAGGCGCCAAGAGAAGGTGTCGCTCCCGCCGAAAGCTCCAAACCCATTCTCACGCCATGTAGTGGGAATGATTCTTTGTTCGGTGATCGCCCTTTCGCTGCCAAGAAAGATTGGGGGCTCGTGGAGCTCATTTACGAGTCCCAGTGGGGCCAGAAGCATTCCGCCGCGAAGCCCGAAGTTGTCTGACAGATTGTAGTCGAGGTAAGCGAATTCAAGGTAGATCTCTTTCGCATGCTCGATTTCGATTTCCGAGTTGAAGATGAAGCGATCGTTGAACTTGTATCCGAGATAAATGATGGCGCGTAATGCGTCGTGCTTATCTAGTGCTCCCGAAGCTTGTCCGTTTTCTCTTTCTGTACTGTAGTTCTCGTAAAGGAACTCACCGTATCCCCCGATTGAGACCCCGCTTTCGATTTGATACACCTTGGAGGCAGCTGGTCCAAACCCGTAGGCGGATGAGTCGGCTTGAACTACATCAGCGCCGAGATCAAGTCGCTCGAGTTCTCTGGAGACAGCTTCAATTTGTCTTTCTAATTCTGAAATCCGAGTAGAATCAGTCGTAGCCTGTGCAAGTGCATCGATAGGGGAAAATACTAGCGATGCAGTGGCAATAGTTAAGAGTGCATGCCTAAGCTTAGGCGTTACTCTTTGCGGTTGATTTCGGCCTTCTGTTACTGATGTTGGCATAAGATTAACTCTGATTATACAAAGGTTTATGGGTTAATTCTGTTCTGCTTTTGTTCCTGAGCCGGGATCACTAGAGGCTCCATGGAGGTCGTCCATTCTGCGCGCACTCCACTAGGGGTTTCGATGAGGAAAAGTGCGGCCACGTCTCCGTGACTCTCGGCCCACAAGGGTCCTGTTTTTGGACCCATGACGTAGAGCGCGGTAGCTAATGCATCGGCCTCAATGGGATCATCTGATACGACACTTACACTTCCCCACGTAGCGCTGGGACGGCCTGTGCGGGGATCAAGGATGTGACCAAGACGCTCTCCCTCCACTCTAACTCCCTTCTCCGAATAGCCGGATGTTGCAACTGAATGTCCGGGGGGCAGGAGCATGCGATGG
>DEBI01000141.1:0-788 GCA_002348465.1 Gemmatimonadales bacterium UBA2960 | reverse complement strand
GAGAGCCACAGCTGACCGCCTAGGTCGACAAAAATTTTCAAGTGGCTTTCCTTCAAATAATTCGCCACTTCTTGGAGTGCGACCCCTTTTCCGAAGGCGCCGGCATCGATCCAGGCTTGGGGATCGTGCCTGGTGACTCGGCCCGTTACTCGGTCGATGGAGATCGCTCTACTCCCGCTCGCCTCCCGAGCACGTGCTAGCTCAACAGCACTTGGTCGTCTCCCATCGGCTCTCAGATCCCATGCGTTGATTAGAGCCCCGATGGAAACGTCGAACGCACCCTCCGTCCTGTCTACTAATTCTGAAGCCCGGGAGAGCCATTTTGCCACGTCGGAGGTCGGCATCACATCTTGGTTGACCTCAGATGAGTTGAGTCTACTGAGCTCGGAAGCCGGGTCCCATGTGCTCAGGAGCTTTTCGACCTCCTGAATGTTTTCGAGCACGGCTTCGCTAGCATCTACTTCCGCACCAGTAGAATCCCTCTCAACGCTGATAACCAAGCGGGTTCCCATGACCCACGTTTCGCGGACCAGTTCAAGGGAATCGGGTGCGGTGATGTAAGGACCGGGTGCTAGCCCAGGCAGCATCAGTAAGGTGCGCAATAACATCTAATTGTGAATGAAACTCATTTCTATATAGGATTGAAACTCATTCTCAGGTAGGGAACCTATAGACGAATTGACTGGCGCTCAAGACCTTTGTTCTTGCACGATCAAAGGGAGGCGCCCATCGTGCCTCTGAGCCTTCGTTCAACGTCATTGTGGAGTGTCCCATGCAACGTTTTCTGC
>DEBI01000127.1 GCA_002348465.1 Gemmatimonadales bacterium UBA2960 | reverse complement strand
GCCCATCTAAGTCACTTCATTGTGACTTAAGCTTATGGCGTTATGGTCACCGAAAGCTCCGAAACGGTGCTCCCTTGGTACTGATCAACCGCTGTGGCTCGGATGGTATAGGTGCCTTCTGCATCGTAGAGATGGGGACGCCGGCCTCCGGCGGTTTGGGCACCCAAAAAGGCCACGGAATCGATTTGACCGTCCCCCCACAGGACCTGCATCCCGGCAAGGTTTTGACCCGTAACGTCGTACTGAAGAACGAGACTGTCAGAGACACTGACAGGCGTATTGCTAGATACCGTAAGGCTCAGCGGGCCACCTAGGGTGATTTGGTTTCGGGTACAGGCAAGACTTATCACGATAAGGGCGAAACAAGCGGCTGAACGAACCACTGCTGAATTGATTGATTTCACGTCGCCATTCCTGGAGGGGTGATACGGGTTACCGAAATCTCTATCTGTATGGCCTAATTCCTTGGAATCTAACAGCTTCACCAGAGGCCCCGAATCCACGTTATCACGTCGCCGATACTGAGTGATGGGGTAGCGGTCATGTAGTCTACAGGTCCAGGAACTCCGGGGGGTGAGCCTCCGCCTTTGTCGCCACTGAGTTGACCAATAACAATTGCGCTCGCAAGGGCGACGACGGTTCCGACGGCGATTCCGGTACGGCTGCCCGATAGTTGCTTCCATTCTATGTCGAGGAGTTCGCCTGCAGGGATTTCTATCCGCTGGCTCAGTGTCTGCAGGCGCATCCCTTCGTATTCGGATGTCACGGGCACGTCCATGTATACGGATGTTTCCGTCGATTCGACAAACGCTCCTTCCATAGATCGCGAGTCACCAGGTACGATTGAGCTGAGCGAGTCGGAAAATGCACCTGAAACTCGAACTCGAATGTCTTGACCTGGGGTCAACTCAGCGATCGACGTCGGCTGGAACGTGTGGCATCCCGACACGATCATACCTACGAGAATGACTAAGATTGTTCTTCGCATTGGGATTGAGTGTCTCGTTATGTGTCACATCAAAGGCGACCGAAAGCGTTCATGGCTCTATAATCACCGTAGCCATGGATTTGTGCCAAGTCGGTCGATGTTTGCTTATGGCTGGAGATGTTATGACGGGTAAGGCTTCCAGGAAACAACAAAACTGGTATCGAACGAGAGTGTCTCTCGTCTCTCTGGGTACGTTCGTCGTGGTCGTGCTGGTTTGGTTGAGTAGCTCGGTTGGTGGTGAAGATCAGGAGCCCATTCCAGATGTGGTCACGTGGTCATCTGACATTGCACCGATCATTGTCCGTGAATGTCTCGATTGTCATGGGGAGAATCCGTCGGCTCCTTTTCAACTGCTGTCTTATGAAGACGCGGCGGAGCGCGCTGATCAGATAGCGAGGATGACCTCTTTGCGTAGGATGCCACCATGGCTTCCCGGCGAGAATCATGGGACGTTCGAGGGCGAGCGTATACTTACAGATCGCCAGGTAGAGCTCTTCACCAAGTGGTGGGAGAGCGGCGCACCGCCCGGAACCCTCAGCCAAGAACCACTCGTACCAGATGATGAAGCTGGGTGGGAGCCTGGAGTTCCTGATCTGACGCTGACGTTGCCCGCCTACAATCTTCCGGCGGAAGGTCGCGATGTGTACCGGAACTTAGTGGTAGGTATCCCCGTGGAGACCACACGATGGGTTGAGCATGTCGAACTGCGCCCAGGCAGTAGGACAGCTGTACACCATGCACGTGTTATGGTCGATGAGACACCGTCGTCTCGTCAGCTTGACCTGCAAGATCCCGAGCCAGGCTTTGATGGGATGGACCTCTTGAGTGGCGCTGGGAACCCCGATGGTCACTTCATCGGGTGGACTCCTGGCAAGACGAGGCTTCGGCCTCTAGACGGGATGGCTTGGCGGTTGGAGCCAGGGACGGACTTGGTTGTTCAGCTGCACATGCAAACCTCTGGGGCACCGCAGGAAGTTACGGCTGAGGTTGATTTCTATTTTACAGACCAAGCGCCAACACGACACCCGGCAGTCGTGGTCGTTAGCTCACTCCAGATCGACATCCCAGCAGGTACACCCGACCATGCGGTGTCCAACAGTTTCACTCTGCCGGTTGATGTCGACGTGTTAAGTGTGTATCCGCACGCTCACTACCTCGGGAAGGATCTTCGCGCCACGGCTGTGCTTCCAAGTGGCGAGGAGATTTCCCTGATCCATATTCCCGACTGGGATTTTAATTGGCAGGACGATTATCGGTTTCTAGAGCCGGTCTACCTGCCTGCTGGCACAACGATTCTAAAGGAATTCTCTTTCGATAACTCTTCTGGCAACCCCAGAAACCCTAACAATCCGCCGGAGCGTGTCGTTTACGGATCGAATTCGGACGATGAGATGGCGGATTTGATTCTCCAGGTTTTGCCGCGGAGCGAGGCTGATCGAGACGAGCTCTTGCAGGCTCAGGCGTGGCAGCATGACGCGGAAGACATGGCCTATATGGCTGCGCTAGAGTTCTCACTTGGAGAACAGGCGTATAGTTCTGGTCAATTGGCTTCGGCGACCATGCATTTCCAACAGGCACTGCAGTATAGGGCCGACCATATACCGTCATTGGTCCAGATGTCAGAAATCTATGTCGAGGAGGGAGACGGACAGTCCGCATTGATCATCGCACGCCAAGGGGTGGTGATGTCTAATCGCCAAAACGTTCGAGCGCTTGCGGTGCTTGCCTTAGCGCAGGCTCTCACTGGCTCGATGACCGATGCAAGGGCTACTGCGTCTGAAGCTCTTTCGAAGGCGCGTGAGACCGGTGACGTCAGCCTGATCAGAATGGTGGAAGCTCGTGTCAGTATGCTTTTGCGCTAGAGCCTCTCGGTTCAATTTCTCGGCAGTCGTTTCTAGCTTTGGGGCGGCAAAATCGATATGAGGCGAGGCTCAGGCTTCCGCAGTGTCCCGCTCTTGGCGAGCTCTGTACCTGGCGGCTTTAGCACGGTTCCCGCATGTAGCCATTGAGCACCATCCGCGCCGCCCGCCCTTGCTCGTGTCGACGAACCATCGCAGACACAGATGTGCCGCGCAGCGCCGCAGTCGGGCTTGGCTTACGGACTGGATCAACTCCACTGCGTTTTGGGCGATTGGCCCGAGGGCTGCAGCTGCATGGAGAGGAGCATATTGGTTTTCAATGAGAAGGGTGCCGCTCTCGCTGTGTGCTAGTCGACTGGATGCGAGCGTCCATGAGA
This sequence comes from Gemmatimonadales bacterium UBA2960, assembly GCA_002348465.1. GTDB lineage: Bacteria > Gemmatimonadota > Gemmatimonadetes > Longimicrobiales > Gaopeijiaceae > UBA2589. The sequence goes on along the minus strand of DEBI01000127.1, from coordinate 295 downwards.
TTGGTCGTCCTAGGGCATGCTCTGTCGTCGGTTTTGGGTCATGGCCGGCCGAATGCGCAGTGAAGAGCTGGTCTAGGACGACACGAAGGTTCAGCGCTTCGATGTGAAGTGTTCGTTGCGCTGAGATGTCTGCGGGTTTCAAAGAAGTCCATCCGGGAGGCCTTGCGGATTCCATCCACTGGAACAAAAGGGCGGGGGATCCTAATGCGTCGGCTGGTCCTGATCGTGTAACCACGCATGTGTTTACGAAGTCCAGAGAGATCCACCCGAAGCGCTCTTCTAGGCAAGATTCGAT
>DEBI01000085.1:4135-12558 GCA_002348465.1 Gemmatimonadales bacterium UBA2960 | reverse complement strand
GAGTGACTATTTCAAGGCGCACAAGATAGAGATGCCTATTGTGTGGCCTAGATTCAGTGTTGCTACAATTGAGAAGAAAATCGGCAAAGTGCTCAAAAAATTTGACGTAACGCTAGATGACCTTCAACGCCCCTTTCATGAGATCGCAAGTGGTTTCGCGCATGATGAAATCCCTATTGAAAGTAAGGAGGCCATAGGTAAACTCAGGGCATCCATAAGTGAGGGGGTCAGCGAGTTACAGGTGGCGGTAAGTGCCGTAGATCCCACCCTTAAGGCTTCTGCTGAGCAGTTCCGCAATCAGGCGTTCGGCACACTGAAAGATTTAGAATCTAAGGTTGCGCAGGCGGTGAAGCGGAAGAGCGCAATCGCCCTCTCACAGCTGGAAAAAGCACAGGTCCATTTGATGCCGAACGGAAAACCCACTGAGCGAGTACAGGGTCCTATGTACTACCTGGCCCGCTATGGTGGCGCGTTTCTTGATACACTGTATGAACGATTCGAAGTTGACCTCGATCGCCCACCCGACGCTGGAAGATAGGATGCGTCTGTTAGTCACCCCCCGAGCTCCGTAGGTTCTGGCATGTTCCCTGAGCTATTCCTCATTCTAGTCATACTGATCCCGCTGTTTGCTGTTGTGCTCGAGTCTCCGGTCGCACAGGCGATTGCGACGCGCTTGGAGCGGCGCGACACCAACGGAGCGCCGGAACAGACTATAGATCGGATAGCCTATCTAGAGGCGGAGGTCGACCGCCTGACAAATGAACTAATGAGCCTAAAGGAAGAGAGTCAGTTCCTTCATAGCCTGCTCACTGAGCGATCTCGTATCGAGAGTGGCGTCAACGCCCTGTTGAGAGAAGAAGACGGCTGATTGGCCCGGATTGGATGTGACTGGTAACGCCCCCGTTCCCGAATGCACCGATACGCCCACGAAGAGTGGGCGGGGTGCGATCGCTGTTGGATCCGGTATTTTTATAAGCAAACTATTTGGGTTCATCAGGGAACGGGTATTCGCACATTATTTTGGCTCTAGTGGCTTCGCTGATGCATGGTGGGCTGCCCTTCGTATGCCTAACGTGGTCAGGAACCTGCTTGGTGAAGGAACGCTCTCCGCGTCGCTGATCCCGGTCTACACAAGTTTTCTTCAAGAAGGTCGGGATCGCGACGCCGCAAAGTTTGCGGGCGCGTCACTCGGAATTCTTGCGGTCCTGGCAAGCGCGCTCAGTCTAGTCGGGATAGCGATCGCCCCCGTTCTAGTGGGCGCATTCTTTCCTCTGTGGGATTCGGAAACTCAAGAATTAACCGTCCTCTTAGTTCGAATTCTCTTCCCGATGACGGGACTCTTCGTGATCTCCGCATGGGCCCTGGCGATCTTAAATAGTCATCGGACGTTTTTTATATCTTTTGTGGCTCCAGTGTTCTGGAATCTGGCGATGATCGTCTCGATGGTAGCCGGGTCAATCTACTGGAATTTAGAGGGGCGCTCTTTGGTCGTGGCTCTGGCGTGGGGAGCGCTAATCGGGGGAGCGACGACCCTCATGGTGCAGGTTCCGTTTTTGCTCCGGCACGTGACGGGAATGAGTGCTTCGTTGGGAAAAGGCGTAGCCGGTATCCGTGAGGCGGTCCGGAATTTTCTTCCCGTGGTAAGCGCGCGTGGGATCGTCAACGTGAGTAGCTGGATTGATATGATCCTCGCTGGTAGGCTTTTACCCGGAGCGCTTGCTGTCATGGGCTATGCGCAGACACTGAGCAATCTACCCGTTTCGCTCTTCGGAACCGGCGTTGCAGCCGCCGAACTCCCAGAGCTATCTCGGATGCGACCCCAAGACCGCACTGCTTTAGCTGAGCGCGTGTCTGAATCACTCCAGCGGGCTCTCTTCTTTCTTGTTCCATCTGCTATTGGTTATCTCGCGATGGGGGATCTCATCGTAGGTGCTCTTTACCAGACGGGAGCCTTCGGTGAAGCGCAGACCCTGGTTACTTGGTCAGTCCTTTCGATGTATGCGCTAGGAATTCCCGCATCAGCCTCGTCCCGAGTGCTTTCTTCTGCATTCTACGCGTTACGCGATACACACACACCCGCTAAGATGGCGTACTTGAGGGTGTTCATCTCCGTTGGCGTTGGGATTCTGGCCATGTTCCCCGCTGATCAGCTAGGGTTCTCAACCCTACGCTTGGGGGCGGCGGGTCTTGCATTCGGTTCCAGTTCAGGAGCTTGGGTTGAGTATGTAATGCTGCGACGCTCGTTGAATCGCAGTATAGGCCAGCACGGTGTTGCTCGCGGATTAGTGCTGCGGCTATTACTAGCCGCAGCTCTTGCAGCCATGGCCGGAGTCGTGGTCCAGTCGTTGCTGCCCACGTGGCACCCAGCCCTAACGGCCTGTGTTGCACTGTTGCCATTCGGACTCACTTACGTCGGTTTAACGATCAGCTTGGGCTTGAAGATCCCAATCAGAACATCGAGGCAGTAAGGTGCCTGTGACCGAGGACTTCCTCGCCAAATTGTCCAAAGAGCCGGGTGTCTACCTATTTCGAGATGATCGAAATGAGGTTTTGTATGTGGGTAAGGCAAATGTGTTACGCACCCGCGTCCGCAGTTACTTCCGCAGAAGGGAGGACCTGTCTCGAAAAAATCAGAGACTAGTGGGGCTTGTCTCTGATGTGGAGACGATTGTCGTTGGAAGTGAGAGTGAGGCTCTCATACTCGAGGCGAACCTCATAAAGGAGCACCGTCCCCACTTTAATATCCTACTTCGAGACGACAAGAAGTATCCGTACATCAAAGTCACAATTCAGGAGGCCTTCCCGCGGGTAGAAGTGACCCGGAGGGTGGTTAACGACGGGAGTCGATACTTCGGTCCGTTCACTTCAGTGGGTCCGATGCGCCAAGCTCTGGACTTGATCAAGCGCATGTATACGGTCCGATCGTGCCGGTATGATTTACCTAGAGACACGCCGGAGAGGGCCTGTCTGGATTACCACATTGGTCGCTGTCTAGCACCCTGCGTCGGTCTTCAGGCCGAAACCTCGTATAGGGAAATGATAAATGGAATCCTTCGAATTCTTGACGGCGATACGGAAGGCATACGCGCCGAAATTGAGGAGGAAATGCGAGACGCCTCTGCGAGTCTGAACTTTGAGCAGGCCGCAAAAATGCGAGATATCGTTAGTGGGCTGGATAGCCTGGCCCAGAAGCAACGCGTGCATCGGGCTCAGGGAGGAAGTTTTGATGTAGTTGCAGTGGCGAGAGACGGAGAACTCGGTGCAGGCGTCGTTCTGAAGATCCGCGCCGGGTTGCTCTTGGGACGGGAAGTGCAACGTTTCGAGAAGGTCAGAGAGGAATCGGATGCCACCCTTATAAGCTCGTTGGTATCGAGGCACTATCTCAGTGCGGGTGACCTCGGGTTGGAAGACCTTCCGGAGTACGTGCTTCTGTCAGAAGGATTTGAGGACCGATCCCTGCTCCAAGACATTTTAACGGGAACTGCAAAGCGTCGCGTACAAGTCCTGGTCCCTCGACGAGGAGAAAAGGCTCGATTAATCGAATTGGCGGAGCAGAACGCTCGGCAGGTGCTAGAAGACAGTGCCATAGAGTTACACGCTTCTGATCGGGCAGAGGAAGCACTCTTCAGGCTTCAGGATGAATTGGGTCTTAAAGTTGTACCGAGGCTTATGGTCTGTTTCGACATATCACACACCCAAGGGACTGAGGTGGTGGGTAGCGCGGTCGTTTTCCAAAATGGAGAGCCGAGGAAAGGGCTGTATCGTCATATGCGTGTGAAGGGGGACTGGGGGAATGACGATTATCGGTCTATGGCGGAGGTGGTGGGACGTTACTTCCGTAGATTGGAAGAAGAGGGAGGTCCGATCCCTGACTTGGCAGTCATCGATGGTGGCAAAGGACAATTGTCCGCATCGGTGGAAGCCCTGAGCGCTCAAGGTATGTCAGACGTGACCGTTATTGCTTTAGCTAAGAAAAATGAGGAAGTGTTCCTCCCGGGGCGCGGGGATCCCGTCAGATTAGACCGACGCCACAGAGCGCTCCATCTGCTGCAAAGGATAAGGGATGAAGCCCATCGCTTTGCCGTGCGATACAACCGAAAACTCCGCACTAAGCGGACGCTTCGTTCGGAATTGGGAGAGATCCCAGGAGTGGGACCGAAGCGTCAGCAACTATTGTTGAAGCGGTTCGGGTCACTCCGGGGAGTTAAGGCGGCTACACGAGAGGAAATAAGTCGAATCCCAGGTGTCTCAGAAGCGTTGGCTAGCCGCATCCTGACCTACCTAGGGAGGTGAGAATCTATAGGGTTGAAACGATACGGTTCCTTTAGCGTAGAATTTCGGGATGGGTGGGGTGCCCGTCGGGTACACGTGGTGGGTGCTTTTTTAGCTCCTTTTCTGTTGATAGCAGCTGCATTCTGCAAGAGGTCCCAATGAATGAAATCCGAGTGAGAGATTTTGGGCTGTTTTTAATCTCTGTTTTCAGTCTGGTTATAGCAGGATGTGCGTCTGCCAGCGGCGGTGAGGGTATGTCGAGAATCAGCGGTGGGGCAGCTGGTCTAAACCCTCGAAACACTGACAATACAAGAGCCGCTGAAGATGCAATCGAAGCAGCGCAGGATGCGGTTGTACCGAATGAAGCGGAAGAGCTATACGCTCAAGCGCGGGAGTTGGCAGAGGCGGCAATTCGAGCGGATACGCTCAATCCTTTGGCTTATCGACTAGCCGGTATCGCTTCGATCGGCACTGAGAACTATGTGGATGCGGGAGCATACCTAGAAAAGGCCATTGAGTTACGTCCTTTATACGAATTCGAACTGGTGGCCGTGCGCGAGCAGGCTTGGATGAATCTGTACCAACAAGGGACACCCTATGTGCAGACGGGTGACTATGAGACCGCAACACAGTTCTTCGAATGGGCGAACGACATATATAAAGGTCGCCCCGAGGCAAATGTGATTTTGGGTCAGATCTATGCCCAACTCCGTGACCACGATGCCGCTATAGCAAACCTCAACACAGCTATAGCATTCGCCGGTTCAGAGACAATGCTACAGGCAGACTCTGCGACGGCTAATTCTTGGAAGGAGCAACTCCAACCACTTCCGCTACTTCGTGCTCAAGTGTTTGCCGATGCCGGCCGCTTCGAGCAAGCCGTTGGGACGTATCGCCAGCTATCTGCGGCTGATCCTACTGATGTAGAATTGAAGCGCGGACTCGCGGCGATCCTCATGGAGATCGGCGAGGATGCGGAAGCCACGGCTGTATACATCGATATGCTCGAGATGTCTGGACTGGACTCGGAGACTCTGTTCTCTGTCGGGGTTGGTTTCTACCAGTCCAGCGACTACAGAAGGGCTGCGGAAGCGTTCGGCAAGGCCGCTGAAGCGAGCGTCAACGATCGCGACGCGATTGAGATGTGGGCGCGGTCATTGCAGTTAGACTCCGCTTATAGTGCCATCCCAGCTGTCGCTGAGCGATGGACAGAGCTCGATCCAAACAGTCAGAATGCTTGGCTAATTCTTGCACAAGCCGCGAATCAAAACGGTGACACTGAAACTACTCAAGAGGTGATTTCAGTTATCGAAAGCCTCTCATTCACCGTCAGCGACCTACAGCTTCGCAGAATTGGAAACGGAGGAGCGGAGGTGAGAGGCTCACTGGTAAACAAGAATCTGAAAGAAGGGGATGCTATCAATCTGCGGTTCATCTTTTACGCCGATGATGGAGCACCAATCGGATCCGTGGTCGAAACGATGACTGCGGGACAGGTTGATATGGCCCAGGTCTTTAATCTTCAGTTCGACTCGGCCGAACAGGTCGGTGGCTACGGGTATACACCGGGCTGATCTAGTTTGAAATAGGGGGGGGTGGGGCTGCTCATTCGATCGCCGCGCTCTTCAAAAATGTTGACCGTCCGGTTGGCCCAGCTAGATTTTTCCAGCTGCCGCGGGAGTAGCTCAGTTGGTAGAGCATCAGCTTCCCAAGCTGAGGGTCGCCGGTTCGAGCCCGGTCTCCCGCTTCGCCGGGAACCCTGTGTTTATTCGGGTTTCCGGCTTTTCTATGCAAATGTGATGTAAATGCCCGATATCAAAACGCCGCTATGGTGACGGGGTTCGTGATCAGACAGCGCGCGGGGTTCCCTTGCCGGCCTTATCCGCGCGGCCAACTATGTCCTTCAGAATGAGACGGATTCGAGCGTTGAACGAACGGTCATCGCTGAGCTCGTCCTACGGATGGAGGCCGCATGATTGAAGTTGATCGCAAAGCATTCCTAGCGAGTGTTGGAGTGGGTGCCCTGGAGCTTATGGATCCAGAGGAGAAGGCTGAGGCCCTGGAGCACTACATGCTTGATCAGATTGACGAGGCAGCGCAACAGCAGGTTCCAGGGCCGCGTGGAGCAGGGAATCTCCTGCGAGCTTCGGAATTCCCCCTTGAGCCGATGCCGGAAAAACCAACGCTCGTGGATTTCTTCAACTTACGACTCGCAGCCAAGTCACATTGCCTTCAGAGTGCCACCCATGCGCTTAGAAGTGGGTATCCTGAGCGGACAGTTATGGCTTGCCTGCTACACGATGGTGTGCAGGGGTTAATTCGTGCGGATCATGGGTGGTGGGGAGCCCAGCTCTACGAACCGTATGTGGATGAGCGCATTACTTGGGGAATTCGATACCACGGAGCGCTAAGGTTTTATCCAGATCCTGAGGTGTCTTACGAGTATCCGGACCTTTACGTTCGGATTTTCGGTGAGGACTACGTGCCGCCGGACTATATCCGTCAGGCGGCAGAATACGCGACCAACCATGAGTGGTACATGGAAGCGCGTTTGATCACGGTCTGTGACCTGTATGCCTTTGAAGAGGGGGTTGAGCTGACCTTGGACCCGTTCATTGAGATTATCGAGCGTAACTTTGCGCAGCCAGCTGAGGGTTTGGGTTACGACAATAGCCCGAGTGCGCACATGTGGCGGACTATCGCAAACCCGGACAAGCCGCTTTAGTACGGGGGTCTTTGAAGTAGGCTATCATCTAGTGCGAGGGTCACGTAACCGTTGGACCATATTGATCGTTTGGCCGATCTGGGCGAAAATGACTCTTCACCCAAATGGAGCTCAGTAAATGAAGAGGGTAGCAACCGGACTGGGACTACTAGCCTTCCTGATGTTATTCGTGGGAGGGTCTTTGTCCGCACAAGTAGGGGAGCGTCCCCGTGATAGTGATTACACTGAAGACGCTGAAGACGCGATAGAGGACGCAGAGGACACAGAGGATGCGGCTGAAAAAGAAGCCTACTATAGAATGGCTCTACAGAACGCAGAGGCTGAAATCGCAGAGAACCCGAACAATCCGCTCGGATACCGATTGGCAGCTCTAGCCTCGCTAGGGCTAAGCCAGTATCCGGAAGCTGGTGCGTTCTTTGATAAGGCAAACGAGCTCTATCCGCTCTACGAGCTCCAGGATCAGCCGCTTCGTCAGTCCACGTGGATCGATCTCTATAACCAAGCATCACCCTTGATAGGCGCTGGAGATTACGAAGGTGCGGTGGCGATCTTTGAGGATGCCCATGCAATCTTCAAAGAGCGCCCTGAGATCATGATCACGGTCGCGCAGCTCTATGGCTCACTCGGCGATTATAAAAGATCGCTCGATTTCATGGAGCAAGTAGATGGGTTTATGGCGTCTGAGACTGCAGCGGTAGCCGATTCCGCGACGATGGCTGGCTGGCAGGAGCAGGCCGCGGTCCTACCATTGCTCAGAGCACAGGTTCTAGCAGCGGATGCTCAGTATGATGCAGCAGCAGATGCTTACCGCGTTTTGATGGTCACAGAGCCTGACAACCCGAATCACCTTAGGGGATTGGCGCAGGTCCTAATGGAAGGTGAGCGGGAAGAGGAGGCCTTAGAGGTTTACGTCGACTTGCTAGAGCAACCCGGCCTAGACGGTGAGACGATCTTTGCTATTGGGGTAGGCTTCTATAACGCGGACGATTATGTGAATGCCGCCGCGGCGTTTGGCAAAGCGGCTGAACTCAACAGAACAGATAGAGATGCGGTCGAGATGTGGGCGCGCTCTCTTAATTTGGACTCAGCGTACAGCGCAATTCCAGCTGTCGCTGAGAGGTGGGCCGAATTAGATCCATACAACCAAAACAGTTGGATAATGCTGGCTCAAGCAGCCAACCGAGCCGAAGACGTGGAAGGCACACAGGAAGCTATGAACGCGGCTTCAGCACTTGAGGTCAGTCTAGATGGGTTCCAGATGCAAAGGTTCCCAAGGGGTGGGGCTAGAGTTTCTGGTTCGGTCACGAATAAAGTTTTGGAGGAAGGGACCACCGTTAACGTGGTGTTTACCTTTTACGGTGATGGTGACGTCCCCCTGGGAACGGTCGCGGCGTCCGTGAACGTTGGGGCTGCTGACATGTCAGAA
>DEBI01000085.1:2334-3751 GCA_002348465.1 Gemmatimonadales bacterium UBA2960 | reverse complement strand
TAACTATAGGGTGAGGAAGTCTTCTGATTACGTGATGCGTAACTATTTTGCCCCGGCCAGGCCCTTCCTGTCATGGCCGGGGCATTTGTTTGATGATGTTAGGCAAGAATAGGTCCGGCAGATTTTGATCACTAACTGAGGCGTGGATATGACGCGACTCAAGAAGGGGGGTATTAGGTGTGAATGATACCTTTGTCGTCGGGATCGTATCGGTAGCGGTTCTCGGTGGCTCAGCCCAGTGGCTTGGATGGCGCCTCAAGCTTCCATCGATCCTGCTTCTGCTGATTTTTGGTATGCTAGCGGGCCCGGACGGTGTTGGGCTGATCCCTACGGAGGCCATGTTCGGGGATTTGCTACTCCCTTTGGTCGCGATCGCTGTCGCTATTCTGCTTTTCGAGGGCGGATTGACACTACACCTCCCTGAATTGGGAGGTCAACTCCGGGTAGTTGGAAGGCTCGTGACACTAGGCGCGACGATAACCTGGGCGTTCTCAGCACTAGCCGCTCACTACGTGCTAGGACTTTCTTGGCCTCTAGCCATCCTTATTGGTTCAATCCTCACGGTCACAGGCCCGACGGTTGTGATTCCCCTCTTGAGGCAGATTCGACCCACCGGTCCAGGCGGTGCAGTTTTGAAGTGGGAAGGGATCCTTATCGATCCTATCGGAGCTGTCCTTGCAGTCTTGGTTTTCGAAGCCTTGGTAGATGGAGCAGTCGCATCTGCGTTTGTAGGCATCGGAAAGACCATAGTCTTCGGTTCGCTATTTGGACTACTGCCAGCGCTTCTGTTGGTGATATGCCTCGAGCGCTATTGGATACCGGATCATCTGCACTCCGCTTCGGCACTGGCTCTAGCTCTGCTGGGGTATGCACTAGCTAACGGTTTTCAGCATGAGTCGGGCTTGTTGGCAGTAACGGTAATGGGTGTGGCTTTGGCTAATCAGGAACGTGTTGATATCACACACATTACGGAGTTCAAAGAGAACCTCCAGATTCTCATCATCTCGGCACTGTTTGTGGTCTTGGCTGCGGGTGTTGAATGGAGCGCCCTGGCAGCGTTGATCAATCTCAGATTTGCGTTGTTCCTTGCGATTCTAGTCCTTTTGGTTCGTCCATTAGCCGTGAGTTTATGCACGCTGGATGGGCGGTTAAAGGGGCCCGATCGCCTGTTTGTATCCGCGATGGCGCCACGTGGAGTGGTGGCGGCAGCCGTGACTGCGGTATTTGCGTTGCGGCTCGAGGAGGAGGGATTCGCGGGGGCGGAGCAACTCGTACCGATCATGTTTCTGGTGATTGCAGGCTCTGTAGCGATATATGGATTGATAGGACGTCCGCTTGCCTTAAGGCTGGGACTTGCGGAACGAAATCCAAATGGGTTTCTCATAATTGGTGCTCACTCTTTTGCGCGTGGGCTGGC
>DEBI01000085.1:0-1925 GCA_002348465.1 Gemmatimonadales bacterium UBA2960 | reverse complement strand
AGCGGTCTCCCGGTATACCACGGAAGTGTCCTGAGCGATCAAGCTTCACAGGATCTGGATTTGCCTGTCATCGGTAACCTGCTGGCTCTAACCGCGAACGATGAAGTGAACGCGCTCTCTGCAAGGCATTACTTACATCTTTTTGGGCGCCAGAATCTCTTTCAACTCTCTCCCGGGAGGGGTTCGCAGGGCGATTCCTCCAAGCTCGCTCCCGGACTAAGAGCGCGGGTGCTGGGCTCTGCCGGCCTAACATACGAAGAGATTCATCGTCGCTATGCTTCTGGTCAGCGTTTCATATCGGAACGGTGGACAGGGGAGATCGGGCTCGGTGCTTGGACTAGGGAGCATGGCGAAGAGGCCGTGCCACTCATTGTAGTACGGCCCAGCGGGGCCGTTATAGTGGGGTCGCCCGGACAGGCCCTCGAAATAAAGGCAGGGGACACAGTTATAGCTATGAAAGCTGAGCCTGCCTGACCTAATCCTGTTCTTGGAACTCTTCAGTCTTCAGCCATACAGGGTTCCCAACAGGGTCGAGTGCGTAGAAGTACCCGTCGAAGCGTCCTAGGATCGAGACTTCAGTTCCTCGATCTAATTCCGCAACAGGATGGCTGTTAATTGTGGGAGCTATCCAAGCGGTCTGAGTAATCCCCGACACAGTAAGTCGTTCAAGCGGGTCTGAGACTTCCTCTGTTAGCCTCGCTGCGACGTATCCTTGAACGTCGTCGGGCAGCCGAACTCGGAAATAATCTCCTGACGCAGCAAGAACGTGGACGGGTGTGTGCTCGGTTAGCTCTCGGATGACCGGACTACCTGTATTTGGCGCCAATCGTAAACGGATTCCATCGTGGCGGATACGCATCGTAGACCCTAGTCGATGGAGATCAGCCGAGATGGTTGGTGGCCGACCTCTGGGTACTGGGCGAATGAACGGAGCTGGGTCAACAGCGCCTTCTCCGCGCCGATAGATTCCAAAATGCAGATGCGGCGGAGTCGTCCGAGCATTCCCTGTGTTGCCCACGAACCCAATCGTGTCGCCCACGTCCACTCGGTCGCCGTTTCGAACGGCCTGACTGTCGAGGTGAGCGAAGTAGATGTTCGCATTGCGGACGGGGTCTCGAAGCCAGACAACCTTTCCGCCAAGATTTGTTACGGAAACTCGATTGATTGTCCCCGCTGAGGTTGCCAGAACTGGGGTGCCTCTGCGTGCGAAGAGGTCTATGCCTTCGTGGGCTCTCCTCCCTCCGTCACGAGAGACACCAAACAGGCTTAAGGCAGCTCGCATGTCACGCCCCTCCAACGGAAATGCAAGCTGAGGCTCTAAGCGAAGGGTCACTCGATACTCCCCACCCCGTAACAATTCAGGCTGCACCCGCAGGATATACTCACCACCTCTCCACGGTTCGTGTACAAACACTCCAGGGAGCGTGTCCGTCGATATTACAGGTCGCAAGGGGCGACTAGGCGAAGTGGGTATTCTGAGTAGATCGACGAAGACGCGCGAAATTTCGCCACTCTGGAGAGCGACCTCGGCAGTGAGTCGCTGCCCTCGGCCTAGGGTGATTCGATAGGCCATGGCATTGGGGGCGTTGCTGATCAGGAAGCCTAGCTCTTCAAAAGGAAGAGACACTGGCACTGCATTCTCTACCGCGGTTATTCCTGCAGCTCGCCAGTCACGTACTAGGGCTGATTCAGCGAGTCCGGCATCGGATAGGCTCTGGTAGTAGGCCTCATAGGGTGTCAAATCACGGAACCGGTCCTTGAGCACATCGCTTTGCTCGCAAGCTGTGGCTAACAGCACGAGGTTGCACCCGAGGAAAAGTGATCTTGGAATCTTCATACTCTAAGGTTACTTAACAGCTGTACAGAGCGGTCCGTACACGCGTAAGCTCCTGTGCCGTGTGGTGCTTGTAGTCGACCGTGACGAA
>DEBI01000129.1 GCA_002348465.1 Gemmatimonadales bacterium UBA2960 | reverse complement strand
AGTGAGTCAGCTATTCTAGCCAAGTCCAGTAGCCGGCCCTCAACCTCATTATCCTCGAGCGCTCCTAGCCTGGACAGACGGCCTTCGCCAACCTGAAGGCGCGCCTCAATACTCTGCCCCCACACCACTGGGATGGCCGCAAAGGATCCGAGCACAATTGCGCAGCCCCAAGTGACCGTAACCCTTTGCCATCCAATCCATGCGTGCAGTCCTCTGGCGATCATGGTCGCAGGAATAGCCCACAAGATCGAAAACAAGACCGGAAGACTGAGCGTCAGCGCGCCCCACGCACCAGCAACTCCCATCAGAGTCAAAGCTGTTCCTAATCCCAAGAGCACCCAGCCACGTCCTCCACCTCCGTCCCGAGTGGAACTGAGTGCAAAGCCGGCCACAAGACTTAAGATGCCTGAGACGGCTACCTGATACGTCATCCATTCTGCACGCCCGCCCGAGAGCAAAGCCGGCGTCAGACCCTCTCCAAGCCACAGGAGAACAGGGGCGAACGCCCCAAACACGATCAAGCCAGCGAACCAGAATGACGCAAAGGCCCTGCGGCGCGGGATTACTGAACATAGGAGGAATAAAACTGGAACTAGTAGCGCCAGACGCCCGGCACTCAGTCCCAACGGACCGGGGAGCTGATATAAGGGCTCCGAAAAGGCAGGTTCCATAGGCGTTCCGGACCCCATCGGCAGAACGGCCACCGCGACCAGAACAGCACCAGCAGCTGTCACAGCCTCCCACGCTGTAAGTGGCCCCCCCACAGCAAGGAGCACCCATGAAAAAGCAACCAACATGGCGACAAGGAACGCCCGCCTCGACTCTAGCACATTGATTCGTTCGGCCACGTCGGGTTCCTCAAGCACCACGGAGAGAAGCCGCCCTTCGTCGAGGGCCAGATCCCAAACCGCTTCAGCAACTCCCGGATCATCCTCGGTGATCCGAATACGCTCTCCAGTTTCCGCATAGAAACGGCCAGCAAGATCTCCCATCTCCGCTCCCAAACCCTCCGGCAGTGAAGCTCGAAGCAGGTAAGCGGCAACCGCCACACTACCGTCCAAGGCTGTCGACGTGACATAGAGGTACCCGAATAGTGGTAGGTCTCTGTAGAGGTCTCGTCGCTGTCCTCGCTTTACTGCTTCCGGAACCCGTCCGCGATGTGTCCCATCCCACGCAACCAACTCACCTTCACGATCGTACAGAGCAAGAGCCGAGCTTCGTGCCCGGGCCCTCATTTGGATCATGGCCTCACTGCCTAAGTCTAACTCGTCCGCATCCGAAAGACGGACGAGTTCTTCGACAACCTCAGTCCCGAGACTGTGCCTTCGCTCCTCCAATTCTTCGCGCAGTAGCACTCCGACTTCGTCAACCCGTTGGTTCCAGTACTGATCCCAATCAGAGACAACTGAAGTGATCTGATGTTCTGCCGAAAACCCCACGACAATACCTATCCCTAATGTCGAGAGACCGGCTAAACGCCAACCACTTCCAGTGATGGAAAAAGGTTGGAGTGATAACATCAAGAACCCGGCGGAGATCGGAAGGAACCAGACCCAGGACGTCCCAGCCCAGATCCACAGAGTAGCTGCAGAGCACCAAGGCCCGAGCTTTGACACCATACGGGGCAAATCTTTTGCTTCAACTCTTTCGATGTTCACAGATTTCATATGCTGCTAATACTCTCGCGAAATCCTATCGGCAGAGCTCTCCCTGCATTAATCCGCACCCTGTCATGTCTGCTGGGTCTTTCTAGCGGCATACCCTTACCTCTCTACTCTACCGGAACAACCCTCTGCATCCTCGAACAGTTCACCCGTGCGATTTTCGAACGCTCGGGCATTTTGCACGTACTTAATAAGTTTCCTACGAGGTGATCGCACCCAAAGATCCTTTTTTGACATAGGAGTCGGAAAAGATGGAGCGCACGAAGTCAGGTCGACAGCCTCAGTATCGAAGGATAGACGGCAGGTGGTGGGCGAACCCGCAGAGCGCTCTTCGGGTAGGACCACCTATGAAAACATATCTCACCGCGGCGGTGATCGCATTCGGCCCGGCCAACCTCATCGCTCAAGGAGTAGTGGTTGACGAAGGCACATTTTCCGTAAGCATCGACGGGCTGGCGTCTGGCACTGAAGATTTCGTGATTCGTCGCCCCGGCGTCGGACGCCAAGATGCCTTGTTCGCTAACGGTACGGTTGCACTCAGTCGTCCCGAAGGGCGACAGGAAATGCGCCCACTTCTGCACGCCGCGCCACCCGACGGGATAGCAGTCAGGTACCAGGTTTCGGTCACCGGCTTGGACGCAGTAGAGGTTCAGGTCGCCCGATCGGAACGACGTTACGTGGCAACGATTCGGTCCGGCCGAGGGGCCGAGGACCGAGAATTCCAAGCACACACAGACACACGTGTTCTCGACCTCCAAGTCGCTCATCACTATTACTTCCTCCGCGACCTACGTTCCGAAAGAACGGTCCACACGCTAGAACCGCGAACCAGTTCACAAGGTCTCATCACCGCAGGCGAATCTTCCCAAGTCACAATCCGGCTAGGAAGAAATCAAATCCAGGCCAAGCGCGTCATTTTCACAACAGACGGGGGTGTCTCCCATACCGTCTGGTATGACCGCCAAGGACGTGTTCTTCGGGTCGAGATTCCAAGCCTAGGCTACATCGCCGAACGAACCGACCTGGTAGGGTAATTCCAAAACTGAGTTTATCTTTAAGCGGCTAGAGTGGAAGCGAGAAGCACGGTGATCGTTGCTCATCATTCTGGTTGTCTCAACGAATGGGGAACAGAGTATGTCTTTTCCCCTAGAACAATCAGAAAAGCCTCCCTCCTGAGGCATAAAGCGGAAGGATCGAGCCCAAAGATGTATTCAGCCAAACTTTCTGAATTTGCTGGCGTTTACGGCCCTAATAAGATGAGAAACAACTTTCTTCTGCTCTCATGGACTATAGCTGTTCTAATACCTTGCTCGCTTTCAGCTCAGGAGACCATACCTCCGCGTCTCTCCCTCGGCGAAGCCCTTGAGATCGCAAGATCAAGCAATCCAGGATTTTTGCAGACACGGAATGATGAAGCACTAGCAGATTGGAACGTCCGGCAAGCATGGGGTCAGTTGCTACCGAGCGCGAGCGCTGCGGGTGGACTGAGTTGGCAGGGCTCAGGTGAAACGCAACTCCCTGGAAGCCTGACCCTAGGAGATCTAGGTTTCAGCGACCTGCCGTCCTATTACGGTTCTAGCTATTCACTCGGCCTCAATTACTCATTGAATTGGGCAACAATCCTCGGGCCAAAACAGACAAAAGCTGACCGCCGTTCGACTATCGCGGGTATTGCGGTGGCCGAGTCAAACCTATTACAGCAAGTAACCGCGGCGTATGTAGAGCTCCTGCGTCAAGAGGATGCCGTTAGAGTAGCAGAGCAGCAGCTTGAGAACTCCCGGTTTAATCTGCGCTTAGCACAGGGCCAGCTAGAGGTTGGGCAGGTCACACCAATCGATGTGGCTCAGGCTGACGTCCAAGTCGGACGTTCAGAGGTCGTTGTTCTTCAGACCCAAAATCGGGCAAATACGTCTCGAATGAGACTGCTGCAACTACTCGGACAACCCGTTGACCAAGACTTCGAAACCACTACGGAGTTCGAACTAACGGAGCCGACGTGGGACCTGGCTCAGTTATCCGCAATGGCGGGAGGCGGAAACCCGGAGCTACAGAGACGAAGGTCTTCTTGGGAAGCTTCCAACATCGGGGTAAGTTCAGCCTGGTCGCAGTACATGCCCAGCCTAAACCTTTCAACAGGGTGGAGCGCTTTTACTCGAGAAGCCAGCACCACCGCATTCCAAATCGCTCAACAGGAAGCTCAAGTCCAGTCTGCTTATTCCAACTGCTCGTTTAACAACGAACTGTATTCCCGACTCGCTAATCCGCTGCCACCGCGAGACTGTGGTCAAATTGCGTTCACGGAAGCCGATCGTAACGCGATCATATCGGCGAACGATCAATTTCCTTTCAATTTCGTAGGGTCACCACCGAGCTTCCGGATGACACTCAGCGTGCCGATATTTTCTGGTCTGAGTCGACAGAGAAACATTGAAGCCGCCCGGCTCCAGCGGGAGGACCTCTCCCAGCAGATACGTGAGCAAGAACTGCAAGTGCAAGCCGACCTCGCGATCGGTCTGGAGAATGTCCGTACGGCTTATCAGAGCGCTCTCCTGGAAGAACGAAACCGGGAACTGGCTCAGCAGCAGCTTAATTTGGCCCGGGAAAGGTACCAACTGGGTGCGACAACATTCGTCGAATTAGTCAACGCACAGACGCTGTTCGCGCAGGCTGACGCGGATCGAACAATGTCGATCTTCACTTACCACGACACAGTAACAAATCTCGAGGCACTCGTCGGAGCCTCCTTACGCTCTCAGAACTGAAGCGAATAATGGCGAATCGTTCTAAGCTCATCATAGGCCTTGTAATCACAATTGTCCTCGGTTCGACCACCGTGCTCGCTGTTACACGTGGACGCCAAAACGGGATAGAAGTTCGAACCGAGATGATCGAAACACGCGATCTTGTGCAGTTCGTGACGGCCAGCGGTAACATCCGAGCTCGACGCACTGTCGACATCTCATCCGACGTTTCCGCTCGCGTTTCCCAACTCCTCATCGAAGAGGGAGATGACGTCGTGGCTGGCCAAACGCTTTTGCGCTTGGAGCCCGATCAATACCAAGCAGCCTTCTCACGAGCTGAGGCCCAGTTGGCACAGTCTAAAGCTCAAGAAGGCCAGCAACGGGCCAATCTGACTCAAGCGACGCGGGATCAAGATCGTCTTGTCCAACTCCGAGCCAGGGACTCAATCTTGGTAAGTCGGCAACAGTTAGACGACGCACGAACCCGTGTCGAGGTTCAAACACAACTCCTTGAAGCCGCTCGGTATGGTGTCTCTCAGGCGCAAGCCGGAGTAGACGAAGCAGAGGATCGTCTCTCGAAAACCATCTTCAGCGCCCCCATGCCAGGAAAAGTAACGAGACTCAACGTAGAGGAAGGCGAGACCGTTATTATCGGGACGATGAACAATCCAGGATCACTCGTCCTCACAATCTCAGACCTTTCGCTTATAGAAGTCGTCGTGCAAGTGGATGAGACAGAGGTATCCATGATTTCATTGGGTGACCGAGCCTCGATTCGTATCGACGCCTTTCCAGATCAAGAATTCTCCGGTCAGGTAACGGAAATCGGTAATTCAGCCATCACGCCACCGAGCCAACAACAAGGCAACCAGCAAGCAGCGATTGATTTCGAAGTTGTACTAACGCTCGATGAAACGAATGTCCCACTCCGACCCGACCTTTCCGCGACGGCGGACATCATTGTTGAGTCTCGAGCAGACGCAGTCAGCGTGCCAATTATAGCGCTCACGGTGCGTGACGCCGCCGAGGTGAGCGATTCAGCTAGCCAGTACGGATCAGATGATGACGACGTCGAAGGGGTCTTTCTTGTGCAAGACGGCTTAGTGTATTTCCAGCCTGTCCGGGCGGGTATCGCCGGTCAGGAATATTTTGAGGTATTGTCTGGACTGTCCACTGGCGACGTAGTTGTCTCAGGACCGTACCAGCGCATCCGAGAATTACGTGACGGTGATGCGATTTCAGTGATTGTGGAAGAAGGCGAAGAAGGTCAGAAAGACGGAAGCGGGTCCCAAGGTGGCTTAAGGATCAGGTTCTAGTGATCACCGAAAACGTCTTGAGAGTAACCGTGGGGCGCTAGGAACTCGTGCACATTTGGGAGGGCGTAACCCTCGCGTTTCAGCAGCTCGTAACGCAAAAGCTGAAATCGTTCTTCAGCCTGTTAGGCGTCATCCTGGGCGTGATGTTCTTGATCGTGGTCGTCACCGTTGTTGAAGGGTTGGACAGATACATCCGAGAAGATCTAACCGCTCAGCTCTTTGGGGTTAACACGGTCACGCTTCGACGCTCGCCTTCGGTGAGCATCAACGAGAGCCGGGAAGCACGCCGTGAGCAGCAGAGAAGGCCTCGGCTCACATTTGCTGACGCAGATGCTCTGAGGGAACAAATCATCTTATCTGCACAGGTAGGGGTAGAGAGCAGGACGGGCTCGTCCATTGTGGGCGACAATGGCCGGACGGCGAGTGGAGTGCAGGTCCTTGGCGCGACACCGGAGATCTTTGAGATCCGGGACCTCGATATCATCGAAGGGCGAGCATTCACAGCGCAAGAGGACAAGTCTGGCTCACCAGTCCTAGTCATAGGTTCAGAAACAGCGGAAAAAGTTTTTGAGGGACTCGAGCCAGTGGGGCGCTCTGTCCGTATTCGGGGTTTTCCCTACCGGGTAATCGGGGTACTTGAGGAGAGAGGATCCCTTTTCGGAGAGTCACAGGACAACATCGTCATCGCTCCTGCGCGGTCGCAGATTAGATCTATTACGGCACCGCGCGGCTACGTTGACAACATCGTCATTCAGGCCCTCAATCCCGACGAACTCAGAGACATCCAACTCCAGGTAGAGGGGATCATGCGGGTCCGGCATAGGCTTAGGCCCACAGAAGAACCCGATTTTTCCCTAGAAACAGCCGACGAGGCAATCAGTTTCTGGGACAACATATCGCGAATGCTCTTCACAGCTCTGCCGATGCTAGTATCAATTGCTTTAGTGGTCGGTGGGATCGTGATCATGAACATCATGCTCGTATCCGTCATGGAACGGACTCGAGAGATCGGCGTTCGTAAAGCCCTAGGGGCGAGGCGCCGAGACATCCTAACCCAGGTCCTAATTGAGTCAGCCACCCTCTGCACGATCGGAGGGGCTCTGGGCGTCGGTGTCGGACTGACGATCGCCCAAATACTTGCAGCAGTATCACCTATCCCTGCAGCGGTAGCTCCTCGTTGGATCGCCTTGGGAGTAACTCTGGGACTCACCGTAGGAATAATCGCAGGCGTTTACCCAGCGTCTCAGGCCTCGAAACTCGACCCTGTCGACGCCCTGAGGTACGAATGAGCAAAAACCTCTCATCAGACAATGATCTAGTAAAAAGACTAGATCGCGGAGCCAGCGGTCTTTCAGCTCTCACTGAAGGTTTTCGTATCGCAAGGGATGCGATGCGAGCCAACCTGCTCCGATCGATTCTAACGGTCCTCGGTGTCGCCGTCGGGGTTTCAGTCGTAGTCGCGATAGGTGCACTCATGACTGGACTTCGTTCTACGGTAATGGAGGCTTTTGAATCGGCGGGACCGGACAATTTTGTCGTTATGCGGTTCGACTTCACCGCTATCTCCATAGAAAACGACGGGCAACGCCCCCCATGGTGGGGCAAGCCCGAGATCGAGCCAGAAGAGGCCCGGAAAATCGAAGCACTACCATCTGTCTCAGATGCGCTATTCGATCTCGGAGCGTTTCAGGTAGATATTGAGTTTGAAGGTGAGCGCATGGACAATGTCACGGCAACCGGTACGTCAGCAGGATGGGCGGCTTATCAGCCAGGTGATTTCACTGTTGGTAGAGACTTCACAACCGGCGAACTCCAGCAGAACAGAGCCGTAGTCATCATAAGCACGGGCCTCGCCGAACAGCTTTTCGGACAAAGGGATCCGATAGGAAGACGGGTCCGAATAACGAACCGAAACGGGCGAGGCGGCACTCAAGAGCCGTTCACAGTAATTGGGGTGTACGAGCCAGCAGAAAACATCTTCAGCACCGCGTTTCAAAACTGGGCTATCTTGCCATGGACGGCATCAGTCAGACGGCTTAGACAAGGCACGTTCTTGGCACAGGTTGCGGTCGTGCCGGAAGAAGGGATTCCAGTCGATAGGGTAAAGGACGATGTCATTGCCACCATGCGAGGAATACGCGGTCTAGGGCCAAGAGAAGAGAACAACTTCGCTCTTTTATCGACGCAGCAGATCGCCGATCTCTTTAACCAACTCACCGGAGTTTTCTTTCTAGTAATCCTACTCCTAGCATCTGCTGGTCTACTGGTCGGTGGAGTAGGTGTGATCGGGATCATGTTGATCTCGGTTACTGAAAGGACCCGGGAGATAGGGGTCCGAAAAGCAGTCGGTGCCACTAGGAGAGAGATCCTATGGCAGTTCCTGCTAGAAGCGTCACTGCTGACATGTGCGGGGGCAGCCGTCGGCCTGCTGATCGGATGGGGAATGTCTGAAGCCGTCTCTAACTTTACTCCCCTTCCTGCAGAAATCCCCGCATGGGCAATCACTGTATCGCTGGGTACCGCCGCCATCACCGGAATGCTGTTTGGACTTCTCCCAGCATACCGAGCCAGCCGGCTTGAGCCAGTCGCTGCCCTCAGATTCGAATAGCTAATGAGTGAGTTAAACCCGCCACTCGACTTGCTGGCGATCATGGCACACCCTGATGATGCAGAGTTACTTTGCGGAGGCACTCTTATTAAGAGCGCTTCGAGAGGTAAACGTGTGGGAGTCGTTGATCTTACTGCCGGTGAAATGGGTAGTTCAGGCTCAGTAGGCATCCGAGCTCGTGAAGCCACCGCCGCGGGTGCTGTAATGGGGCTTGCAGTCCGTGTCTGCGCTGAGCTTCCTGATGCATTTCTAGAGAACGACCATGAGTCACGACTCCTCGTCGCCAAGCTTCTCCGCAGACTTCGGCCCCGTGTGGTGATCACACATTGGAAATTTGGACGCCATCGAGATCACCGCGTCGCTTCAGAACTAGTTCGAGATGCCTGCTTTCTCTCAGGCTTACTAAAGCTGGACGTCCCAGGTGAACCCCACCGTCCACATAAGCTCGTTTATGCGACTGCCTTTCGAGAAGACGCCTCACCTCCAGACTTCGTAATCGACATCACTGAGCAAATGGACCTCAAGCTCGACGCCATCTCCGAGTACGTGTCTCAGTTCGATCAAACTATACAAGCCGGAGAAGTGTTTCCTGGAGGCGAGCGTGATCTTTTCGCCCAAATACGGGCTAAAACAGCTCACTATGGCTCTTTGATACGCACCCCTTACGGAGAACCCTACCGCACTGATGAGACCTTTGAGGTAGACGAACTGTCTGATTTGGGCGTTTCCACGTTCTGACCCCTAACTGGTCACACAGGAAACTTCCAGAAGAAGTCGTCTCCATGAAGGAACCTCTCTTCCTCGGACGCACAACAACACTCCAGTTGCCGCTCCTCCCTCGGCCATCCACGGCCACAACCACCAACTCACATCCGGAGGGAGATGACCAATCGGTTCACCGGTTTCCATATGAGCCCAAACCTCAGGAGCATCCTGAACCGGTGGGTCCGGAATCAGTCTCAGCACGTCTCCATCTTGTAACTGTTCGATGTGATCATCGCGCCCTGAGAATACGGTCCCGTGCAATGTCGCCCGAAAAGTTCTAGGCTGTCCAAAAGGAAACGGTGGAGAAATTCTCAACATTTGGATTAGATAGTGTTGCTAGCGTTAGCCCGGTTAACTTACCAGGCGCCCCAACCCAAGCAATCAACCTCATTCGAACATGTCTACGGCATACCTTGACCACGCCGCAACGACTCCAATCCGTGCCGAAGTCATTGCAGCAATGGAGCCATATCTTTGGCATCGCTTCGGAAACCCTTCGAGCAGCCATCAGTGGGGCCAAGATACTTCAGTCGCACTCGAAAATGCTCGTGCTAAGCTAGCCTCGGCCATTGGGGCAAATCCGTCTGAAATCATCTTCGTTCGCGGTGGTACAGAATCAGACAATATGGGAGTGATAGGAGGGACTAGGTCGCTAGCACATACTTTTCCTGACTCGAAGCCACTCATTCTCGTGTCTGAAATTGAGCACAGTGCTGTTATTGAGCCTGCACAATGGCTTGAAAACCGAGGTGAAGCCGAGTTGCGGACGATTCCAATAACACCCGAGGGCACGATTGGGCGGGACCTCAGTAGCGTTAACCCGAGCAAGCCACCCTGCCTAGTGTCATTCATGTGGGCAAACAACGAGACGGGTCTGCTACTCCCTCTCTCAGAAGTTTGCGAATGGGGGAAACCGTCCAACGTAGTAGTGCACACCGATGCATCTCAGGCTGTCGGCAAAGTTCCGGTCAACGTCTCCGAATTAGGAGTAGACCTTCTAACAGCTACCGGACACAAGCTCGGTGGCCCGCGAGGGTGTGGCGTTCTCTACATCCGTAACGGTATCCAAGTCGAACCTCTGATCTTCGGTGGAGGTCAAGAACGGTCGTTGCGGCCGGGAACGGAAGATGTCGCGGGCGCCGTCGGTCTCGCAGAGGCTGTGCATCTCGCAGTCTCAGATCTGGATTCAGCCTCAGCCCATATGGAGATGATGAGAGATCGCCTCCAAGCCCGACTCCTGAGCAATATTCCAGGGCTAAGGATCAACTGCGGAACTGCACCGAGAGTGCCCCACGTACTAAGCGTGGGGATTCCCGATATCGAGGACGCGGGAGTATTCTTAACGGCTCTTGATCTGGAGGGCATAGCCGCCTCCGGTGGCTCCGCATGTCACAGTGGGGCGCATAAAAGCAGTCACGTGATCTCAGCTCTTTACGGTCCCGAGGACTCGTTGTCCACAATCCGTCTTTCGGTAGGCCGTGACACGACGGAGGATGAAGTCGACTCGGGAGCGAAAGCAGTGACTGCGGTCTGGTCTAGGTTAAGCGGCCTGACCGCCGGATAGAGGGAGTATCATGAGTCGTGTTCTAGTTGCAATGTCAGGTGGCGTAGATTCCTCTGTAGCAGCCGCAATGCTAGTCGAGGAAGGCCACGAGGTCGTGGGCGTAACGATGAAAACCTTCTGCTATTCTGATATCCCGGCTCACGGCAAGACTTGCTGTGGCTTAGACGGAATCATGGATGCCAAGCGGGTCGCATCCGCTCTGGATATTCCCCACTATGTCTTCGACGTTGAGGAGGATTTTACACGGGACGTTATCGACGATTTCGTCTCTGAGTACGCTCATGGTCGGACCCCAAATCCCTGCGTGCGCTGTAACTCGAACACTAAATTCCGAGATCTTCTAGCACGGGGAAAAGCCCTCGGCTGCGACCGGATCGCTACAGGGCATTACGTGCGAGTCTCGCATCGTCCGGACGAGACGATTCTGTTACGAGGCCTAGATGAGGATAAGGACCAATCATACTTCCTATGGGGCCTTCCAAACGAGATCCTACCGTGGCTCCTTTTTCCCTTAGGAAAGTTGACAAAAGATCAGGTAAGAGAACGAGCACGTCAGCTTGATTTAAGCACTGCTGACAAGCCCGAGTCTCAGGAAATTTGCTTCGTTCCTACGGGAGACTACCGGGACTTGCTTCGAAAAAAGCTTGGTGATGTGCATCCGGCTCTTGAACCCGGAGAGATCGTGAGATCCACCGGCGAAATTGTGGGGCGCCACTCCGGGTTCGCAGGATTTACGATAGGCCAAAGGCGCGGGCTAGGGGGAGGATTCTCCGAGCCAATGTTCGTACTCGGCATCCGCCCCGACACTCGAGAAGTTGTGGTGGGCACCCGAGATGAATTGTTCGGGACTCAAGTCACCGTCAGAGAACTAAACTGGCTAACTACACCACCGCGGACAGACGCTGAAGTACAAGTGCAACTCAGGTATAGAGCACCAGCGGTGACCGCCAATGTCATTGACATTCAAGAGAATTTGACGCTCGGCCTAGGTGAACCTCAACCGGCTATCACCCCGGGACAATCCGCTGTCGTCTTCTGCGAAGAGCAAATAATAGGTGGTGGACGGATCGTTTGATCCCAAGCCCACATGGGAAGTGATCACTTCGTTTCTGGGCATCTGCCTGGTTCGAGCTTCCGACCTAGTCTCTTTCAGTACTTCAGACCACGTGCGTCTCCGAACTCCTGCATCGCCTTGCGATCTTCCTCAGACAGCTGATCGGGCACAGTGACAACGATCTCAACATATTGGTCACCCATCCGATCTCCTTTCTTAATCCCCTGTTTTCGAACTCGAAATTTTGTGCCTGATTGAGTCCCCTCAGGAATCACAAGAACCACCCGCGCTCCGGAGATCGTTCTCACACTAATCTTCGAGCCCAGTGTCGCCTGTACAATGTTGATCGGGACACTCACATGAACATCTAGGCCGTCACGCTTGAAGAAATCGTGAGGCTTTACGTTATAGGTAATGATCAGGTCCCCAGGCGGTCCTCCTGCACGTCCCCGCTCACCCTTGCCCGAAAGGCGGACCTTTGAGCCTGTATCGACACCTGAACGCACGTTGAGTGACATCTTGCGCTGCTGACGGACCGCTCCACGTCCAGAGCAGGAAGTACAGGGTGTTTCCGGAAGTATGCCGCGACCGAGGCAAGCCGGACAGGGACGTTTTACAGCGAATCCACCTTGACCGAAAGATATGGTGCCTGATCCACTGCATTCCCCGCAGTGTTTAGCTGCAGTACCCGGCTTTGCACCATCACCCGCACAAGTTGCACAGTCTTCAATGATCGGGATATCTAGAGCAATCTTTCCGCCCTTAGCGGCAGTCATGAATGAAATCTCTACAACGTATTCGACGTGTGCTCCCTTCCGCCTGCGGGATCTAGGGTTCCTGTCACCTTGGTCCCGTCTTGAAGATCCGCTCGGACCCTTCGCCCCCAGATCAAAAAGAGATGAGAAAAGATCTGACACGTTGCCGAACCCGCCCTGGAAATCTTCGAACGAGAAAGCAGAGCCCATTCCCCCTGCCCCAGGCGAGCGCATGGGGCCTCCAGCACGGGGATCAAACCCAAAGGATCCCAACTTCCTCATCTGATCGTATTGATTTCTCTTCTGGGCGTCGCTTAGCACGGAATACGCTTCGCCGACCTCCTTAAAGCGATCAGCTGCCCTAGCATCACCCCTATTCGCGTCAGGATGATACTTCTTGGCCAATTTGCGATAAGACTTCTTTATCTGGTCTCCGTTCGCTTTCTCCGAGACGCCTAGAACCTTGTAAAAGTCTTTTGCCTTTCCCCCAGCAGCCATTCCCGCGTCAGCCTTCCGTAAACACGCTTACGCGAGCTGGCCTGACCAAAACATCTTTTAGCGAGTACCCCTTTTGGAGTACCTGAGCGACTGTACCCACCTGTTGTTGAGAATCACTCGGCACCCGCATCATGGCTTCCATTCGTTCAGGGTCGAACTCGTCTCCGACAGGGTCAATTACTTCGATTCCAGATTCTTCGAGCGTTCGAGCGAACTTCCGCTCTACAAGATCAACCCCCTCCATGATCGTATCGACCGTCGCGCTCGAAAGATCCAGTTCAGCTACACGCTGCAGATCGTCCAACACATCTAGGAACTTCTCAACGAGATCTGCCTGAGCCTTCGACCACACATTCCGTCTCTCTTGCTCCGAGCGACGACGGAAGTTGTTGAACTCGGCCACCAACCGGAGGTGACGATCGTTGAGGGAATCGAACTCCCCTCTTAATGCCACCAGTTCGGATGATTCCGCTACATCAACGTGCGGCTCCGTATCATTTCCATCATCGTCGTGCTCTGGAATGTCCGGGGTGACATTCTGAGGTTCTTCAGCGGGTTGCTCCCGCCCTTCCTGTTCGTTTTCGATTTGCGCGTCCGTCATTCTCTGACCATTGGGTCGCGGGTTCATCTCCTAGGAAAATACAACAAGATTCAGCCAGCAAGTCATTATGCGGTGGCATCTACTAGGCGGCGATACACCGCAGCGAGTGCCGCCTGCCCAGCTTTTGCACGTACGGCGTCCCGACCACCAGAATACCTACATATTGTGGCCGCGACTTCATCTCCTAACGAGGTCGCGATCCAAACCGTTCCCACCGGTTTATCTTCAGTTCCACCACTCGGTCCGGCTACTCCAGTCACGCCGATACCTACGTCGGAATTCAGTAGGTCCGACACTCCCAAGGCAAGTTGGGTTGCAACCGTCTCAGACACAGCACCGTGCTCGGCGAGGTCTATTGCGCTAACACCTAAGAGAGCGATCTTCGCCTCGTTCGAATAGGCAACAATCCCACCAGCGAAAACATCTGATGCCCCTTCTACGCCGGTTACCTTTTTGGCAATGAGCCCACCAGTGCAACTCTCAGCTGTGGCTATGGTCATCCCACGCTCACGGAGAATCTGACTCACAGCCTCGGCGAGGTCACCCGAATCCGACTCGAACCGATATGGCTTGACCACACCCTCAATCGATTGCACCAGAGGTGCCATCCGAGCGAAAGCCTCGTCTCTCGATAGTCCAGAAGCAGTGAACCGTAGATCTACGCCACATAAATCCGGGAGATATGCGAGCCCGACCCCAAGGCGTTCCGCATCGGGTACATCTGCCAGCCGTTCTTCCACCAGCGCCGTAAGACGAGACTCGGCAACACCTGTTGTATGGATCACATGATGCCAAACTCGATCGGAGGAATCCCTCTGCAGCCTCTCTAAATGAGGCAAAAGTGAGCCACTGACGATGTCCTCAAGCTCCCGGGGCACACCCGGAAGTAGCACTATCGTCGCTTCATCGCAGCTCAGAAATATCCCTGGTGCCGTGCCCTCGGCGTTGTGGAGTGACTCTGAATCTGCAGGCACATATGCCTGATCGTATGCGGCGGGTGGCACATCATCCATCCCCTGTTCCCTATAGCGTGCCTGCAAAGACTCTCGGACTCGATCATCAACAACTAGATCCCTACCCAGAACGTTTGCGACTGCAACTTTTGTGAGATCATCTGGAGTCGGGCCAAGCCCTCCCGTGACAAGGACCAGGTCGGCTACCTGAATAGCGTCTCTCACCGCCCAACCGATATCTTCAGCCACGTCCCCGACGGTATATCCACGCACCACAGAAATACCCAGAGTGGCTAGCTTACGACCAAGCCACGCAGCATTGGTGTCTAGCGTTTCACCAAAAAGGAGCTCGTTGCCTACCGATACCACGGCGGCGCTGGCTGCGCCCTTGGACACGTCAGTCTCTGATCCCGACCACAACCCGGTAAGACCAGAGGTAGTCGATCAGTGAGTAGACAGTTAGAAGGAGCGCGAATCCTAGCATAATCGGCACCCAGGCCTGAAGACCCATCGAACCCAAATTCCACAGCCAGTTCTCCCAACCCTTGGCAAGGCCGACATCTACGAGTGGATACCAGAGCAGAACGGCACCCGTAAAGAACATCTGGAACATCGCCTTACGCTTACCAGACCAACCTGCCGCGATCACAACTCCTTGCCGTGCGGCATATGCTCTAAAGATCGTTATGAGCAACTCACGACCAAAAATCACAAAGAGTACCCAGAGAGGAAGCGGGCCAATCCATGGTAATTCGTCGAGAGGTCCACCTCTATGCGAAATCAGGTATATCGGTATCAACGTCACCGTAAGTAGAAGCTTATCGGCGATTGGGTCGAGAAGTTTACCCAGGTCC
The DNA here is from genome assembly GCA_002348465.1 of Gemmatimonadales bacterium UBA2960. Lineage (GTDB taxonomy): Bacteria > Gemmatimonadota > Gemmatimonadetes > Longimicrobiales > Gaopeijiaceae > UBA2589. The sequence continues at coordinate 6,086 of DEBI01000129.1, read as the reverse complement.
GTCACCAAGTCGTCACGACGAGCTATATATCCATCCAGGATGTCAGAGAGCCCGGCCAGAGTAAAAAGTGCGAATCCTGCTAAACGCGCTCTCGTATCGGTCGACATCACTAGCCAGAACAGAATGGGGCACAGTGCAATCCGACTGACCGTGATAAAGTTCGGAAGGTTAAACACTCGGTGGCTCATTTGGGGTTCCGGCCTTCCATCAGCGCATCACTCACGTAAGTAGGAAATGACGTTTCCTATCTTCAGACCGAGGTGGCTTTAGGGTCAATCGTAAGACCCTCCGCCTCGTCTAGCATCCGGTCTAATATCACTTGAGCTCGATCTCGTAGCATCCGCCGCGGCTCCCAAGAGATGAAGTCAAGAAGGAGTCGGATCAGATCCACCGAGGCTCGTTCCCTACTGATATGGCCAAGTGCCGCTAGCCGCCTTAAGGTCCTAGGGGAAAAGAGATCGCGCTTGTGACGTATAATCTGGTCCTTGATGATCACCGCTGCAATCGCTCCTACAGCTGCCGCTGCGAGCACAGTCAGTCCAGCAGTCTTAACACTTTTTTTCATCGTCACATTTCCCTGCGGCCAGCCAAAGCCTGCGCGATTGTCGTCCCATCAACGTATTCCAAGTCGCTGCCCACTGGAATCCCGCGAGCGAGACGGGTCACTCTAGGTCCCAACGGCCGAATCTCTTGCTCTAAGAACACAGAGGTGGCTTCTCCCTCCACACTGGCGTTCGTCGCGATGATAACCTCATGAATGCCACCCTCGGAATCGTTAATTCTCCTCAATAAGGATTCGACGTTGAGTTCATCTGGGCCGATACCGTCCAGGGGTGACAGACGGCCTCCCAGAACATGAAAAAGTCCTCGGAACTGTCCCGTCCGTTCGATCGCACTCACTTCATAAGCCTCTTCAACGACACAGAGCAGGGTCACGTCGCGTCGAGTGCTCACACAAATCTCACATTTCTCTTGCTCAGAAAAATTTCCGCACACATCACAAGCCCGCACCTTGTCGGCCAAGTCAATGAGGGCCTCTGCGAGGCGCTTTGTTTCGTCTTTTGTTCCCTTCATTAGATGGTGAACTAAGCGCAGAGCCGTTTTTGAGCCGATTCCTGGAAGTCGGGCAAACTCATCGGTGAGCCAATCAATCGCCGACATGGCGTTTCCCTCTATCAGAAAAGCTTGGGTAGGCCCGGGATGTTCATCGGAAAGCCACCAGTAACCTTACGCATCTCCTCTTCATAAGAACTCTGTGCCTTGTTTTGCGCTTCACTGATTGCCGCCAGTACCAGATCCTCAAGCATCTCTACATCACGAGAATCCACGCACGTCGGATCGATCTGGACCTTTTGAACCTGACCCTTCCCGTCGACTTCAACTGTCACCATACCGCCACCCGACGAAGCCGAAATCGATTTTGACTCAAGGTTCTCCTTCAGTTCCGACATCCTTCCTTGGAGCTGCTGACCTATTTTCATGAGCTGAGAAAGATCTGTCATTCGCCCTACTCCATGAGTTCCAAATCGAGTTCTTTTACCGCTCGCTCCAACCGCGGTTCCTGACGGTAAAGAGCCTTCAATGTGTCCGCGTGCACCTCTTCCCTCGTTATGCGCCCTCGCCCCCCTTGGTAATCCTCAGGTAATGCTACTCGAAGACTCGGCATCCGACTCAAAAACGGGCTCATCCCTTCACGGATCGCCTCAATCACCGCCGACCTACCCAAACGTTCCATCGCAGGGCCCGGCGGCGGAGTAATCAGCAGCCCCCCGTCGGACTCCTCGGAAACCGAAGCCGCATGCAGGAAGGGGCCAAGTCCGTCTGGAACCCTAGGACCCGAAGCGACCCAAAGTTCCCAAGCTTCACAAATGTCATCTGAGGGATTAATCGGCTCTGTCACCGAAAGTTGACCATAACCAGCTACCGCGTCTTCTTCCGCAACTGATGACGAACTACGCGCTTGCCCTTCTTCGGGTATAGCGATTTCGGCCCCTTCACCCTGAGCGTCCGAGGTACCACCCGAGCCCTCTCCACTGTTCGTTTTTGACTCGCCACCTAATGCTGTAATCAGCTCTTCGAATCCGACCGTCTTTTCCAAGAAACTCATTCGCAGCAACAACATCTCAATCGGCAACCGAGGATTCGAGTTCCGCCGCAGCGAGCCCTGAGTCTCCAGACCTGCCGCCGCCGAAAGCATGCGCACCAAGTCACCCGGAGAAAAAGCTTCGGCTCGATCTGCAAGCTGGACTCGAACGTCATCTTGCACGTCGACATCAGCCTCAGGTGACAATCTTAGGCGCAGCATCGTCCTAAGAACATCCAAAAGTCCATGGTAGAACTCGACTAGGTCGTACCCTTCGTCCACAAGATGCTGAACGAGTCCAAAGACGGCCTCGTGCGGACCGTTCAGTAACACATCAACCAGCTCTAGATAGCGCTCATCTTCGACTAAACCTAGAACTCGCCTCACGGAGTCCAGATCAACCTCACCACCTGTAAGAGAAATCACCTGATCGAGTAGAGAGAGAGCATCTCTCATCCCTCCGTCCGCCTTCCTAGCGATCACACGGAGCGCTTCTTCAGGGGAACTTGCCCCCTCTTCCTCAAGTACGGTGGATAGGCGCGCCACGATATCTGGGACCCCGATACGTCGGAAATCAAATCGCTGGCAGCGTGAGAGAATCGGGGCCGCGGCCTGTTGAATTTTCTGTGGCTCTGTAGTGGCGAAAACGAAGATCACCCGCGGAGGTGGTTCTTCAAGGATCTTGAGCAAAGCATTCCAAGCCTCACGGGTTAGCATGTGGGCCTCATCAACTATGTAGACCTTTGTACGGCCCTCCGTTGAAGGTGCATACATCGCTCGTTCTCGAAGGTCACGTGCATCATCAACCCCCCGGTTGGACGCCGCGTCGATTTCCACTACGTCGAGGGCTGTATGCCCACCCCAGATACGGGTACAAGACTCGCATTCGCCACAGGGCTCTCCTTCATCTGTCCGATCTGGACAATTGAGGGCCATAGCCAGCACTCGGGCGAGCGTGGTCTTCCCAACCCCCCGTGGACCACAAAAAAGGTATGCATGCCCAACTCGGTTGTTCGCGACGGCTCGCCGCAATGTCTCCGAAACGTGTTCTTGTGTTGCTACCTCGGAGAAGGTACGCGGCCTATGCTTACGCGCTAAAGCTTTGTGGCTCAACGTTTTGTGATACCCGAGTAATGTGAACTGTTATTTCTAGGTGCCCCAGGCTACCCGCAGCGACAATCACCGCACTTACCGTTGCTACCTGCGGGGTCCTGGCGGAGTTCGTGGGCTCTCACCCTGCGGACCTGGGGCCCTCCGAGAAGCTACTCGGGCCCCATAGACAGGTCAACGCGCAACTACAACTGTGAGCTCCGGCACAAACTTAAGCGTCCTGACTGCTGTTAAATCAACCTATCCAGCAGTAACCACTTCAAGTGGAGCCGTCACTCCACGGCTAATGGCATGAGCTATCGCCTCAACCTGCTCCATTAGCTCTGCGAACTGCTCAGGGTAAAGAGACTGAGCTCCGTCGGACATCGCATGGGGTGGATCCGGATGCACCTCGACCATCAGGCCATCCGCTCCTGCAGCAACTGCAGCACGACCCAGCGGGATGACTTTTGAACGCAAGCCCGTTGCATGACTAGGATCGGCTATGATGGGGAGGTGAGAAAGCGACTTCACTACCGGAATCGCAGCCAGATCTAGAAGATTCCTAGTGTGCATCGTGAAACTTCGGACCCCCCTCTCACAGAGAATCACATCGTCATTTCCCTCAGCTAGCAGATACTCAGCTGCAAGCAGCCACTCCTCTATCGTCGCAGACATACCTCTTTTCAGCAGGACCGGCTTTCCGCACCGCCCTGCGCGACGGAGCAACGGATAGTTCTGCATGTTCCGAGCGCCAACTTGAACGATGTCAGCATACTCCGCTACTAGATCAACACCGTCAGAATCGAGTGCCTCTGTGACCACCATTAACCCGGTCTGCTCTCTCGCCCGAGCAAGAAAACGAAGGCCCTCAAGGCCAAGGCCTTGGAAGGAATATGGCGATGTCCGAGGCTTGAATGCGCCGCCCCGTAAAACTGTAGCTCCCTTGTCTCGCAGCATGTGAGCAATGTCAACGATCTCGCTTTCACCCTCAACAGCACACGGGCCAGCCATAATTATCAAATCCGTGCCGCCTACTACTGTGCCGTTCGGTAAGGCAACGAGTGTGTCTTCTTCTCGCCACTCTCTCGAGACCTGCTTGTACGCTCGAGTTACCGGAATCACTTCGGAAACCCCGGGCAAACCCTGAAGTCGGCTGGCGTCCGCTCGGCCATCGTTACCGATCAGCCCCACGGCCGTGCGCTGTCCGCCGGGTATTGAGCGGGCGTCGTAACCCATCGCCCTGATGGCTCCTACCACCTCGGAGACTTGTTCCTCGGAGGCATTGTACTTCATGAGGACGAGCATGGTTACGTCACCGTTGAGTGGGCAATAGGCATCAAGTTTACACGCCTTTCGGCACAGGTTCCACTATGGGGAGGGTGTCACTTTTTAGGCAGCCCCCGCAGCCTCCAGTGCCTCATCAAGCTTCACTCCCACGACACTGCTAACACCAGGCTCTTCCATGGTCACCCCGTAGATCCAGTCAGCCGCCTCTATCGTACGAGGATTATGGGTGATTACAACAAATTGAGTTTCCTCACTAAAATCCTGCAACAAGCGGATAAAGCGCCCGATGTTTGCCTCATCCAAAGGAGCATCGACCTCATCGAACACGCAGAACGGACTCGGCTTGACCAGATAGATCCCGAAGAGAAGAGACAGAGAGGTCAAAGCTCGCTCTCCTCCGGAAAGAAGGTCAATCCTCTGGGTTTTCTTACCTCTCGGTGAAGCGTGGATCTCAATTGGTGACTCCAACGGATCGTCAGGGTCCATAAGCCACAAGTCGGCCTCGCCACCTTCAAACAGGCGCAGAAATGTCATCCGGAAACTCTCCCGAATGTTCTCAAAGGTTTCTGCGAAGAGTTCGGTCGCTGTCTTATTGATCTCTCGAATCGCCGAACGAAGGTCATCTCGTGCCTCTACTAAATCAGACCTCTGCTCGGTGAGAAACTCTAAGCGAGCACTCTCTTCTTCATGCTCCTCCACAGCTAGCATGTTCACCGGTCCTATACGCTCAAGAGCGCTTACTATGTCTTCGAGTTCCCTCTCCAACTCTTCAGGCTCTCCGTCAACAGGAACCGCTTCCTCGAGCAAAACATCTAGCGGACGACCCCATTCATTCTCTAATCTTTCCCTTATCCGTCGGACGCTCCCGCTGAGTTCCTGCTTCTCCAACTCCAACTCATGTCTTCGATCGGAGGCAGCTCTTTCCTTGGTCCTCGCCTCTCTGACACGACGCTCAGATTTCTCTAGATCTTCCGATATCGACTGCAGAGCTTCGTCATGCGTCCTGACCTTCGCTTCAGCCTCCGTCCGCTCTGCAAATAGTCGCTCCGTGGCTTCGTCACCTTCTTTCCTTAACGCACGAGCGGCAGACTGCTCATCTTGAAGGCCTGCCTTTTCTGCCTCTAAGCTCTTAACTCGTTCAGCGGCCTGGCCGCGGGATGACGAAATAGTACTCAGGCGATCACTCAGACGTTTTTCGTCTCCTTCGAGCCTCACAACATTTACGGCGAGACGAGCCTCTTCGGCCCTAGCAAGTTCCCATTCTTCATGTACTGACTGCACTTGAGTCCTTGCCGTTTCTCGCTCCAGGTGTAGACCGGCCTCCTGCTCAAGAAACACTTTCCGATCTTCACGAGCTTCATTGGCTCTCTCCAAAGCTCGAGAGCGCGCTGCCTTAGCACCCTCGAGTTGACGGGACAATTCGTCCTGTAGTCGGCCCATCCGACCTCTATGGTCCTCTTGGGCGTCAAGATCGGTCTGCGCCTTTCTATAGACGTCCTCTGCAGCCCTCAGTGCTTCCCGGGAGGCCTCCAGCGCATCTTCTGCAGCGTGAAGTGATTTTTCCGCCAACTCAGCCTTCGAAGAAGCCGTTATGTTTTCCAACTCAGCCTTCTCACAATCTATC
>DEBI01000017.1 GCA_002348465.1 Gemmatimonadales bacterium UBA2960 | reverse complement strand
GCAGAGCTAGGAACCAGCCGGTTCGAAGTCGGGTTCCAGAATCACACAAATCGCCGCATCGCATGGACTCAGCCTGACAACGAGAACGCAATAGAGGCGAGGGACGAGACGAACTTGGTCATTGTGCCCATAGCATTCATGCACGAGCAGTCTGAGACGCTCTCAGAGCTGGACTTAGAATTACGGAGCTTCACGGAAGGCTTAGGGAAATCTTTTAATCGCGTGCCTGTTCCACATGATGACGAGAGATTCGTGGGCTTTTTAGCCACACTGGTCGAGGATCTCCTTACCGGAGATCTGTCAACGACCCCGACCGTGAAAGACGAAACCCTAAGCCTAAAGCAGTGCCGATGTGCAGCGATCCCAGGTGTTTATTGTGCAAACGCCGGACGGGATCTTCCACCTAGCCCGTACGCGGTTCCTCACGACCCATGATCGTAGTCGTTGGAGCCGGAATAACCGGACTAGCGATTGGACACGAGCTTCTCGAGTCAGGAGTAGACTTCATCATACTCGAGGCGAGTGACCGGGTCGGTGGAGTCGTCCAAAGTGGTAAAGTGGGCGAACACGTGCTCGACTGGGGCCCACAACGCGGTCGCCTCACAACTGACTTCCGTGAGCGCATAACCAAGTTCGGACTAGATGACGAACTGCTCGTCGCAAAAGCCGATCTAGGGTTGTTGATCTATCATGGCGGTGCCCTCCGTCGTGTTCCATTCTCAATACCTGAGATGTTCACGACAGACGCGCTTTCTCTTCGGGGAGCCATTCGGGTACTACTGGAACCAATTACCGCTGGGCCTCGCGATAATGAGCGGGTTGATGCGTACTTTCGTCGAAAAGTTGGTTCGGAGGCCTACGACACCCTCATCGGACCTTTCTTCGGGGGACTCTACGGTTCCAATCCAGCCGATATGGATGTCGACGTCGCATTAGCGCCAATTCTAAGCCGGGCGGGCGTGCGCCGAAGTCTATTGGCACCACTGATTAAGCGGGGACGAGTTTCGGCTGCACCGGCATTTTCGTTTCAGGACGGCATGGAACGTCTCCCTCAAGCAATGGCCAAAGCCCTAGGTGACCGAGTTCGGCTCGATGCACCAGTGGAGCTGATCTCAGCGACAAGACGTGGTTGGGAGTTGACAATCGGTGAAGCCGGAGAACGCATCAAAGCTGAGCAGATCGTGATGGCGACCCCGGCTCCAGCTGCCGCTACGCTACTGGAGCACCAGGACCCCAAAGCTTCCGCAACGATACGCGCACTAAATCACAACCCGATCGCGATTGTACACGTGACAGCAGACCTGGATGCCGATGCCATGGGGTTTCAGGTGGCATTTACAGAATCGCATAGAGCTCTGCGAGGTGTCACATTCCAGCATTGTCTATTCAACCGCCCTCGTCTTTTCTCAACGTTTCTCGGGGGTGCCCTGAACCCAGCTATTGTAGACGCAGACGACGCATTGCTAGCGAACACTGCGACCAAAGAGTTTGAAGACACCACCGGGGCTCCCGCAGAAGCAATCTCGGTTTGGCGAACACAGATGCCTGCGTGGGACCTATCTTGGCGTGCACTGAAAGACTTGAGATTGCCCGTGGGCTTGCACGTCGCGGGAAGCTGGCATTCTCGTGCAGGGTTACCTGGCCGATTCGCTGAGGCGAAATCAGTCGCTGCCTCTGTTTTGGGACTGAGCACCCAAGGCCCTGACGGACAGTTGTGAAGGCAATGAGTCGATCGGATGTCACCCCAAACTCCTCTGAAACCAAGCGAATGGACAGACTCATCACCGCTTGGGCTCTAGTTGGCGTTGGCTCTACGTTAGTGATCGCTGTTGTCCGACTCAGTGCCCGTGGATGGGAAACCGTAACCAACGGATTATCCCCTATCGAGTGGGTTGTTCTCGCGCTTACAAGTACGGTCTTCTTTTATGGAGAGGGCGTCATGGCGTTGGAGCGACGGTGGGTTCCCCATGTGGTTAACCGGGCGCGAGAACTTCGTCGCAAGAGTGGGGCCGCCGTTCGTATCGGAGCACCGCTCTACGCTATGGGCTTGATCGGAGCACCGGTTCCAAAATTGATCCGCACCTGGCTAGGTGTTTGTGCCATCGTAGCGGCCATCCTGATCGTGCGGGCTTTCGCAGAACCATGGCGGGGGATAATCGACCTGTCGGTCGCCGGCGCTCTCGCGTGGGGCACGATCGCCCTCATCAGGTCGTTCCCGGACGCGCTTTCCTAAAGACTTCTAGTTCCGAGAATGGCCTGCTGACTTAAAGGGTCAACACGCCTGCTTCTAAAGCACGGCTTCTGTGCAACTCAGCACTTCCAACGTCACCATGGTCTTCCGCTAAACCCCTCAACATTCCGGAAGCGGTTGTTAACTACGTTGTTGAAGATCGATCCAAACTGGAAACTGAAACCGAGGCTGACCCCATATCGGAAGTCTGTTTCGAGTTGCTGAAGCTCAAGTAAAGCTTCTTCGTCAGTCGCACCTTGGGCGGAAAGATAGATCTGGTCTTGGACCCATCCTATGTTGCCATCAAGACGGACCGAGAAACCTCGAACGATCCTGAAGTCTATGTCGCCCCTAAGATTGACGCTGTAAAGCCCGTCCTGGAACGCTTCGATATCCGGAAGAAACATGAAACTGGAGGCGCTTATCGAAACGCCTGTCTCGCCCCAAGGTTGTCGTGCTGACAAATCTATCTCACCCCACTGCTCCCATCGCGTTTCGGAAGTCTGACCATAGAGTGTCTCCTCGATGTACCGCCGATGGGCCGGACCAATTCGGTAGGATAGCGTCAGAGCCTTACGGGTGGCCTCCTCATAAGGAAAGAGACTGTACTCTATGCCTGGGGTTACCTCCCAGCGGAATTCTTGATTGTAACGTGGTTGGCGAGCAACCTCTCCACGCACTCCGACCGACCAATGCTCAGCCAGTGTATAGACAACCCATGGCCTGACACCCCAGTCTGTCCGTGTGTCAGTAAAGGTTCCGGCTTCGAGTTCAAACTCCCTATCTCGTGAATTGATATTCGTGCTGAAGTAAAGTTTCCACGTTGGTGATATCCGAGATGCTATGACGCTGCTATAGAGGTTCTCGGACCTGCGCCTAGACTCACCATCAACGTTGTAATTCGCGTTAATCCGGAAAATCCAAAGATCCCAAGGGTCTTCGACCTCATCCGCGCCTACAACCCGGTCGGGAATCATTGACCCTTCTGCAGAGGCACCTGATATAGTGACTAAGCCACGAAAGCCCGCTGCGGTCGAAAATCTCAGTAAACCAACCGATATCGCTTCTGTCATACCATCCAGCCGCTCAATATCGGTATCCGTAGCGAGCGACTGGTACCTCATTTCATCCGTGTAATCTTCCTGAGCATCCCTACCAATGAAATCAAGCTGATACTCGCGTCCTCCAGCACCCGTGCTGAGACTAGTCACGATCAGATGAACGTCGGCGACCTCGCGATCATTTACCCAGTCGACCCAATCGATCTCGGTCCGGTAATGCTGCGAGTTGCAATCTCGACCATCGCAGTCGAAAAAGACCCTCGGTCGCGTCTGGGCAGACGCATCAGTCGGAAACTGAGAAACGACGGTGAGGATCCCAAGCAAGATGAGCGCACCGCGCAGTGCTCCGGAAGGTCGTGACTCTTTTTGCATTCGAGCGAGGTAGTAATGACTGAACGAACCCAATCGTGGACACCAACCCCGTCCCGATTGTTGAAT
>DEBI01000115.1 GCA_002348465.1 Gemmatimonadales bacterium UBA2960 | reverse complement strand
TTCTGAATGGGAATGCCCCTCATCTACTTCAGGTGAGCTTACCACCTCTACATCCTCCAACTCGCAGGCAAGCTCCGGGGAAACCGCAATGACTTCTCCCACCCGTGTTCTGAGGAGTTCCATCGCCTCGGAGACTAACGCAATCTCCTCTTCCGTCTCCGGGTCATGCTCGAAACCGAAAACGGTCGCAGCTGGAATTTCTAGATTCAGGGAAATCCGCTGACCATCTACAGCTAGACCCATCCGGACAACTCCATGTTCGTGGGCACCTACAGTGCCTACAGGAGCACCTTCCACCTCTGGACCCGAAGCTTGCTCATTTCCTGTCGAGCATCCTGCGAGGCCGAAGGTTGTAACTATCACCATTGGGAAGAAAAGCATTGCTTCAGGGCGCCGAAAGCGATCACTTGAGGACACTTGGTCATGCTCCGTTCAGTCTACAGTTATGCGTTTCATTCCAGACAGAATAGGGTATATTCGACCTAGAAATGAAAACATGCGTTACTGATAATATATTCCCATTAGGCTTCTGGTTCCAAGTAGGGTACAGCCATGTTCGTACCGAAAAGTCTCTTCCGCTCGCGCAGACTTCCTATCGGCTTTCTAGCCTTCCTGGGGAGCCTACTCATCTTGACCTCGGGAGTCGTTTCAGTCGAGGGACACGCCGCATCACGGCCTTCCTCAGGGATGTTTGACACTACTCCGCAAAAGAAAGTGGCATCCGACGACCCCCCAGAAGTCCTATGGGACGTGCTTCAGCAACTGAACTACAGCACCGGAGAAGTAGGCACTGAGCTAGCCGACTTCCTAGGTAAAGAAGTCAAAATCCCCGGCTTCATTGTGCCGCTCGAAGACTTCGCATCAGAAGTGTCAGAGTTCCTCTTGGTTCCCTATGTTGGAGCTTGTGTGCACACCCCTCCACCTCCACCAAACCAGTTGGTCTTCGTTGAGATGGAGGATGCTGAACAGGTTACCGCCGGAACGTGGGAACCGATCTGGGTCCACGGCACATTGGTCCTTGAAGAAACGACCAACATGTACGGGTCTGTCGGATTCAAGGTGGCAGGAATGGAGGTTGAGCCCTACGTGTGGTGACTGACACTCCTTTATGTATCGATGCACGCGATCTCAGTTTCGCGTACGCCAAAGGACCGCCTGTCCTTGACATACCCGAGCTTACCATTAGATCGGGTGAGCGGGTCTTTCTGTATGGACCGTCAGGAAGTGGAAAAACAACCCTGCTAGGACTGATTGCAGGTGTCCTAAATCCACCACCGGGGACACTGAGCGTCTTAGGCCATGACATCGGAGCGCTCTCATCAGCTGCGCGGGATAGCTTCAGAGCGAGTCACATAGGGTACGTTTTCCAGATGTTCAACCTAATCCCCTACCTAAACGTTCGGGACAACATAGCACTCCCGGTCCGCATCAACTCGGAACGTAAAAAGCGACTCACCGGCCGGCTCGATGAAGAGGTAGCCAGCGCTGCCTCACACCTGGGTATAGAACAGCTTCTGGACGAGAAAGTGACCCGACTGAGCGTTGGGCAACAACAACGCGTTGCAGCCGCAAGAGCGATTCTTGGGTCCCCGGAACTGATCATCGCGGACGAACCCACCTCGTCGCTTGACGCCAACCGGCGACATGCCTTCTTGGATCTGCTGTTTGCAAACGTTGCAGATGCAGGGTCGACACTGCTCTTCGTCAGCCACGACCTAGGGCTAGCCGATCAGTTCGACCGCTCACTTTCTCTACCGGAACTCAACAGGGCAGGAGAGTAGGAATGTTGCTACTCCATCTGGCACGTAAGTCCCTCACCAACCGCCTCCTGACGACTTCGCTCACAGCTCTTTCAATAGCGTTCAGTGTAGCCTTGCTTGTCGGCGTCGAAAACGTTCGAACAGGGATGAGAGAGAGTTTCTCGAATACTGTGAGTGGGACTGACCTAGTTGTAGGGTCCCGTGGCGGCACCATTCAGCTAATGCTCTATGCGGTATTCGGGATGGGTTCACCTGTGGCAAACATATCCCACGATACGTGGAAGGAATGGGATGAACACCCGGCTGTTTCGTGGACTATCCCATACGCGCTCGGTGATAGCCACCGAGGCTTTCGTGTAATCGGTACGAATGATTCGTTCTACGAACACTACAAATATCGGGGGGGGCAACCAATTGCCTTCGCAGAGGGACGAGCGGCGCAATCAGTCTTCGATGTAGTTCTAGGAGCTCAGGTAGCTGAGCGCCTCGGGTATGTCTTGGGGGACCGAATCTCCGTGACTCATGGGATGAGTGCCGTCGGCTTCATGAACCACGACGAGATGCCATTCGAGGTCGTTGGTGTGCTGGAAAAAACCTTCACACCAGTCGATAGGGCAATCTACGTGACGCTAGAAGGTGTCACTGCGATCCATATGGGTTGGGAATCGGGTGGCCCACCCATGCCCGGCGATGAAATATCGGCAGCAGATGTCCTCGCAATGGAGGAAGTTCCGGTTTCACAGATCACCTCCTTCTTCTTGGGAGCTGAATCCAGAGCATATACTCTGCAACTGCAACGTGACATCTCAACGAGTGAAGATGAGCCCCTAACGGCGGTGATTCCCGGCGTAGCACTCTCAGAGATGTGGCGTGGTATTGGGTACGCGGAAGATGGGCTTCTTGTGATCTCAGGATTCGTTGTCTTAGTCGGCCTCTTGGGAATGCTCGTATCGATCTATACCTCCCTCGACGCTAGACGCCGAGAAATGGCTATTCTTCGCGCGCTAGGAGCCGGGCCACGTCGGATAGTCTCCCTTCTGGTTCTTGAGGCTGGAACACTCTCAATTATCGGTGCCCTCTTGGGTGTCGCATTCGTCTACGTGGGCCTAGCGGCTCTGCAACCTTGGCTCGAAGGCCAATTCGGATTACAGGTCCCGATACAGGCCCTAGACGGGATGCAGTTGATGTACATCGGGACTGTTATCGCTCTGGGCTTTGTCGCAGGCCTAGTACCGGCTCTCAAAGCTTACAGGACCGCCTTGCACGACGGATTATCCGTCCGCATCTGATGAGGTACGGTCGAAAGGCCGAGGCGCGCATCTTCGCCACCCTCACATTATTGACGTTAGTAGCAGGGCCGGAGTTAGCGTCAGCACAAAACACTGTCGTCGAAAAGCTTGAGATTTCAGAAGACTTGGGGTGGTCGGTCGGGGACGCAGAAGCGCCCCTCACTGTAGTTGAATTCACTGACATATCTTGTCCGTACTGCTCAAGCTTCTACAGCGGAACCCGTGCCTCACTTCAAGCTGAATTTGTGGAAGGAGGAAAGGTACGATGGATAACGCTGAGCTACGTATCTGGCCTGTATCCAAATTCTGAAGCCCTATTCCTGGGTCTAGAATGTGCGGGACGTCAGGACCGATACGATGACTTTTTGAGGGTCGCATACCTGGATCGGGAAAGTTGGATTAGGGCCGACAGAGATGAGGTGGAGACCGTCGCAGAAAACTTGGCTGACCAGGTCGGTCTCGATCGAGCCGCATTCTCCTCGTGTCGAACTGATCCCTCAATTAGCGAGCGTTTGAGGGACATCGTTACACTCAGCCGGGAAGTAGGGGTTCGCGGAACTCCGACTTGGTTTGTCGATGGCTTTTTGGTGATGGGAGACCTGCCTCATGGGTTCGCTCGCCACTTCATCACGTCGCGACTAGGTGGTTAGCCCCAGACGCGTAGGCGGATAGATCACCAAACTGCCGACCCAAGTGCCGAGGAAGATCTTGGGTGAGAATTCGTGAACTGGAGCCTTATTGAGAACGTGTTATCTTTAAGGACATCGCGTACTTCTTAAAGCTTAGTTCCTCTATGCCCTACCTACCCTCTCTAACGAATCAAGGATCAAGAATTGTAGCATGCGCGGCAGCAGGATGCGGCATCCATTGCGCCCTCTCGCCAATCCTGATTCCCGTAATGCCTATACTAGGGTTATCAGAGGGGTTCGAGAGAGGAGCCTTTTTAGCCACATTTCTTCTTGGTGCTCTCATGCTCGGACTGGGACCAGGCAGATCCCATGCGTCCATTATGACAGCCTTCGTAATTGGTGCGCTAACCTGGGCTATTTCTCTCGCTGGGCTTTTAAACCCGTTACCTGAACCCCTCACCTCGTCCATCGGAAGCCTACTAATGGCCGGTGCACTTTTCGAAAGCGTGCGACGATGCGCACCGGCTCAATGTGACAGATGCGATACTGGTCTTCCTCCAGATGTGGCAGACCAAGGCTCACCAACCTAGGATTAGGTCATGTTAGTCCGGTGGACCCCGGTCATACTGGCGGAGAACGCCACAACAATTACGAGACCCAACCTTAAATGCAGAGAGACACAAGACAGCGTCGCGCGATCCGCCGTGTCTTCATGGACTGTGGACGTCCTCTTACGCCGGAACAGATTCTTCAAGCTGGGCAGAGCATAGTTCCATCCCTAGGTCTAGCTACGGTATACAGGACCGTGAAAACTCTAGCACTAGAAGGATGGTTAGTGGAGGTCGAGCTTCCGGGTGGAGCACTCCGGTACGAAATAGCGGAGAGACCGCACCATCATCACTTTCTCTGTAGATCGTGTGACCAAGCGTTCGACATACCCCAGTGCCCGGAAACCGTCGAAGATATAGCACCCGAGGGATTTGAGGTCGAAAGTCACGAAATCATCCTCTTCGGACGCTGCATCGCCTGCGCCTGAATCCGAGTCTCGAAGGGTTCTAATCCTCAGGCAGTAGGCCTCGGTCACTATGGAACGTAGACTTATCTCCAGGTGGGTGGAGCGCGTACTCGTTACCGCACTTACGGTTATTGCTCTATACCGTTTGGGACCGCAACTCCAAGCATGGACTGGTGTAGGACCTGACCTCGGCCGCGCCCCGTCTTATTCTTTTACCGCACTCGACGGGTCTTCGATAGATTCGGATTCCCTACGGGGAAAGGTTGTCGTCCTGAATTTTTGGGCCACTTGGTGCGGCCCATGCAAGCTCGAGATGCCCGCCCTTCAGCGTTTGCACTCCGAAAGATCTAAAAACGGTGTACTAGTCCTAGGGCTCGCGACCGACATCGGACATGCCGAAGCTATAACCGAGTTTTTGGATAACCGGGGCATCACGTATCCTGTAGGAAGAGCTACCAATCGCCACACGGCTTCCTTCGGTGGCATAAACGCCATTCCCACCACGTTTATAATCGACCGCAACGGAGTCGTGCAACATCGAGTAATCGGGTATTTCGCACCACCCGCCATGCGAGCGGCCGTTGACCGTCTACTTTCTGATAGCTCCTCGGTCCGGTCAGATTCTAGTGCCGAAACAATCTCCTACCGGTGAATACCATAGCGATGCCATGCTCGTCCGCGGCATCGATTACCTCATCATCTCGGACTGAGCCACCCGGTTGAATGACGGCTCTTACTCCAGCCGCAGCCGCTGCTTCTACACCATCCCTGAATGGGAAGAAGGCATCTGAAGCGAGTACCGCCCCAGAAAGTCCGAGCCCCGCATCACCAGCCTTCCTAACGGCAATCTTGGACGAGTCTACCCGGCTCATCTGACCCGCCCCAATGCCCAGCACGCCTCCGTCTTTGGCAAGTAGAATGGCGTTCGATTTGACACCGAAAATTGCCGCCCAAGCGAACCGTAGATCATCCCACTCTTCTTCTGTCGGCTGACGCTGGGTAACGATCTGCCAAGAATCGTCAATCTCCCCATAAAACGGAGGAATGGGAGGGCTTTGAGCTAGGACACCACCATAAACGCTCCTCACGAGCAGCGGTTCGGGTTGGTGGCCATGATCAGCGAGAAAAGAGGAGGCCGAGCCCTTTGGGAACGTCATAATTCGGATGTTTTTTTTCTCGGTCAACTTCCCGATCGCGTCATCCGAAAAGTCCGGCGCGACGAGACACTCGATGAACAGTTTCGACATCAACTCTGCCGTCTCTCCGTCCACAGGACGGTTTACCGCTATTACAGATCCGAACGCACTTACGGGATCAGTGGCCAAAGCGCGTTTGTAAGCTTCAGCCAGCGAGTCACCCACCCCCAGTCCACACGGAGTAGTGTGTTTGATGATCGCAACCGTTGGACGTGGCGATTTAGCGAAAGGAGACAGACTCAGTAACGCACCGTCCAAATCAAGAATGTTGTTATACGATAGATCTTTTCCGTGGTGCTTTTCTAGCGCCGAAATACCGACGGCTCGTTCTCCAACGTAGAATGCTGCTCTCTGATCCGGATTTTCTCCGTATCTCAGAGTATGCAGGCGCGACAGTGAGGTTTTCAGGTGTTCTCCCAAGATTTCTCCGCTTCTCTCTTCAACGCTACGATCAAGTAGATACGAGGCGACAGCGGAATCGTAATCGCTGACATGCTGGAACACTTTTGCCGCAAGCCTACGACGAAAACCCGGGCCTTCTTTCCCGTCTATGGCATCGATCACATCGCCATAGTCGGTCGGGTCAACCACCACCCAAACGTCCTTGTGACTCTTGGCAGCCGCGCGAATCATCGTAGGGCCCCCTATGTCGACCTTCTCCATGGCTACTTCGACCGAGGCGTTCCCGGAGGCTACAGTCTCACGAAAGGGGTAAAGATTCACGGCGACTAGGTCGATCGGACCGTAACCGTGCTCGTTTAGAGCGGCCATATCATCAGGATTGGCGCGCCGGGCGAGCAGGCCTGCATGAATTGCCGGGTGGAGTGTCTTAACCCGCCCGTCCATCATCTCAGGGTGTCTCGTCACATCAGACACTGAAGTTACTTCTACCCCTCCCTCTCTAAGAGCCCTAGCGGTTCCCCCAGTCGACAAGATTTCCCAACCCCGTTCTTGGAGAGCGCGACCAAACGCCACAGCGCCATTCTTGTTGGACACGCTAATGAGCGCGCGCTTCATTGGATTTCCTCGGTCAGTTTTATGGAAGTAGAAGATTTACGACGATGCTCTTCGAACGAGTTCTTTACATCAACATCGACCATCCGCACCGGCCTTGTGTCAGCGATAAGTGCATCACAAAGATGGTCGACCGCCGCGGGGTACAAACGATGTTCGATCTTAAGGACCTTGGCCGCGATCTCCTCTGCACTGTCCTCCGGACGCCGCGACATCCTCCACTGACCCAAAATCGCACCTTCGTCGTACAAGTCGCTGACAAAGTGAATCGTGGCACCGATCTTAGTCGATTCAGAGTCTGCAACGGCCCGGTGCACGTTCATACCATACATCCCTGGGCCTCCGAACTCTGGCAATAGTGCCGGGTGGATGTTCAGAATCCGTCCGGAGAAGCGACTCGTCACCTCTGACGGGACAAAACGCAGGTAACCAGCCAGAAGAACTATATCGATAGCGTGTTCATCAAGAACCCTCAGAGTATCTTGAGCGATTTCCGACATCTCTCGGTCTTTCGTCGGAATGATATGAACAGGCACTCCCGCAGAGCGTGCCCTCCGCAACGCGCCGCCCTCACGGTTCATCACGAGTAGGTCAATCGACCACGCCCGATCACCGGAGGAAACGTGATTAATGAGTGATTGAAAATTGCTTCCACCACCGGAAGCGAAAACCGCCACCCTAAACGGTCCCCGCCCCCGTGTCACGCCAACTCACCACTGCGGCGCGGAGCTAAAAACGGGTTTGTCTCTCGTTCTTGTCCTACCGATGTAGCCGGACCGTGACCAGGAAACAGGATCGTCTCGTCAGGAAGTGAGAGAATCTCCCGCCGGATAGACGCCATGAGCGTTTCAAAACTCCCTCCGGGGAGGTCTGTTCGACCGATCGAACCCTGGAAAACTACATCTCCCACCAATGCAAGTGATTTCGGCCGGGAAACGAAAATCACATGTCCGGGTGAGTGACCGGGGGCGAACAAAATTTCGAACGCGCAATCCCCGAACTGAAAAGATTCTCCTGGAATGAGTTCGTCAGTCGGCTCGGGTTGAGGCTCAGCCGTCAGACCGAACATGGCAGCCTGCCTATGCACGCCCCGATAGAGACTCAACTCATCCGGATGCAGCCATATAGGTACGCCCGGATGTCGAGCGCGAACATCAGATATCCCTTCTACGTGATCGAGATGGGCATGGGTTAGAAGAACAGCCTGCAGATCTAAATCATCTTCCTCAATCGCGCTCACGAGCGTTGTCGCTCCGGCACCTGGATCTACGGCAACGCAAGCGGATGTGGTTTGGCAGATCACTAGGTAAGCGTTCTGGCCGAACCCTCCTCCGGTGAAGGTCCGGATTTGCAATGCTTTAAACCCAGCCGTCGAAGGTCATCAGACCGTGAACGAGCTCCCGCATCCGCAACCACCGGAAGCGTTGGGGTTTCTGAACGTAAACCCCTGACCCATCATCGAACTTACATAGTCGATCTCTACACCATCCAGGTACTGTGCGCTAAAAGGATCTACAAACACTTTCACGCCACCGATGTCGAGTACCTCGTCGTCCGATTCCGGGGAGTCCTCAATGTTCAAGCCATATTGAAAACCAGAGCACCCACCTGGAAGCACTGCAACCCTAAGACCTGCTTCGGTCTCAACACCGTGTTCCTTAATGAAGTCGTGGACCTTTTCGCTGGCCGTGGATGTCAACGTCACCATCTCGCGCTCACTCTCATCGTATCGTCTGCTATCACTAGTGGGAATACTCCCGTCTAAGCAATCACAATATACCGCTTCGG
>DEBI01000150.1:2239-10318 GCA_002348465.1 Gemmatimonadales bacterium UBA2960 | reverse complement strand
TAACGCAGGCGCTCATGGCGGCTGGGCTTGATGCGGCGACAGCGGCAGCCCAAGCGCAGGCCCAAGCAGCGACGATTATTCCGCAGGTCGCCGGTGGTATGGCACAGGTGCCGGTCGGTGTCGTGTCGTCCTCTGAGTTTAGCCCAGGTGCAGACCTGATCGCATCGTACCGAACGGTGGGTGATCTGACGATGTTCGGTAGCGACGTCGCTATGCAGTGGTTCTTGAACGACAGGTGGACCATGGGCGGGACGTTCTCATGGGTGTCTGACGAACGGTTCCCTGTTCTTGGGACAGATCCGATTTCACTCAATGCTCCCAAGCGGAAAGGCACAATGAGCATGGCGTATAGGGATGTTGTGTCCGGCTTCAACGCGTCGGCGCGTTTGAGGTTCAATAGCTCATTTAAGGGGAATTCCGCCGGGTACGTCGGTGAAGTCCCTGCAAGCAGGGTTGTGGACTTGGGCTTGGGCTATCGTTTGCCGAGCACGGATGCGACACTGCAACTCTCGGTGCAGAATATCTTCGATTCCGAGAACTTTGCGTTCGTGGGTGTGCCGAGCATTGGCCGCTATGCGATGGTGAAGGTCAAGTACGACCTCTTCTAGAGCGGTAGAACTAGGCTAGAGTTCGTCGGGAGGCCCGGGTGGCGAGTTGCGCCATTCGGGCCTCGCGTTCACACAGAGGTCATCCAGAGTAACCCGGGAATGCCCGGTCCGAATGTAAATTGAGAGGGGCGCTCGCTTCCGATGAACGAATCGACAAACACGATCACATTACGGTGCGGATTTTGTCTAGCACTCAATACGGTTGAATTGGGGTCGTCGATGGATCAACCGATATGCGGTGATTGCAGTAAACCCATTTTGCTTGATCGGCCAGTGAAGGTGACTCAAGAGGATTTTGACCGGACAGTATTGGGGTCGGGCGTGCCGGTCTTAGTGGACTTCTATGCGGACTGGTGCGCGCCCTGCAAGATGGTTGCTCCGCTTCTGGATGAGATAGCTAACCGAGAGGTTGGAAAAATGTTGGTAGTCAAGTTGGATACCGATCATGCACCCGATGTTGCTATGAAGTATGAGATCCGCAGTATCCCCACGCTCATCATCTTCCAAAACGGAGATGAGGTTGAGCGGTCGCTCGGGTTCGAGCCGGAGCGTGTTCTAGGACTAGTGGAAAAGGCCGTAGCGTGAGCAAGGTAGATCGGCAGCGGGTAGTTCTCGAGATCATAAACAAAAACCGAGTGAGCAGTCAGGAGAGACTACGGGGGCTGCTTTTAGAGAGAGGAATAGAAGTCACTCAGGCGACACTCTCTCGGGACATGAAAGAGCTTAGGCTAGTGAAGGCTACGGGAGCAGACGGAGTAGGATTTTATTCTTCGCCAGAAGAGTGGGACCATACACCTGCACTGGCATCTCTGCTTCCCACTCTTTTTCATAGCGCGGAGGGGGTCGCTCATCTTTTGGTAGTGCGGACAATGAAAGGGGGCGCACAGACTGTCGCTGCCGCGATAGACTGGGAGGAATGGCCTGAGATCTTGGGGACCCTAGCGGGAGACGACACGATACTGATTATTCTTAGGGACCCAGACGCCCTGTCGGAGATCAAGCAGCGCCTCGAAAGAATGGCGCGGCCCGACTGAATTTGAGGACATGGCCCGGTCCAAGAAGCTGCGAATGCCTTGAACGCCGAGTTGGATCCACTAGATCGACGGTTGACTCTGTCAGCAAACTATGCATAATTAAACACAGGCTATGAATTAAAAGATTAGTCTGTTTCAAAGGAGACCGGGGGCAGAAGCAAGGGGCTAGGCCCCTCAGGGCGTCGGCGGGACGTGTCTGAGCTTCTGGCCCCCGGGCTTCTTTTTTATATGCGCTAAGAGCGCGATCTTTGCAGGCACTGGCCCGCAGGACTGCAATGACACAGTCTGCGGGATCCTGAATAGAGCAACGGAGCATTCCCGGAAAATTAATGGCTGACGAAGCAGGTTCCCTGTGGGGTGGACGGTTCGAAGAAGGAATGGCTCGGGAGATGGTGCCGTTCAACCTGAGCCTAGGTGTAGATAAACGGCTGTGGCGAGAAGATATTCGGGGCAGCGTGGCCTGGGCGCGAGCAATAGGAAAGGCAGGAGTTCTTACAGATAAAGAAGTCGATGACATAGTAGGTGGACTCGATAAGGTGGCCCAACGGATTGAGGAGCGCGGACTGTCTGATGCCGTCGAAGAAGACATTCACTCTGTCATCGAGCGTATGCTTGGTGAGGAGGTCGGTGAGGTTTCTGGAAAGTTGCATACAGGTCGATCGCGCAATGATCAGTCATCGACGGGTGTGCGTCTCTATGGGATGACGGCCGCAGATCACGTAATAGACCTGCTCGTCGAATATGCTACGGCACTTCATGATTTCGCAGAGTCGGGGCGAGAGATGATTATGCCGGGCTATACTCACCTTCAGCAGGCACAGCCCATCCGAGCAGCGCAATGGGCTCTGAGTCACGTAGTGCCTGTTTTGAGGGACATAGAGCGAATGAAAGCGGCACGTGCTGCGGCATCAGTGCTCCCTCTCGGGTCTGGGGCAATTGCGGGGTGCCCGTTCTCGATCGATAGAGAATCAGTCAGAGCTGAGTTGGGGTTCGACCAAATCAGCAAAAATTCTGTTGACGCAGTGTCAGACCGGGACTGGATCTGCGATTTCCTCTACGCGGGCGCCATGGTGGGCGTTCATCTGTCACGTTTGTCTGAGGACTTGGTTCTGTTTTCAAGTGTCGAGTTTGGTTTTATCCGCATATCTGACGGTTTTAGCACTGGATCTAGCTTGATGCCGCAGAAGCGTAATCCTGATGTTGCTGAGTTGGGCAGAGGTAAGACAGGGAGGCTCATTGGTAACCTGATGTCGATTCTGACACTGCTCAAAGGTCTTCCGACGAGCTATAACCGGGATCTGCAAGAAGATAAGGAACCGCTTTTCGATACGATTGATACGTTATCACTAACTCTTCCCGCGCTCAAAGGTGCGGTTTCCACTGCGTCATTCTGTCCTGAGCGCATGTCAGAAGTGATGGATGTCCAGCTGCTGGCCACGGATTTAGCTGACTATCTGGTGCGGCGTGGTGTTCCGTTCCGCACGACCCATGAAGTTGTGGGAAGACTGGTCCGGAGTGCAGAAGAAAAAGGTGTGGCGCTCTCTGAGCTGAGCCTAGAGGCATTCACTACCGAGAACCCGGTCTTTAAAGAAGACGTTTTTGACGTTTTCGACTGGGAGGCGTCTGTAGAGGCGCGTCTTGCACCTGGTGGTACCGCGCTCGAGTCGGTCGACTCGCAGCTTCGTGATGTCCGAGCCCAGATCGAGGGATTCCGATCTTAGAAAGTCGGACACGTAATGAGGTCCGCATTCGTGTTCAGTGTTGGATGAACTGGCTGACCGAGCTGGCCGCGGATAGATTGGAGCGTTGACGAGGTCTCTTGAAAGTCACTTCAGGACGTGATGGATCATCGCCGTTGAACGCTGACGAGCTTAAACGTGCCGCCGCCGCCGAGGCTCTTAAGTCGGTTGAGAGTGGAATGGCGCTCGGACTTGGAACAGGAAGCACAGTCCGCCACCTCGTGGATCTTCTTGGTGAAGAAATCCGTAGTGGACGCCTGTCTGATATAGTTGGAGTCCCCACGTCAGTGAAGACTGAGAATCAGGCAGTTGAAGTTGGGATTCCATTGATCGAACTCGGATCACGAACTGAACTCGATCTCACGATTGATGGAGCCGACGAGGTCGCTCCTGGACTTGATTTGATCAAGGGTCTGGGCGCTGCACTGCTGCGTGAGAAGATGGTAGCTCAGGCGTCGCGGCGCCTGATCATTATCTCTGATGACAGTAAAATTGTCAGTAAGCTAGGAACGAGGGTCCCTCTTCCAGTGGAGGTCGTGGATTGGTCGCTAGAGGCTCTCAAGACGTTTATCGAATCGACAGGTGCGGAAGCTCAACTCCGTCTTGATTCGAGTGGTAAGGCGGTACGAAGCGACAATGGCAATGTCTTTCTCGACGCCCGATATCCGGTTGGGTTGGAGGATGCGGTGGCACTTGAAGCAGAACTTCTCCATCGAGCGGGCATCGTCGACACTGGACTCTTTTTGGGCATGGCCGAAGCTGCTGTGATAGCATCCCCCGAGGGCGTCTACACGCTCACTCCTGAATCGCACATACCTTTACTATCATGAAAATCGCCCCTTCAATTCTGTCTGCTGATTTCGCTCGACTTTCCGATGAGATCGGAGGTATCGAAGAAGGCGGTGCTGAGTGGGTGCATGTCGACGTAATGGATGGGCACTTCGTCCCAAACATTACCATTGGCCCGTTAATTGTGGACGCTGCGCGCCGGTCGACAAACTTGCCGTTGGACGTGCACCTGATGATTGAGAACCCTGATCATTATGTAGAAGCGTTTGTGAAGGCTGGGGCCGATATAGTTACAGTGCACCAAGAGGCATGTACGCACCTACACCGGACAATCCAGAAGATTCATGAGCTTGGCGCCAAGGCGGGGGTCGCGCTCAACCCGGGTACTTCTCTGGAGGCGATTCGAGATGTGCTGCCCTATCTGGATCTCCTGCTGGTAATGTCAGTCAATCCTGGGTTTGGCGGTCAGTCCTATATTGAGGCAAGTACGGCTAAGCTGGGTCGTGCTCGAGCGATGCTTGACGAGGTGGGATCGGATGCTGAACTGGAGGTCGACGGCGGTGTGGGGGTCTCGAACGTCGAGGAAATAGTGAATGCTGGGGCCTCGGTTGTTGTCGCCGGTTCGGCAGTCTATGGTCACCCAGATGGAGCTGCAGCCGGTGTGCGCGCCATTCGATCCGCCTCAGGCGCGTAGAGAAACCCAACTGGACAGTTGATTTAAGGTAGGCCTCTCACGTTCAGTGTGTGACGCAGAATTCTAGGCGGGCACGTTACTTACTAAAGAGGTCAGGTCCGGTGCGTGCAGGAGATTACCCGCGGTCGGGCTTGATCTCAAAATGTGGACGTAAGACGGGCACACATCGTTCTCTAGGGTTTAATGGTGTGGACTGTTTTGCTCGCACTCACTCGGTGTTGTGAAATGAAGTTTACGTACCAGGAGGAAATCCCGGATATCGGGCCTGAGGAAGTTTTCGATTGGCACGAAAGACCGGGAGCACTCGAGCGCCTGACTCCCCCTTGGGGTAATGTGGAGGTGCTGTCTCGATCCGGTGGCATACGGGATGGCGGCAAGATAAGTCTTCGGATCAAACAGGGACCGACTTCCTTCAGATGGGATCTGATGCATCGGGACTACGTTCACGGTCGGCAGTTCCGAGACGAGCAGATATCTGGCCCGATGAAGCGGTGGTCACACACACATTCGTTTTTGCCGTCGGGCTCTAGCGGAACCATAGCTCACGACGAAATCGAGGTGGAGCCTCCTCTGGGCTTTGCAGGCAAGGCGCTGGGGCCGGTGTTTGTAAAAAATGAGCTCGACCGCCTGTTCGGCTTCCGGTATCGCAGACTCTCGAACGATTTGGCAAGACATCGAGCCTACTCAGAGAAAGAGAGATTGACCGTGGCGATCACTGGTGCTTCGGGTCTCGTCGGCTCGAGCTTGCGCCACTTTCTCACCACGGGAGGTCACAAAGTCATTTCTCTTGTGCGCGAGTCCAGCGAGGTCAGGGAAGGATGTGTCTTTTGGGATCCGTCGACGGGCGTGATAGACGAAAAAGGGCTTAAAGACGTTGATGCTGTGGTGCATCTCGCTGGTGCGCCAATCGCAGCAGGACGATGGACGGAGGCAAGGAAGCGCTCGATTAAGCAGAGTCGCATCAGGGGAACAGATCTGATTGCTCGGACTCTAGCTACGATGGAGGACGGCCCTCGCACCCTTATATCCTCGTCAGCCGTGGGCTACTATGGGAATCGCGGGTCTGAGATACTGAATGAGACGATGCCGGTTGGACGGGGGTTCTTGGCAGACGTCTGCGAAGATTGGGAGAATGCTACAGTATCCGCGGAGCGGGCTGGTATCCGGGTGGTAAAGCTTCGGACCGGCATAGTTCTCTCTCCCCAGGGTGGTGCACTCGGCCAGATGCTTCTTCCCTTCAAGATGGGTGCAGGCGGGAGGTTGGGCTCGGGAAAGCAGTACATGAGCTGGATTGATCTCGACGACCTGATCGGGATGATCTATCACGCTATGTACGAGGATTCACTCAGCGGTGTTGTGAACGCGACGGCGCCAACTCCGGTTCCAAATGCAGCGTTTACCTCCGCCTTGGGCCGAGTCCTGGGGAGGCCGACAGTCCTTCCTGTTCCTGGCTTCGCGGTAAAGGCGGTTTTCGGCGAGCTCGGAAAGGAAGCGTTGCTCTGGGGACAGCGTGCCATTCCCCAAAAAGCTCTGAGTAGTGGTTTTAAGTTCTTCAGCGAAGGAGTCGAGGACTCTCTGCGTTTCCAGCTTGGGCGTATAGACTAGCTGTATAGCTCGGGGCATACAGTGGTAGTGATTCGACTCACCAGTCGGGGATGATTTCTCCGCTCTCTGAAAGGGCGGGGTACGCGCGGCCTTCACTTTTGCGACTGCTTGCAATTGAGGGGTAAGCCCATTCAAAAAGACGACGTTCGAACTCTTGGGGATCAAGCCGGGAAGAGTCGTAAAGGCCAGCCTCGGTCCGTTGACGAGCTGCCTCAAAAAGAATTAAGGCCGTGGCGACGGAGACGTTCAGAGAGTGAACCATGCCGAGCATTGGGACCATGATGTGCTGGTCCGCGTGGGAAAGACCTTCCTCTGATACGCCATGAAGTTCGGCTCCCATCAGGATAGCGGTTGGCTTTGTGTAGTCGACGTCTCGAAAGTCAACGGAGTTTGTTGACGGATGAGCGGCTACGACACAGAGCCCTTGTTCTTTGACTTCAGCTATCGCGTCGGCCACGCCAGAATAGCGATTGATCCCTACCCACTTTTTGGTTCCAGCGGAGGTTCCGTGGTGAAGGTCTAGCCCATCTTCTGGCGGCACCACATGAACCTCAAGCACACCAGCGGCGTCGCAATTCCTCAGGATTGCCGAGAAATTATGAGACTTGTTGACCTGATCCATCAGGACCGTCAGGTCAGGCTGGCGGCGTGAGAGAGCACTTTTGAGTCGGGCGAATCGTTTGGGATTCATAGAGACAAGGTATCTCTACTGCCATGAGCCGGACGAGTCCCCAAGCCTAGGAGAAGCACTTAACTTCTTGGTCTCACTAAAAAGGAGAACCCGATGTTCAGGATGGTTATGATTCCGCTGCTCGTGGTAGCCGGAGCTTGCAGTGGCGCTGTAGATCCTAACGTGCAAGTGATTGCAGAGAATATCATGTCGGAGGAAGATATTTCCGAAGCAGATGCCATGTGTATCGGGGAGTATACGGTTGAGAATCTGTCTCCTGAAAACCTCAAGAGCTTTCTCTCCTTCTTGGAAAAAGAGGAAACAGAACTGGAGGATCTCGAAATAGTCATGACGGTATTCCCGACGGTTATGGCGGGTTACGGATCATGCGGGGTTGACCTGCCGGATCAGAGCTAATTAGTCGGGACCCGCTATTGATCAGCGAGTACGTTTTATGAAGCGGTTTTGATTATCAGACAAGAGGACTCATGACGTTACTGGGAAATATCATTTGGTTTTTGCTCGGGGGTTGGGCACTTGGCTTGGGCTATTTCATGGGAGCAGTGCTGTTTTTCCCTCTGCTCCCGTTTCTGATGCCGCTGGTTGGTTATTCGTTCTTTCCGTTTGGTAAGACGCCCGTCAGACGCTCTGACATAAACGCCTGGAAGGAAAGTCGGGGGGAGGAGGTAGACCTCTCAGCAGCTAAATTGACGAGCGGAAAGCTGCGGTTCCTCTCAAACGTTCTTTGGGTGTTTACGTTTGGGTGGCTTCTCGCTCTCGCCCATTTTATCGCAGCGTTCGCGAATCTCGTTGGGTGCGTGTTTCTCTTCACGATCCCGATCTGCGTGCCTCATATGATGGCTCACTTCAAGCTGATGCCAGTTGCTTTGAGGCCTTTTGGCGTAAGGATTGTGCCCACTTCGCTCGCGGAAGAAATTCG
>DEBI01000150.1:0-1903 GCA_002348465.1 Gemmatimonadales bacterium UBA2960 | reverse complement strand
ACCGCGGGCTATGTGAAATCGCTTTAGCCACAGATCCATAGCCCGGAAATGGACTTTTAACGGAGATCAAATATGAAAGTTCGCCACCTTATCCCCGCAGTCTTTGTGCTACTCGGTTGCTCTGAACCGATGCCTAGAGACCTAGACTCTCTCGTCCAGGAAGGTGAGGGGGCGCTATTTGTAGACCCTGAAACTAATTCTCCTCACTCAGGTCCGGTCTTTAGGGTCGCCGATGACGACTCAACAAGGGTTGTCTTTAGGGCAGTTCTGAAGGACGGAGAGTTCCATGGTCCGTTCACCGACTATGATCCGGAATCCTTTAGGGATAGGCCCTCTCTAGGCGTCTACCAAGAGGGCGAGTACAGTAACGGACTCAAAGAGGGACCATATGCTTACTTCTATTCTTCCGGTGTCATCCTAGGACAAGCCTCGTATAAGTCTGGTCTGAGAAACGGTTCATACACGAGTTGGTACGAGAGCGGTGAACCGCGCAGTGAATGGGCCTATTCGAACGGAGAGCGAAATGGGCCCTACGTGTTCTACCATGAAGACGGCCGGCTGTGGCAGAAAGGAGTGATGTCTGATGGTGAGCGTTGTGGTGAGTGGCTTGAGGATGATGCGACACTGACCTACGACCCATGTCCTTCCGGCGGCCACTGATCCCTTTCGAGGGCCAAGATAGTCGTCAGTTGGCCTCAATCCGCCGATACATCTGTGCGACCTCGAGTGCCATGACTGCGGGCGGTCTCATGGAGAACCCAGCAGATGTGCCCCACGACGAGAGGTCGATCTGAGCGACAGCTTCGTCCACGGTGAGTCCTGCCAGGTAGGCTTCAGATACCTGGGTCCAATAATCGGCTAAGTAATTTTGTGTGACTTGGATTTGGGCTTTGTCGGTTACGATTGGTCCATGACCTGGTACGAACATGTCCACGTCTAAGCTCTTTAGACGCTCCAATGTCTCCGGGTATTCATCGGCGAAACCGTCTCCCAAAAAGGGAGCGCCAGCGAAGAAAAGATCACCTGTGAATACCAGCCTTTCAGAGGGGAGGTACACCACCACGTCACCGCCCGTGTGACCTCGTCCGAGATGTACGAGTCTGATTTCGCGCTCGCCTCGGAAGATCGACATGCGGTCATTGAGAGTTACACTCGGTGGTGTGGGTTCGACCTCAGCTAGAGCGACAATATGTCTACGCATCATTGCCGCTTGAGCAGTGAGTCCATTGCGTTCGTCATCAGCCGCGTCTCCTAACCATGATTCGAGTGCCGCGAGTCGTCCCGCCATCACCTCAGGTGCTCCTAACGTGAGATAGGACGACTCGGCTAAGGCATCTCCTGTCATCTTTTCCCGGGTGTAATCGTGCCCCACTATGTCGAGATGGTCGTGTTCAGCGAAGGCCTGGTTACCGTGTGCATGGTCGAAGTGGAAATGAGTGTTTACGAGGTAGCGGATCGGAAGATCGGTAACTGTTCTGACGGCTCCGATAAGACTGCGCCCTGACTCAGCAGTTATATGCGAGTCAACAACAATGACATCCTCATCGTTCACGATGACCATTGCGTTGCTCATTAATAGCATCTCGCCCGTTCCCTCGGAGCTTGCGAAGTACACACCCGAAGCAATTTCCTCCAGGCTGTGAGCAGTTTTCATTTCCTGCGCAGGCACATCACAAGATGCCGCTGAGATAGCCAAGCATAGAGGAAAGAGGTTACCCCGGCATGTGAAGTTCGAAAGTTTCATGTCTCGCCTCTTTGGTGGGCTATTGGATGTCGAGTAACATGGGTTAGGGTGGCAGGTTTTGCACGGATGTTTGGGGGCGTTCAGCTTTGACAGTCTCGATGGCCGTCAGTCAATTAATGGTAGGTAACACGCCTGAAGGAGATCCGAGATGAAGAACGC
>DEBI01000138.1 GCA_002348465.1 Gemmatimonadales bacterium UBA2960 | reverse complement strand
CGTCAAAATGACGGCCCTTATGAGGACTTGATCCGGCCTAACGACTGGTCATTATCCGGGACAGAAGCGAGCTACGGCACGACGTCTCTACCCCATGTGATGCACCTAACGATCGAGGGTCCCCACGAATCTACCGGAATTTCGGAAACACCGAGCCGTAGTAGAATCTTCTCCTGCCGTCCAACCTCTCAGGAAGAGGAGCGCCCATGTGCTGAGAGGATTATAGGCCGCCTCGCCACCCAAGCTTACCGGCGTGCACTTGAGGATCGAGACATAGAAGCGCTCCTAAATTTCTACGACCAAGGAGCATCCGAAGGGGGCTTTGAAATTGGTATCCGCACCGCGATCGAAGCTATGCTCGTAAGCCCTTATTTCCTCTTTCGGATAGAGTCTGTGCCCCATGGAATTGAACCTGGTGAGATCTTTCCAGTCGATGATATTGACCTCGCCTCTCGCCTTTCCTTCTTCATATGGGGTGTAGGGCCAGACGCTCGCCTTCTCTCCGCGGCACATGAGAACCGACTGTCTGACCCGGATTTCTTGGAGAGTGAAACACTGCGCATGCTCGCTGACCCGCGATCTGAGTCACTCTCGACAAGATTCGCTCATCTTTGGCTCAGGCTGCAGGATCTTGAGCAAGTCCAGCCCGATGCTTTCTGGTTCCCGAACTATAGCCAGCAACTGTCTGAAGACATGCGACGGGAGACCGAGGTATTTTTCAACAACCTCGTTAGCGAAGACCGCAGCCTGCTTGAGCTTCTCGAAGCCGATTACACCTTCGTCAACGAACGACTAGCGGATCATTACGGATTCAAAGGGGTGACTGGTGAAGAATTTCTCCGGGTAAACTACCCTGAGGGAAACCGAAGGGGACTTCTCGGACACGGGAGTGTGCTAGCTCAGACGTCACTGGCCAACCGCACGTCACCCGTCCTGAGGGGAAAGTGGGTTATGGAGGTCCTTTTAGGAGTACCTCCTCCCCCACCTCCACCCGGTATTCCAGACCTAGAAGAGACAAGTGACACAGATGGTGCCCGGGTCCTCACAACCAGTGAGCGGATGCGGGCTCACCGTTCGAATCCAACATGTGCATCCTGCCACAACCTAATAGACCCAATTGGCCTAGCACTCGATCACTTCGATGTAACCGGAAAGTGGAGGACTCGAGAAAACCGAATGCTGCTAGACACTCGCGGAACCTTCTATGACGGGACAGAGATCTCTACGGCTCCGGAACTCGCTGATGCGCTGCTCAAGAGACCGATTCCTTTGGTACGTAACTTCACCGAAAACCTTATGACATACGCCTTAGGTCGCCGAGTTGAAGTGAACGATCAGCCAACAGTGCGTAGGATCGCAAGGGAGGCGAAAAGAGATGATTACCGACTTTCGTCCTTCATAGTAGGCGTCGTACTAAGTGACGCTTTTCGCATGAAACAAGCTGCGGAAGTAGCATACAACTAGATTGAGCACTGAAAGAGACGGATTCCCGTATGCAGTTCATCACAGGTAAAAGCATTGAGCGGCGGACCTTCCTTCGAGGAATGGGTGCGACCATTGGCCTTCCTCTGCTCGACGCTATGACCCCAGCCGGGCGAAACCGAGCCACGGCCGGTGTCCCCAAGCGCTTGGTATGCATTGAAGAAGTACATGGGGTTGCCGGATGTAACGAATGGGGATCCTCACAGCATCTATTTGCTCCCGAGACCGTCGGTCGCGACTTCGAGCTTCTGCCGGGGAACGTCCTCGCTTCCCTTGAGCCCTACATCAATGACCTCAGTATCGTAAGCAACACTGACGTAAGAATGGCAGAAGCGTTCGCTCCTCCCGAAATCGGCGGTGACCACTTTCGCTCTAGTGCTGTCTTTTTAACCCAATCGCACCCAAAGCAGACACAAGGCTCCGACCTAATGGTTGGAACCTCCCTAGATCAAATACACGCCCAACGCGTTGGTGCTAACACAGTCCTCCCATCGCTCCAACTCTGTATTGAGCCCACCGACAAGGGCGGAGGTTGTGACTACAACTACTCATGCTCATACACCGACTCGATAAGCTGGTCATCTCCAAACACACCACTTCCTATGATACGGAGCCCTCGAACTGCGTTTGACCTGCTTTTCGGAGCCGGTGGGACAGAGAGAGAGCGCGCACTGCGACGTCGAACGCATAGCAGTATCCTTGACTGGGTGGCGAAGGAGGTCGCTTACCTGAAGCGCGAGGTTGGTGCTCTCGATCGCCAGAGAATCGACCGATACCTCGATAGCGTCCGGGAGATAGAGAGGCGAATCCAGTTGATTGAAGCACGTAATAACAGTGGAGAGCCTCGAGAGCTTCCGGGAGCACCACCTGGCGTGCCGGATTCGTTCAGCGAACACATGCAGCTGATGTTCGATTTGCAGGTGCTGGCGTTTGAAACCGACATCACTCGCGTGACGTCGTTTAAAACCGGTCGGGATGCCTCCAATCGCCCCTTCCCGGAGAGCGGATCGGACCGCGGATTTCACCCCGCATCCCATCACGGTGGAAGAGAGGAGAACATCCTCGAGTTCAACAAAATTTGTCAGTTCAGGGTTAGCCAACTCGCTTACTTTATCGAACGCCTGAAAGCCACAGCCGATGAAGACGGGTCTCTGCTCGACAACACCGTCGTGCTCTGGGGATCACCCATGGGAGACGCGAATCTGCATAACCACCGCCGTTGTCCACTGGTCCTTCTAGGGGGGGGAAACGACGTATTCGAAAATGGCGTCCACTACAAGGCTCCGGACGGAACGCCTATGGCGAACGTCTTCCTGACACTTCTCCACCGCTTGGGGCATGATGACATGCGTAGCTTCGGAGATAGTACCGGAGAATTCCTTCTTTAAGAGGGAATCATAGACTAGCAGATGACACATGTGACCGGACTGCCACGGCTCGCCAGAGTATCACTCCCACTCGGTTTCCTCATCCTGATGGTTGGGATGACCACCATAGAAGCGCCTGTCGCGGATGCGGCAATGCACGGTGATATCGAAGAGGTAAGATCCCTACTAAGGTCTGGCGCCGATGTAAACGCAGCACAGGGCGACGGCATGACTGCCTTGCACTGGGCAGCGCAAACAGGAGACCGCGAACTCGCTGAAGTCCTAGTCTATGCTGGAGCCAGGCTCGATGCTGGGACCCGCATAGGTCGATACACAGCCCTGCACATAGCTGCCCGAGAGGGGAGATATGAAGTAGCACAAGTCCTCATTGAAGCCGGGGCTGACCCAGGAGCGACCACATCCAACAGTGGCGCAACACCATTACACCTTGCCGCTAGATCCGGAGACGCTGGCCTTGTCTCATTGCTTATCGAACACGGATCGGATCCAGATGCTCAAGCGGGCAAATGGAAACAACCCCCCCTGACCTTCGCAGCATCCTTAAACCGTGTTGAAGCAATCGAAACTCTGCTAGGTGCTGGGGCTAATCCCAACGGCACGTCTGCGGCAATTGATGTGGTAGAAATGGCCGCGGCTGACAACGCTGCTGAACAGAGACTTCAGAGGGCTCTCGAAGGGTTTCGTGAGCAGCAAGCTGGTGGCTCTGATTGGCAGCCCACACCCAATCAAGTACAAGCAGCGATAGATCTGGCTCGGCAGGTTCAAAGTCGATGGACAGAGATCTCTGCAGAAGAAGAAGCGGCAGCAGACTCATCCTCGGCAGCAGAAAGTCAGGGCGAAAGTGATAAATCTGAAGAAGAGGAAATAGAGAGCGACCCGGCTGAGTCAAACCCTGAAACCAGCGAACAAGAAGCGGATGTCAGTGCTACGGAAGAGGATACCGAAGTCGAAAAAGCAGAAGAAGAACCACGGCCGATGTCCTACGCCGAACAAGTGGGATCTTGGGGCGGCCTAAGTCCTCTACACCACGCTGTTCGACAAGGGCACCTAGAGGCGAGCATGGCTCTACTTTCGGGCGGTGCGGAAATCAATGTCGTAACGGGAGACAACACGACTCCGTTATTGATGGCCGCTATCAACGGTCAATGGGATGTAGCCAAAGCGCTCCTAGACCTCGGTGCAGACCCAAACCTTTCAAGTGACGCAGGCGCCACACCGCTATACGCCGTGCTTGAGCGAGAATGGCAGCCCAGAGCATCGTACGCACACCCCACAGAGCACCAACGCCAGAAAACGACTCACCTCGAGATGATGGAGCTTCTTCTTGAGGCCGGGGCAGATCCCGACGCAAGGCTAACAAAGCATCTGTGGTACATGGAGTACACGTTCGGCGTCCTCCGCGGCAGTGGGATCAATCTTGAGGGTGCAACACCGTTTTGGCGTGCTGCATATGCACTGGATCTAGAGGCAATGAAGCTCCTGTCATCGTACGGAGCTGACCCGGATATTCGCACGATCAAACCTCCGCAGAGACGCCGCCGAGCTATGCCCACAGAAGAAGAGAGTGAGGATGTAGAGAGTGGGCAGGAACCCGAAGCTCTGGAGGGCAACTCTGAATCCGAAACTGAAGAAGATCCCTCCACCGAATCAGAGGACGAAGTCGCAGTTGAGGATAAGAGCGAGCCGGACGATAGCAACGAAATTGATGATTCTGGGCTTCCACCTATTCCAACGGGTGGGCCAGCGATCCACGCAATCCATGCGGCATCAGGTGTTGGCTATGGGCAGTCCTTCGCGGGCAACGCTCATCGCTACTTGCCCAATGGCTGGCTTCCGGCCGTGCAGTACCTCGTGGAAGAGATGGGCGCCGACGTAAATGCACGAGACGCAAACGGCTACGCCCCTCTCCATCACGCAGCTTCTCGGGGCGACGTAGAAATGGTTCTCTACTTGGTTGAGAGGGGTGCAGATGTGATGGTGGTCAGCCGAAAAGGGGAGACGACGGTGGACATGGCCAATGGACCAGTTCAACGAGTGCAACCTTACCCCGAGGCGATTGCACTCTTGGAATCCCTAGGTGCGGTCAACAACCACAACTGTGTCTCCTGTCAGTAACTCCTTAAGCTCCTGGCAGTCACGGGACCGAGCCTTAAGAAGACATTCAAAAGTCTTGCTGACGCGTTCCTAGAACCTAGAAGTAGCTCAACCAAGGCTTGTCGCGCTTTTCACGGTGCTTGTATTCAGCAAATTTGCTCGCCAAAGGATAGTGCACCGCTATTAGAGCGATCGCACCCACCCAGATCCAAGTCACACTATTCAGTCCGAAGCGCTCACCATGTGTCGGTCCGAATATGAGGAATAAAACCCAGTACGCAGCTAGGAGTACGTATAGGTGCACGACGTAGATAAACATCGGCACTGACCCGAAAGCCTTAATGGCGTTCAACAGTTGATTCTCCCTCCTGACCGACTCGAACCAAGCCAATAAAAGGAAACCCACCCCAAGCGTGATAAGCAAATAATCCAAAGACGGCGGGTATTTGGTGAAGTTCAGAAACGACATCACGGTC
>DEBI01000020.1:41096-41509 GCA_002348465.1 Gemmatimonadales bacterium UBA2960 | reverse complement strand
ATAGTCTCTT
This sequence comes from Gemmatimonadales bacterium UBA2960, assembly GCA_002348465.1. Lineage (GTDB taxonomy): Bacteria > Gemmatimonadota > Gemmatimonadetes > Longimicrobiales > Gaopeijiaceae > UBA2589. The sequence continues at coordinate 41,499 of DEBI01000020.1, read as the reverse complement.
ATTGTCGTCCCTCCGGCGTCGATGGCTTCTTGTAGGACATTCCGGATCGATCGGTGAAGTGCTCGAACCCTCGCCTGGTCTATATCACGAGCGGGGGTGCGAGGATCTATCCCGGCAAGGAAGAGTGCTTCAGCAGCGTATATGTTCCCTATCCCTGCGATCCTGCGTTGATCAAGAAGCCAAGATCGGGCGGGGGCTCTCGAGCGTGACAAAGATTCCAGCAGGTGCTCGGGAAGCCACGTGTCGGTCAGAGGTTCAGGCCCCATCGCTTCGGAGCGCTGACTGCGGATACTGGCTTCTAGGTGTTCTACTGTTCCAAAGCGACGGACGTCGTCAAAGATGAGGATGCCGCCTCCCTCGAGACGAAAGCGAACAGTTGCGTGGGTTGGGCGATCCGGTCCAG
>DEBI01000020.1:0-40691 GCA_002348465.1 Gemmatimonadales bacterium UBA2960 | reverse complement strand
CTCAATAACAATGTTCTTGGCTCGTCGCGTTACACCGCAGATTCCTCGACCGCGAAGTTTAGGAGTGAATTTGCGTTTGGGTTCCCTGAGGATATCAGGTCGTAAAACCTCCGCACGTGCTATTGTCTCCCCTGTAACCCTTGGCCTAAGGCCGCGGACAATCGTTTCAGCCTCAGGTAGCTCGGGCATTGCACATAAAAATGGTTTTCCTCAACCCGTATCGCCCTCGGGTGGAAGATCGACTCGAGCTTGCTCGCGCCATCCGATGTCGGCGCGGTAAAAAGCCCCCTCAAATTCTATTTGGCTTGCTCCGGCCCGACTCGCCTCAGCTGCTTCAGCAAATGTCTTAGCCACTGCCGCTACAGCGAGCACGCGACCGCCGGACGTGACCAAGGCATCTTCATTACGTGCGGTCCCGGCGTGGAAAAGCACTAGGTCGTCTGAGTCTAACTCGGTGGGCAGGTGAATGGGTTTTCCCTTCGCATAACTTCCTGGGTAACCACCTGAGGCTAGGACAGTCGCCACCGCACAACCGGAATGAGTTTCAACCACAATGTTGGCCACCGAGCGTCCTCGGGCGACAGCGAGTAACAAATCAAGTAGCGAAGACTTCATTAGTGGCAAGACGACCTGTGTTTCAGGGTCGCCGAACCGGCAGTTGAACTCTACAACCTTCAGTCCATCTTCCGTTTTCATTAATCCCGCATAGAGCAGGCCACGAAAAGGAGCTCCATCGGCTGCGAGAGCTTCCAGTGTGGGTGCTATGACCTTCGTGGCCGCCTCTTCCATCACCTCATTAGTCGCTATTGATACCGGGGCATACGCACCCATACCGCCAGTGTTCAGGCCGGTGTCGCCCTCACCCGCACGTTTGTGATCCTGGGAGGGAGGAAGTAGGACAAAGTCTTTACCGTCGCAGACCGCGAAGACAGAGATCTCCTCTCCTTCCATGAAGTCCTCGACGATGATCTCCTGCCCAGCTTCCCCAAACGCCATGTCTCCCAGCATGGAACGGATCGCTTCGAGTGCCGCCCCCACTGTCATGCATACGACTGCGCCCTTCCCAGCTGCTAGACCAGAAGCCTTCACCACAACGGGTGCACCGAGTTCATGCACCCATTTCTCTGCTTCCGTCTGTTTAGAAAAAGTTCGATGCCTGGCCGTGGGGATGCTGGCTTTCTGCATTAGATCTTTCGCGTAGGCTTTACTTGATTCGATACGGGCTGCGGCCTGAGTCGGACCAAAGATGGGTAAGTCCATCTCTTGAAACCGGTCTGCGATTCCTTCCGCTAGAGGTCCTTCTGGGCCCACCACCGTTAGGTCGATCTTGTTTTTCGTGGCCCAGTCAGCCAGAGCTTCCTTGTCTGCCGCTGGGATCTCCACACCTTGGCACAATGGTGCCATACCCCCATTCGGCTGCGTTGCAAAGAACTCGGCGTGGGGAGCATCACGCCTAAGTTTCCAGAGCAGGGCGTGTTCACGCCCACCGTTTCCAACGATCAGGATGCGCATTTCCGGAGTCTAGCTTGCTACGGACGAAAGAAAAGGGGCCAACCAATTCTATCGGTCCGCTCTGATTCCCCAAGTATTAGGCTTACATCGCGGACTACTTTCGAAAGCTACTCAGGAAGTCTGAGCCAGCTCGCATCGCAGCACCGGTAATGGAATCCAATAAGTCTCTTGCTTCGTCGGCGTAAGCAGAAGCCGCTGCCCTTAGATCTTCTTCGTACGCGGAATCTGGTTCTCCGCGTCGAGCGTATTCCCCGCTGACAATGCGGTCGTAGTCACCGGATTCGATCCAGTCGCGTAGTTCAGCGACCCGTAACACATGAAATGGATGGGTACGCCCAAGTACATTGAGGACTTTAAAGACTTGGTCCGCGACATCGCCACTCTCTCGGTACTCGTCCGCTTGAACGATGAACTCGTTCAGGTCCGTTCTGTCCTGGGAGGTTGGTCCTCCCGCCATCTTGAGCATCGCACTCATTACGACTTCAGTGTCTTGCATGGCGAGTAATCCAGCTCGGTCGCAAGAGAGCTCGGACTTTCGTGACCACTCTAGTAACCCCACAAGCACAGCCCGTGCTGCGACACCTACAACGGGGAAGCCCATATTGGCGAGATTGATCAGTAAGACTGTCATAGTCTTATAAAGCACGTGGTCGCTCATGATGTGGGCGATCTCGTGTGCTATGACGTACTGGAGTTCCTCGTCTGTCAGGAGGAATCGTGTGCCAGAGTTTAGTATTATGAACGGCTTGTCCATCCCATAAGCTCCTGCATTCACCATGGGGGTCTGCGACATGAAGAGAGGATATTCATGCGGAGCGTCCAGAGTGCGGAGGGCTTCCTTGTAGAGACGGTATACTTCCGGAAACTGTTTGTTTGAGACACTGACGGCATCAGCCTGAAAGGCTAATCGGATTGGCTTTTCTCCAAAGAAGCCAAACATCTTCTTCAATACTTCGTCAAAGATTGGAATCCTCCTTAGTGCTTGGAGAGCTGCCTTGTCCGCGGGATGTTCCCAAGCGCTGGGCGCAATGTCGAGAAGAATTCTCTTTGAGGATTCGTCCCCGGGTGTTTCTGGTTTCTCTTGTGACCCAACTTTATCGTAGTCCATCTAACGTCTCCTCTCTGGTGAGACCTTGTTCGTTCATATTCGGAGCACGCGATCGAGGTCTGCGAGGATATCGTCGATATCCTCAATACCAACTGAGAAACGCACTAGGCCTGGTGTAATCCCCATGGCTTCGCGTCTGTCCTCGGGTACTGATCCATGTGTCATTAGCGCGGGCACATTCACCAGTGACTCTACTCCACCGAGGCTCTCCGCCAGTGAGAATATCCTAAGGTTCTCAGTGAGAGCCTTGGTGCGCTCAAGGGTGCCTACGTCGACCGAAACCATTCCAGTAAAACCGTTCATCTGACGTTTTGCGAGATCGTACTGTTCGTGAGACGAGAGACCCGGATAGAGCACGCGATCGACCCTTGGGTGCACCTCAAGGAATTCAGCCACCTTCTGACCATTCTCGTTGTGACGGATCATTCGTACATGGAGTGTCTTGATACCTCGTAGAGTCAGGAAGCAGTCCATGGGGCCAGGTACCGCGCCAGACGATTTCCGGATAAAGTAGAGGTCGTCTGCCAATGCCGGATCTCGAACTGCTATCAGGCCACCAATGACGTCGGAATGCCCGTTCACGTACTTCGTCGAGGAGTGCATCGTGAAATCTGCACCTAGCTCGAGTGGTCGCTGGTTGAACGGAGATGCGAAGGTGTTGTCTACGCAGAGCAGGGCGCCATTTGCGTGCGCAAGGTCAGAAATAGCCCTTATATCACATAGCTTCATCATCGGGTTTGTCGGCGTTTCGACGTGAATAAGCTTGGTATTAGGCTGGATGGCAGCGGATACAGCTTCTAAGTCGCGCGCGTCCACATAGGTGAACTTGATACCAAGGCGGGAGAGCACGTGATTGAACATCCGGGTCGTGCCTCCGTAAGTATTTTCCTCACTTATTACGTGGTCTCCTGCTGAAAGCCTCTTTACGATTGCTTCCAAGGCTGCAAGGCCAGATGCGAACGCAACACCGAACGAGCCGCTCTCTAAAGCAGCTATGCTGGCCTCAAGCGCCTCACGGGTTGGGTTGGCCGTGCGTCCATAGTCGTAGCTGCCGGACAGAGGCTCTCCCACCGCGGGCTGCACGTACGTCGATGTCTGGAAGATTGGCGTCATTATGGCACCTGTGACCGGCTCAGGTTCCACTCCTGCGTGGATAGCTTTTGTTCCGAAGCTGAAGTCGTTAGAGGCTTCGCTCATTAAAGTTTCTTGTAGAAAGTGGATGGCCGAACTGCAACTCTAGTGGCCTTGTCAGGGCGCAAGATCGGGAATCACGTTGACGTGCACCACCCGTATCCGCGAGAATCTTAGGGGCTACATGATGGGGCTTGAAGAATCGCTTAATTCCTTAACATTTTGAGGATTCAGGGCTGTGCCGATTCATCTACCTGAAGGGCTAATGGTCAGTGTCTCAGGGGTGCGGGGTCGTGTAGGTGAATCTTTGACCCCGGAGCTGATGGCTGGGATAAGCGCCGCGTTTGGCGCGCACCTCCGAGAAATCGAGGGGGGGCGTACACTGGTGTTGGGTCGTGATTCACGAAGGTCGGGCCCGATGTTTTCGAGAGCGGTTATGTCGGGGCTGCAGTCTGTAGGATGCGATGTCATTGATCTTGGTGTGGTGCCTACACCGACGATCCTATTGGCGGTTCAGCACCACAAAGCCATCGGTGGTATCGGTGTCACGGCAAGTCACAATCCAGCTGAGTGGAATGCCCTAAAGCTGGTATCGAGTGAAGCTATCTTTTTGGATGTTGATGGGTCGGACCGGTTCCGTTCCTATTTGGCTACGAAAGACCCACCCCGTGTCCCATGGGATGAGTTGGGCTCGGTGAAGGAAGATACATCGGCTTGGCAGAGACACCTCGAGGCAATCCTGGAACTTTCTCAGCTTGATACAGAGATGATTCGTCAGGCGAGATTTCGGGTGGCTGTCGATTGTGTGCATGGGGCAGGAGGCCCTGTGATTAGGGAGTTGCTTGAGCGGCTCGGATGCGAGGTGGTTGGCATCGGAATGGATCCCGATGGAAGATTTCCTCGCGATCCCGAACCCACTGCGGAGAATTTGGGTCAACTTGGACAGCTAGTTTCGGAATCTAAAGCTCATGTTGGCTTTGCGGTCGATCCAGACGTTGATCGTCTCTCAATAGTGGACGAGACAGGAAAACCGCTGGGGGAAGATCTTACGCTTGCTCTAGCGTGCGCTTCTGTTCTCGCTCGTATGCCTGGCACGGTGGTCACAAACCTTTCGACGAGCGCTGTTGTAGAGGATGTTGCTAGGGCATTTAGCTCCCCATTAGTGAGAGCGCCCGTGGGAGAAGTGAACGTCTCTCGACGGATGCAGGCTCAAGGAGCTGTTATTGGAGGGGAAGGAAATGGGGGTGTCATTCTCCCGGCTCTGCATCACACACGTGACGCTTCTTTAGCATCGGCTCTGATACTTCACCATCTGGCAGAAGAGAAGCTTACCCCGTCTCAGGCGGTAGGTCGTTGGCCAACCTACGAGATCGTTAAGAAAAAGGTCTCATTTCCTAATGAAGCGCTAGCAGATGGTTATGCGCTACTCGAACAGGAAGTCGGAGGAGATTCTAGAGACAGGTCTGACGGGCTTCGGCTGGCTTGGCCAAATGAAGGTTGTTGGCTTCACATCCGTCCCTCAGGAACAGAGCCGGTAGTTAGACTCATCGCGGAGTCTCCCACTAGGCAGAAAGCGCAGCAGCTTGTGGATAGGGCAGCTAGTTTACTTGACCGTTTCTCCTAAGACGAAAACGACCCCATAAGGGAGATCACCTCACATGTGCGGTATCGTCGGATACGTGGGCTGTAATAAGGCAGCCCCTATTCTCCTAGCCGGTCTTAAGAGGCTTGAGTATCGGGGTTATGACTCGGCCGGGATCGCACTGATGAATGGCGAGAGTCTGCGGGTCCTGAAGAAGCCCGGGAAAATCCATGTTCTAGAAGATGCGATGGGAGTGTCCTCTGAGATGGCAACCTGTGGTATTGCTCATACGCGATGGGCCACCCATGGAGCCCCTAACGAGCCCAATGCGCACCCGCATACATCGATGGATGGGGACATCGCAATTGTTCATAATGGGATTATTGAAAACGCCGATATCATTAGGCAGCAACTCGCATCTGAGGGGTACACCTTTCGGTCTGAGACGGATACGGAGGTCGTGGTTCATCTCATCGATTACCTCTGGAAAGATGGAGCCCCGCTTGAAAAAGCGGTTCAGGCCGCCTTGCGTAATGTTGATGGAGCTTACGGGATTGCGGTTGTATCGTCGCGTGATCCCGAGAAGATCGTAGTCGCGCGACACGGTAGCCCCATTCTTATCGGAGTTGGTAAGAATGGAGAGATGTTAGCCGGTTCAGATGCTGCCGCAGTCATTGAGGTAACGAGAGATGTAGTTTATCTGGATGATGGAGACTGCGCGGTTCTAACTGCAGAGGGATATAGCACATATCACCTCGAAGGTCACGAGGTGCAGCGGGGAGTCCATGAAGTTACGTGGGCTCTCGACTCTATTGAGAAGAGTGGATACCCGCATTTCATGCTCAAGGAGATTTATGAGCAGCCATCAAGCGTCGCTGATGTTATGCGCGGTCGTATACTTCGAGGTTCTAGTGATGCGCGTCTTGGTGGGATCCTTGAGCATGATAGTGAACTAGCTCAAGTAGAGCGCATCGTGATTACGGCATGTGGAACGAGCTGGCATGCCGGGCTTGTTGGGGAGTACATGCTCGAAGAACTCGCCGAAATACCAGTCAGCGTGGAGTACGCTTCTGAGTTCCGGTACCGAAATCCGGTTCTTGAAGCGGGCACATTGACCCTAGCGATCAGCCAGTCAGGTGAGACCGCCGATACTTTGGCCGCGCTTACAGAGGCTCGACAGCGGGGTTCAACTACCATGGGCGTTGTTAACGCGGTTGGATCAACGATTTCTCGACAGACAGACTTTGGGATCTATTTGCACGCGGGGCCGGAGATCGGTGTGGCTTCGACCAAAGCCTTCACAAGTCAGCTCGTGGCGCTTTCGCTTTTCACAATGTTCATGGGTCGCCGCCGCGGTATGTCAGCTGCGAGGGGACATGAGATCGCGCAGCACCTGCAGATGCTACCGGATCAAATCCGAGAGGTCCTTAAGCTAGATGAGGAGATCAGAGAGTTGGCTCGGGGTTATAAAGATGCCCAGAATTTTCTTTATTTGGGCCGTGGCTATCAGTTCCCAGTTGCGCTTGAGGGAGCACTAAAACTCAAGGAAGTCAGTTATATCCACGCGGAAGGTTATCCGGCAGCGGAGATGAAGCACGGACCGATAGCTCTGATCGATGAAGATATGCCTGTAGTTGTGCTTGCTCCCAGGGATCCAATTTATTCCAAGGTCGTCTCCAATATCGAAGAGGTGAAAGCGCGATCAGGTAAGATTATCGCTATTGTCTCAGATGACGCGCCCGAGCTTCAGGGCAAGGTCGATCACATGATCAAGGTGCCGCATACCTTACCGCACCTTCTGCCAGTCCTCACCACGATTCCTTTGCAGCTATTAGCCTACCACATTGCGGTAATGCGTGGAGCGGACGTCGACCAGCCACGGAATCTGGCTAAGTCCGTCACAGTGGAGTGAGCTGGTGCGTATCACCGACGTTCAATGAGAGTGATCCTTCAGCGTATCCGTAGGGCGGAGGTCCGAGTAGAGGGGCAGGTCGTGGGACGGGCTAAACGTGGCCACCTTCTTCTTGTTGGGTTCACAGACGGTGATAACGCGGCTGTGACGTCATGGATGGCCGACAAGATTGTCGGTCTGCGTGTATTTCCAGACGACGAAGGCAAGATGAACCGTTCTTTGATCGATATCAGAGGAGATCTTCTTGTCGTCAGTCAGTTCACTCTATATGGGGATACGAGCAAGGGACGTCGACCCAGCTTCGTCCATGCTGCTGATCCAGAGGCAGCTCTTTCTCTTTATGAACTCTTCGTAGAAGAGTTGCGCTCCTGCTGCCTTGGATCGGTTGAGGCTGGTCAGTTTGGAGCCGATATGGAGGTAGATCTTATTAATGATGGTCCTGTCACACTGGTGTTAGAGCGATGACCTATTCATGTGGTGCCTTGCGATTGATTCTCGCTTCTCAGTCTCCACGAAGAGCGGATATACTAGGGCAGCTGGGGCTTAAGCCAGAGATATTGCCTGCCGATGTGGATGAGTCTCTCCTGCAGCAGGAAAGACCAGCAGAGCATGTGGAACGTTTGGCAAGAGCCAAGGCTGGGCACATCGCCGAGAGAGAGAGAGATGCTCTGGTTGTCGGTGGGGACACGATCGTTGTTCACAAAGATGCGATTCTCGGAAAGCCAAAAGACGAGGGAGCAGCCATTGATATGCTTAACGACCTGTCTGGCAGCCGACACAAGGTGCTAAGCGGTATTGCAGTCGCGGGTCCACATGGGGTCGTCAGTACAGTAGCAACCGCGACAGTGCGTATGAGAACTTACGATCGGAACACGTCAGCAGCCTACGTAGCGACGGGCGAACCTATGGACAAGGCGGGCGGATATGGAATTCAGGGCCTAGGGGCTTCGTTGGTGGAGTCTGTAGATGGTGACTATTATGCAGTCATTGGTTTTCCTGTAGCGTCCTTCGTCGATCTGCTTGAGGCGATCGGGTTCCGTTACGACTTCGGCGTAATCGCGCCAAAAATCTCAGACTGAGCCCATGACTGTTTCAGCAGTGCTGGCAATCGACCAAGGGACCACGGGGACGACTTGCCTTGTCATAGATGCAGACGGCCGTGTGCTTGGACGTGGCTACTCCGAATTTAAACAGCACTTCCCCAAGAATGGTTGGGTCGAGCATGATGCCAACGAGATCTGGGAGGTAACATTGAGAGTGGCTCGTGATGCAGTCGCCGATGCATCGGGAGCCAAAGTCTGCTCCATCGGAATCGCGAATCAACGCGAAACCGTTGTTTTGTGGGATAGGGAAACCATCGAGCCTGTTCATCGTGCGATAGTGTGGCAGGATCGGAGAACCGCGCCGATGTGCCGCTCCCTTAAGGAAGCAGGTCACGAAGAAGAAGTAGGCCGCAGAACAGGGCTTGTGCTTGATCCTTATTTCTCTGGTACAAAGATCTCGTGGTTGTTGGAGTCCGACCCAGAAATCCGCCGAAAAGCGGAAGAGGGGCTCCTTGCCGCGGGCACCGTGGATTCATGGTTGATCGCGAAGCTCACGAGTGGTGGCTCACATCTTACTGACCCAACGAATGCTTCGCGTACGCTGTTATTCAATCTGCATGACTCATCGTGGGATCACTGGGCTCTTGATTTGCTGGGTGTGCCGGCCGGTCTTCTTCCGGAGGTTCGAGCCAGTTCGGGGGAGTTCGGTATGAGTGTGGTAGACCATCTCGGTATCGAGGTTCCTATCCAAGGTGTGGCTGGCGATCAGCAAGCTGCTCTCTTTGGTCAAGGTTGTTGGACTGCCGGTTTTGCCAAGAATACGTACGGCACAGGAGCTTTCCTTCTTCTTCACACGGGAGATACGCCCGTTAGATCTAAACATGGACTTCTAACTACGGCGGCGTGTGATGCCTCGGGTGGCTTAGCCTACGCTCTCGAGGGTTCAGTCTTCATCGCCGGAGCGGCAATTCAGTGGTTACGTGACGAACTCGGTATAATCACGAATGCGGGGCAGTCTGAGCAGATTGCGATGGGGTTAAAAGACAACGGGGGTGTCTATTTAGTGCCGGCGTTTGTGGGCCTCGGGGCACCTCACTGGGAGCCAGATGCGCGAGGGACGTTATTCGGACTAACTCGTGGGACATCCTCTTCCCACATTGTAAGGGCAGCACTGGAAGCTATGGCGTATGGGACCACTGAGGTGCTTAGGGGTATGGAGGTCGATGCTAAGTTGGACGTTGAAGAGCTCAGAGTGGATGGAGGTGCATCGCTGAACGACTGGCTTATGCAGTTTCAGGCGGATGTAGCGAGTGTTCCCGTAAGGCGTGCCCCGATAGTCGAGACGACGGCACTCGGTGCTGCGGGCCTAGCCGGCCTGAAGGCTGGTGTCTGGTCGACTGCCGAGGACTTCGTTCAGGCCCAAGGGGAAGCCAGCCACTTTGAACCGGGTCACCATGCCGCTGACAGACGGGACGCGATGGTGGGTTGGGACCGAGCAGTGCGAGCAACTCTGGCATGGGCTCGAGACCGAGGCTGACTCGCTGGAAGTAGGATGCTTTCCGGACTTTTCGGAAATGAGGGGGGCAGGCTAGATTTAGGGCACGTTCCGAATGCTAGACTCAGAGGATCGTATGAAAAAGAATGGGCGGTTCATGGTGGGCTTAGTGGGAGTCGCTACCGTAGTGACCTACCTGATATGGACTGGCGTCAGCGAGACCATGGTCTACTATATGACGCCGGTAGAGTTGATCGAGAAAGTTGGAGAGGATCCGACGTTCCATGAAGTTGGCGTCAAGGTCGGAGGTATGGTAATACCTGGCACCTACAGCCGTGTTGAGGGGGAGCTTCTCCACGTATTTACGGTTCGCGATCTTGTTGACGAGGCATCAACCTTTGTGGTTGAATACCGGGACGCTCTTCCTGACACCTTCACGGATGAAAGTGAAGTAGTGCTCGAGGGAAGGCTGCGGAGCGACGGAGTTTTTGAAGCGAACGTCCTCCTGACCAAGTGCGGTAGTCGTTACGAGGCCTCACCCGAGGAGCTTGCAGGAACCAGTCAGTGACCATCCTGGGGGAGTTCGCTCTCTGGGCCTCCCTGCCCGTCGCGGCTTGGGGTATGGTTCTAGGCTACGCGGGTGGCCGCACTCTGCGGGGCGATCTCGTTTTGAGTGCGGAGCGAAGCATTTATATAGTTTTCGGCCTTCTTCTGGTAGCATCGCTCGGAGTCGGCGCGGCTTTTTTGGGCGATCGCTTCGAGTACTGGTACGTTGCGAATTATTCGAATGCGAATCTAGAACTCTTCTATAAGGTCACCGGCCTTTGGGCTGGCCAGCGAGGTTCTCTTCTCTTCTGGGCCCTTCTGCTAGCCTTGTTCGCGGTGATCACAGTAGTGACCAACAGAAAGAAGCACCGCGAATTCATGCCGTACGTTACCGGCGTACTGCAGACGATCTTACTCTTTTTCATCGTTGTTCTTCTGTTTGCCGACGTGAATCCTTTCGAGAGGCTGGCTTTTACGCCTGCGGACGGTCGGGGACTAAATCCACAGCTCCAGAATTACTGGATGACGATTCACCCGCCGACTCTATATCTAGGTTTCACAGCCTTTACGATTCCCTTTGCTTTTGCTGTGGCAGCGCTTCTGAACGGGCGGTTAGACGCACGCTGGATTCAGTTGACTCGCCGCTGGATCCTAACGAGTTGGCTGTTTCTTTCTGTCGGCATCGTTTTTGGAATGCGCTGGGCTTACGAGGAGTTGGGATGGGGCGGCTATTGGTTTTGGGATCCGGTAGAAAACGCGTCGCTCTTGCCGTGGCTGACGGCAACCGCCTTCCTGCACTCGGTCCAGATTCAGGAAAACCGTGGAATGCTGAAGGTATGGAACATGTCACTGGTGCTCCTGACTTTCCTGCTCACTATTTTCGCGACTTTCCTCACACGATCGGGCCTCATTGAGTCCGTGCACTCTTTCGCTCAGGAACTCAAGATCGCCTACATATTCTTGGGCTTCATGGGAACGGTCTTGGCTGCGTCGGTTGTTCTGATCATTTACCGACTGCCTCGACTTCGATCTGAGAATCAGATTGAGTCATTCCTTTCACGCGAGTCAGCATTCTTATTTAATAACCTTTTACTGCTCGGCGCAGCTTTTTCCGTAATGTGGGGAACGATGTTTCCCCTCATCTCTGAAGGTTTCACGGGTCAGGAGATTTCGGTCGGGCCTCCTTTCTTCGAGAGGGTGAACTTCCCGATTGGTCTTGTGTTGCTGACTCTTGTGGGAATAGGTCCGGTAATCGCGTGGCGCCGGGCAAGTAAACGGAATCTCCAGAAAAATTTCACGATTCCAATTGCAGTTGGCGTAGTCACAGGAATCGCGCTATTTGCGCTTGGGGCTCGGCACGAACTCCCACTGGTGACGTGGAGTATATCCGCATTCGTACTTACAGTGATCGTAACCGAATTTTGGAAGGGCACGCGTGCCCGTGCCCGAATCGAGGGGGAGGGGTACCTCCTGGCGTTTTTCCATCTGGTCACCCGAAACCGCCGTCGCTGGGGTGGTTACACTGTGCACGTTGGGTTCGTGCTCATGTGCATAGGGTTCGCCGGTGCGGGTTATAACCAAGACACGAGATTCAACGTGCAACCGGGTGATGTCGTTTCAGTAGCATCACCGTTCGGTCACGTATACGATCTGACTTACGAAGGCCTCTCGATGTCGATTGGAAGAGGAGAGCGCAACCTGCTGTGGCAAGCCATAGCGACAGTGTCCGTGAGCCAAGATGGCACGCCCAAGGGAATTCTTACTACGGAGAAGAGGCAATACACGAACCGTGACACACAGCCGATGACGGAAGTCGGTATTCGATCGATCGTGTCAGAGGATCTGTACCTGATTCTCTCGGCTATGAATGACACTGGCGGAGCGTTGAGTAACGATCCCGGGGCCCAAGGGATTGACCTACAGGTACTTATCAAACCCCTGGTGAGCTGGATCTGGATAGGTTGCCTTTTCATCGCGCTTGGGACGGTCATCGCACTGTGGCCTAGCATAGACAGAGCTCGACTGGCCCGCGAGAAGGCGGAAGAGAAACCGGGGCTCGCGACCGCGGCGGCTCACTGAGTTCGGGAGGCGCTCTGCGATGACCCTATATCTTGGAGTTACGCTAGTCGCAGCTGCAGTGGTCCTCTTCATGTTGCAGCCAGTTGTGAACGGTATACATGCATCTCTCGAGCGGGCTGACGATGAGATGACTGAGACTGAGGCTAGGAAACGGGTTGCGCTTCTTGCACTTCGCGACGTCGAGTATGATTTCTTGGCAGGCAAGCTTGATCATCGGGACTATCACTCACTGAAGAGTGAACTGACCGCAGAGGCCCTCGATGCCCTTGAGGCCGATGAAGCTTCGAAGGCCGGCGGTAACATCGACGAAAAAAGGTTGGAAGCCGAAATCATAAAGCTTCGTGAAGGGTTCGGTGAAGGTGTCACGTGTCCTTCCTGTTTGTATACGAATGATAAGGAGAGCCTGTTCTGCTCGGCATGTGGGCTCGCTCTGGCTGACCCAGTCTCAGGGTGATAGGCGTGTCTTCTGGGCGTTTGGTACTTGAAGCGAAAGGTCTCCATCGGAATTACGGGTCGGTTGTTGCGGTCGATGATCTTGATTTGTCTATGTCGGAAGGTGAATTCCTGACCATTGTCGGCCCCAACGGAGCTGGAAAGTCCACTCTATTGAGTATGCTGTCTGGAGCGATGCGCCCCACGACAGGCTCGGTGAGCGTTTGTGGGGAGCAATTGGACTTCGGTCGACAGGAATGGCGCCACCGAATTGGGATGCTCTCTCATCAGGGTTTCCTTTACGACCGAATGACTGTCGAGGAGAATCTGCACTTTTACGGAAAGCTCTTCGGTGTCACCGATCTTGAAGATAGGATTGCCTCTAGGCTAAGGCGGGTGGGTTTGAGTGAAAGGGCCCGCTCTGAAGTGCGAAAGTTGTCACATGGTATGCGACAGCGAGCGTCTCTAGCTCGGGCTCTTTTGCACGATCCGGATGTCGTTCTTCTGGATGAACCCTACTCTGGCTTAGATCCGGCTGCATCCCTAGTGCTCCGGGACGTCCTAGAGGAATTAAAGGACGGACGGCGCACGGTGGTTATGGTGACGCATAACCTGCGTGAAGGGCTGGAGATGGCGACAAGAATCGCGATCCAAGTGGCCGGCCGTTTTCACTGGGAGGGGAGTCTCAAGGGTGCTGGATGGGAAGACTTTGAGAGCCGCTACCATCGTGTCGTGGAAGGTCGGGTGTGAGTACCTACCTGACGCAAGTCTGGGCAATTCTTCGGAAGGACTTGGTACTCGAGATCCGGTCGAGAGAGAGAGTCGGCGCGATGTGTGCGTTCGCGGTCCTCACTGGGGTTTTGTTCAATTTTTCAATTGATACGACTACGGTTCGGCCCAACGAAGTTGCAACAGGACTCATCTGGATGACCCTCATCTTCGGGGGTCTTCTGGGGGTCGGTCGGACGTTCCACCTAGAGTCTCAAGACGGTGCATTGCAGGGTATACTCATGTCTCCAGCTCCTAAGGATGCGATATTTATTGGGAAGCTCATTGCCAATTTCGTGCTGTTGTTTGTGGTATCTCTTCTGGTCCTTGGCGTCTTTGGTCTATTTTTTGGGATAGATCTCGGTCGGAACCTCAGTTGGGTAGTGTTCGTGCTTGGAATTGGTTCATTAGGATTTGTAGCTGTCGGGACCCTGTTCGCTGCAGTCGCTGAAGGGACCCACTTGAGGGAGACCCTTCTCCCGGTGCTGGTCTTTCCTTTGATGGTGCCGATGGTGATCTATGGTGTGGGGGCTATGATGCCACTCTTAAGCGGAAGGCCTTTCACCGAAGTAGAGGGGAATGTCAGGATGCTGGGTGCGTTCGCGCTGGCCGCAGTTGCGGCGGGGGCGGTATTGTTCCGTTATGTAGTGGAGGATTGATGACGACAGCGGGAATGAGAAGAGGAGGGGTCGTGCTAACGGTCCTAGGCCTCGCCGGGCTCATCGCCCTGTACTGGATGTGTTTTTTCTGGGTTTCCACAGAGGTCAACCAGGGAGTCATCCAGCGAATTTTCTATGTCCATGTGCCGGCGGCTTGGACGAGCTTTTTGGCGATTGGCTTCGCCGCTCTAGCTAGTGGGATGTACCTTTGGTTGCGAGATGATCGCCTCGATCGAGCGGCTCTCTGCGCTATAGAGGGAGGGCTAGTCTTTGCGACGCTCGTGCTGACCACTGGACCACTGTGGGGTAAGATTGCGTGGGGTACATATTGGACCTGGGAACCTCGACTGACGCTGACACTGCTGCTGTGGTTTATCTTTGTTGGTTATATCATGGTTCGAAACTCAACGGAGGACCCCGATAAGGGTAAGCGTTTTGCTGCAGTGGTCGCGATCATAGGTGCTTTGGACATCCCTTTCATTCATCTCAGTGTCGTGTGGTTTCGCTCCTTACACCCTGAGCCAGTCGTAGCTAAACCTGATGGTCCTACCCTACCCGGGGACATGCTGGCGACCCTCTTGTTCGGTGTCCTTGTCTTTTCACTACTCTTCTTTGGACTCTTTCTCTTCCGCTATGCGGTCGAGGCACTTCGGGCGGAAGCTGATCTCCGCGCGCGGTCTGCCGCCTGACAACAATATGATGATGAAGAACATCGTACCTCGCTCGCTTATGCTCTCGCTCGCCGGACTCGCCGTAACGGCGGCTGTGACTCTCGCTCAGGAGGCGGCTGGAGTACCGCCTCAAGCGAGCCGGCTTGCCGAGCAGAACCTTCGGCCGTACTGGCACGTTTTTGCGGCCTATGCTCTGGTAATCGTGGTGATCGGTGGATGGGTCATATCAATTGCTCGGAGATTACGTGCGATTGAAGACCGTAGTGTCGAATAATCCTTAGTGTGCCGGGGTTTCCTTCTGTGATTGGAAGAACTCTGTCGGCCCTTTCTGTTCTTTTCGTGTCAGTGTTTTCGGTGGTCGTAGCCCAGACGCCGAGCATGCCGAGCACGCAGCGCTATGGTTCGGGGTTGTTAGACATCCCTGTATCCAATGTTCTCCCGCACCTGAATTTAGCTACTACCTACTCTGGTTTCTGGTCCTCAATAGGGCGCCGAATTGAGATCGATGATTCGGGTCGTCCTTCGGGGTTTGGGCCTTCCAGTAACGAGTTCTTCAAAGATTTTTCTGCATCCGTGGGGATCTTCGACCGGGCCGAGGCGGGTGTGACTGTTCAGTCGCTGAACGATGAATCCAAAGGGGGGGATCTATGGGGTGTGTTCGGTCGACTCCGATTGTGGGAACCGGTAGACCAAGGGCTAGGCTTTGCGGTTGGAGGTCGGTACCTGACGTCTCCGTCTTTCTCTAACCCCTCTTACGGACGGGATGTGAAGTATGCACCAGGAAGGCTTGGCTTCCCGGATGAGAGGTTGCGGAAGAGCTACAGTGAAGAGCGTGGGCTTGAGACTAACTTGAGCCTTTATGGTGTGGCGACCGCCTACCTGCGTGGGTACGAGGGCGGGTTTCTTCCCAAAAACGACATGACCTTTTCACTCGGGTATGGCGGAGGGATGTTTTCCGGTGGAAGTGGCCTCGAATTTTATGCTCCTGTGACGAACAACGGTTGGTTCGCAGGTACCAGCCTCCATGTGTCGACTGGAAAGCGGTCGAAGCTGATTGTGATCGCGGAGCACAACGGGTTCGATGTGAACGTGGGTGCACAAATCGACCTGAACGGTATCCGAGTAGGAGTTCAAGGGCTTGCGCTCAACCATCCTTGGCCCACTGATGGGCAATTCTCCGAGTATCACAGGCCGAAGCTAGGCTTGACGCTTTCTGCGGTGCTCTGTCCTAGAGAGTCAGGTTTTCGTTGTCGTCCTCGAATGATGAATCGAAGCGAGCCGGACACGATTTATATTCCAGCACCGCCGCCGGACACGATCATTCTAGGTGCTTCGGAGTCGGGATTGGCAGTTGAGTCAGGAGAGTCAGTCCAAATATGTCTTGCAACCGGTCAAAACGTGTCCATCCAAGTTGACGCAGCAGGAGATACGCTCGTTGGGATACCACCGGTTCCGGTTGGTTCATTAAGACCTGCAATGACCTTCGCTGGGAGCTATGCTGGTTCTTCGTTCTGGTATCTTGATGACGAGGTGATCGTTTTCGAGGGAGGAGACTTTCAGAAATCCGATGATACATTCCCGATCGATTGCGATCAGATTCTTAGGGTAGGTGTGTTCCAAGGGGTGCCCGTGTTTGCGGTGGTCAGTGCTCAGCGACCACTGGACGTGATTTTTATTCCTATCTATCCGGGGGTCTGGCAACGTTACGAGCGAGACCTGCCAGGCTAGCCCATCTCAGTCTTCCTTGAGGCAGAAAGTCTCTGCGTTAGCTTGCCAACTCCTTTTAGCCGATTCGTGCCGGAACGTGTGATCACTTCACTTCACCTTTTCCGGTGCGGCATTTCCGGACAAAAGACCTAGGTATAGGTTGCTGCTTAAAGGAGTGAATGTTTTAAGGACTTTCGCTTTATCTTCGGTTGCGGTATTTTCGAGTCCATTGCCCGAATTGAGGCGGCCAAGCGACGGAGGCTAGATGGCAGGCGCGGCGACTGAGAGAAAGTCAGACAATAAAGAAAAAGCGCTAGATACCGCGCTTACCCAGATTGAGCGCTCTTTTGGAAAGGGTGCGATCATGCGAATGGGGGAGGATGGTGGCCCGGCCGCCATCGAGGCTATCCCAACGGGCGCCATCAATCTAGACGCTGCTATCGGGATAGGTGGGATGCCCCGCGGTAGGATCAGTGAGATCTACGGTCCAGAATCGTCCGGTAAAACTACGATCTGTCTTCAGGTGATTGCGAGTGCGCAAAAATTAGGAGGCATCGCGGCGTTCATCGACGCAGAGCATGCACTCGATGTTGGTTATGCACGTAAACTCGGAGTTGATGTCGACAATCTACTTGTATCGCAACCTGATACAGGTGAACAGGCGCTTGAGATAGCAGAGGTGCTGATCCGAAGTAATGCTATCGACGTCGTCGTCATCGATTCGGTCGCGGCTCTCGTGCCTCGCGCGGAGATCGAAGGAGAGATGGGCGACACCCACGTTGGGCTCCAAGCTCGGCTTATGAGCCAAGCACTTCGAAAGCTGACGGGTGCCGTAAATCGCTCTCACACTTCGGTGATCTTTACGAACCAAATCAGAGAGAAAGTCGGTGTGATGTTTGGAAGCCCTGAAACAACATCAGGTGGACGCGCTTTAAAGTTTTACGCTTCGGTTCGCCTTGATATCCGGCGCATCGGAGCGATCAAGGATGGGCAGGATGTGATTGGAAATCGGACTCGCGTTAAAGTGGTGAAAAACAAGTGCGCACCTCCATTCAGGCAGGCTGAATTTGATATACAGTACAATGAGGGTGTGAGTCACAACGCGTTGCTGGTGGATCTTGGCGTGGAGCACGATATCGTACAGAAGTCTGGAGCATGGTTCTCTTATGGGGATCTGCGACTAGGGCAGGGTAAAGAAAATTCCAAGCATTTTCTCGTAGAAAATCCGGATATCGCCAGAGAGATAGATTCACAGTTGCGGGTAGCTTTGGGCTTGCTGGAAGATCAGGGGAGCGAGGATCAGGCAGATTCCGCCGCCGACCAGGAAGAAGATCCCGTAAGCTCGGACACGGGTGACGAGTGATTCCTTAGTCAGGAATGAAGCGATTTTTCGGATTAGGAAAAAGATACGGCGTGGAAGAGCGCTGGGGTTGGCAAAGGTGATCTGGACGACAGATTGGTCTCAGGCTCTTATCTTTTGCCCTCTAGCTGCGCCTAGTTCCGGTGAACTGATGAACTCAACATCGTGAACCGCTTCCAATCGACCAATCCGATGAAGACCGCTGAAATTCGTAACCGTTTCCTCTCCTTTTTCGAGGAACGAAAGCACACTGTAAAGCCGTCATCATCCTTGGTGCCGGCGGATGACCCTACCTTGCTCTTTACGAACGCGGGTATGGTCCAATTCAAAAACGTGTTTTTAGGCCAAGAGGAACTGGGGGTGAAGCGCGCTGCTACGTCGCAGAAGTGCGTGCGTGCGGGTGGTAAGCATAATGATCTCGAAGAGGTTGGCCGGACAACTCGGCACCACACTTTTTTTGAGATGCTGGGCAACTTCTCATTCGGCGACTACTTCAAAAGGGATGCCATTCGGTACGCGTTTGAGCTTCTCACACAGGTATATGGTTTAGAGCCCGAGCGCCTGTATGCGACTGTGCATGATTCCGACGATGAGGCAGCAGATCTCTGGTTGAATGACATTGGATTGCCGGCTGATCACGTATATCGACTTGGTGATAAAGACAATTTTTGGCAGATGGCAGACACTGGGCCATGTGGCCCGTGCTCGGAGCTACACTACGATCTCAGAGACGAGCCGGTGCCTGTCTTAAGTAATGATGAGTTCGTCGAGCTCAACGATGCGGGAACGATCGTAGAGTTGTGGAATCTCGTCTTCATGCAATTCGACCGAGATGCCGAGGGCAAGCTTCACTCTCTACCTGCGCCCTGTGTTGACACGGGAGCCGGACTCGAGCGGATTGCCGCGGTACTTCAGGGTGCAGATTCTAACTATCACACGGATGCCTTTATTCCGCTCCTGGACCGTGTAGCCCAACTGGTCGGTGAGGCGTATGACCCAACTTCCGAAGCTGGTGTTAGCTATCGCGTATTAGCTGATCATGCTCGCGCGGTCGCTTTCCTACTCTCAGATGGTGTACATCCTTCCAATGAGGGTCGGGGGTATGTACTAAGGCGGATTTTGCGTAGAGGAGTCCGTCATGCTTGGCTTCTGGGCCGCCGGGAACCTACGCTCTCTGGGGTGGTGGAGGTAGTTATAGAGACAATGAGTGATGCCTATCCCGCTCTAGCCGAGAGGAGAGAGCATATTTTGGAGGCAGCGCGGGCCGAGGAAGAACGCTTTCTCTCGACTATAGAAGGTGGGCTAGCCCGATTTGACGAGCTAGCTGCCTCCGAAGGTGGAGTGATCTCAGGTGATGAGGCATTCAAACTCTATGACACGTTCGGGTTTCCACTAGACCTCACACAGCTCCTGGCCGAAGAGAGAGAGATTGATGTTGACGTGGGGGGGTTTGAGGCGGCGCTTGAAACACAGCGTGCCCGTTCAAGGGCAGATCGTGTTGCAAGTGGGATCGAGATTGGAGGACTTAACGACTCGGAGGGATGGATACCGGTCAAGGATGGATCCCAGAATTTTGTGGGGTACACATCGCTTGAAGTCGAGACCGCAGTGCTGAAATGGAAGACGATGGAGTGTGGTGTCGGGTTGATCCTTGAGGAGAATCCATTTTACGTCGAAAGTGGAGGGCAGGTTTCAGACACGGGGGTTGTCCGCGGCAACAACTGGAGTGTAACGGTTGATCGGGTCGCGAAGACCCCCCTTGGTACTGCTCTATTTGGACAAGTCGATGGGATATTTCCAGAGGAGGCAGACGACCTCCCGGTAACGGCTTTCGTGGCGACTGATGTGAGATTTGACACGACCCGGAATCACACTGCGACTCATCTATTGCACGCGGCGCTTCGGTCTCTTCTGGGTGGACATGTGGTCCAGAAGGGCTCTCTCGTTGCTCCGGATCGGCTACGTTTTGACTTTGCTCATACCGCGCCGATGACAGAGAGAGAAAAAGGAGAAGTGGAGCGCTTCGTAAACGAGGCCGTCTGGAAAAATCACCCTGTCGAGATTGCAGAGCGGCGATACGATGATGCTGTCAGGGATGGCGCCATGGCCTTGTTCGGAGAAAAGTATGCAGACGAGGTACGAGTCGTGGATGTGCCAGGCATAAGCATGGAGCTATGCGGCGGTGCGCATGTCTCCCACACGGGTGATATAGGACTTTTCAGGATTATTAGTGAATCCGGGGTTGCTTCTGGCGTGAGGCGGATCGAAGCACTAACGGGTAGGGGTGCTTTTTCCTACTTCCAGGAGCGTGAGGCTACTCTGGGAGAGACCGCGTCAGTGCTTAAAACGCGGCCAGATAATGTGGTGAAGCGAGTAGAGCAGCTACTTGCCGACAAGGCTGCGGTGGAAGGTCTTCTGGATGAAGCCCGAGCTCATGGTAGCAGTGGAGAGGATGTAATTGCTGAAGAGGTGATAGAAACTCCTGACGGCGGCAATGTGGTGTATAGAGGGATCCGATTGCGGGTGCGAGACCTAGATGATGCACGCAAATGGGGAGACAAGTTCCTCACTGGTGGTGAGAGTGGAATAGCTGCACTCGCAGTTGAGATGCCTGGTGATAAGAGAGCAATTTTTACTTTCGCCAGTGACGATATGATTTCGCGAGGGATCAGGGCGGATACACTCATCCGAGAAGTGGCGTCTGTGGTCGGCAGCCGGGGAGGAGGGCGTCCACACATGGCTCAGGCTGGAATTGAGGATGCGTCGAAAATCGATGAGGCGCTGCTAGGAGGCGCCGATATCGTGAGAGATCTTTTCTCTGGAGCAAAAGGTGACTGAGGTTAACTGGCTAGATGAAATGCATCCGTCCCCCCCAGAGGGGCTGCGTGTTCGGCTCGAAGCTGACATGATGCAGAGTGGGCAAGAAGCTAGGCCTGATCGACTTAGGGACGCAGCACGCGTTTCCCTTGAAACGGCTAGTGCTAGGTCTAGGGATCGCGCTGCCGCGTTCGACTTGCTCCTAGCGGACGCTTGGATAACGTACGCTTGCGAGGCAGCTATGGAGCGAGAAGATCCCGACGCTGCGCTTGATCGAATCGTGTCACTATAAAGTGATGGACGAGGGTGTTGAGGTCGTTTTGCGGATAAACGACGCGTGGACTGGCAGGGTCGTCTTGGAACAGAAGCTTGTATTGGAAAGAAGATCTTGAGAGCGCAAGACCGTCTCAGTGAGCACTTTAACGAACACAGCCGCGTCGTGTTGGACAGTGTCGCTGTTCTGATGGAAGCTCTTGAAACTCATGCGCGTTGGGTTTCAGAGACTCTCGTTTCGGGAGGACGACTGTTTTTCTGTGGGAACGGTGGTTCTGCGGCGGATGCTCAGCACCTCGCGGCCGAATATGTCGTACGTTTCGAGCGAAATCGTCGTGGACTCTCGGCAATGGCGCTCACAACTGATACCGCGGTTCTGACAGCAGTGGGTAACGACTTTGGCTACGAACAGATTTTTGCCAGACAGATAGAAGCGCTATCGTCCAAAGGAGACCTGCTCATTCTACTGTCAACGAGCGGACTTTCCCCTAACCTCGTTACGGCGGCGCAGCAGGCGAGAACTCTTGATGTCCGTACAATTGGTCTTCTGGGGAGAGGAGGCGGCAGTCTTCGCGACGAGGTTGATCTCCCGATCGTAGTCCCGACGGACTCTATAGCGCGTGCGCAGGAACTCCATCTCCTCATTGGGCATGCAGTCTGTGACGTAGTTGACGCAGCACTAGGAGAGGTTTGAGTGACTAGACTCGTTAGAATAGGGTGACCAAGTGAAATCGCTGATCGACTTTAGGGGAAAGAACGCTATCGTGACTGGTGGATCGCGGGGCGTGGGTCGTGAGGTCGCCCTTCAGCTTGCTGGAGCAGGCGCGAATGTGGGGGTCAGCTACCATTCTCGATCGAGTGACGCTGCATCTGTGGTGTCAGAGTGCAAAGGGCTTGGGGTGCAAGCTTGGGCCCAGGGAGGAGACCTCGCAGATCCAACGGAAGTGGAAATATTGTTCGCGCGGGGTGATGAAGAGTTTGAGGGACTCGATATTTTTGTTGGTAATCATGGGATCTGGCCGCCCCAAGACGAGCCTGTTGCGACGCTCTCGAATGATCGTTGGAATAGGACGATCGACACTAACCTTAATTCTATCTTCTACACCTGTCGGGCAGCGGCATCCCGTCTCAATAGACATGGAAGGATCGTTCTTGTAAGCAGCACTGCGGCACAGCGCGGAGAAGCGTTCCATGCAGACTACGCAGCCACAAAAGGCGCGATGATTTCCCTGGTTAAAGGGCTTTGCATTGAGGTCGCACCCAGAGGAATAACGGTGAACGCAGTCGCACCAGGTTGGATCGATACGGAAATGTCTGCGAGCGCTTTTGTCTCAGGCGAGCGTGAGCGGATCGAACGATCAATACCGATTGGTCGGATTGCGACTGCCAAGGATGTGGCTGGTCCGATTGTGTTTTTGTGCTCGGAGTTGGCTCGGCACATTACTGGCGAAGTGGTCAACATTAATGGTGGAGCGGTGCTTCCCGGATGAGTGCTGTTCGTCCGATCGCGCCGGGTGCGGTCCGGTGGATCGTGCGAACGCTAGAGGAGGCCGGCTATGAAACTTGGGCGGTAGGGGGAGCGGTTCGCGACGCCCTGATGGGCCGAACTTCCGTCGACTGGGATCTTGCAACGAAGGCGACCCCCCTGCAGGTAAGAAAGATCTTCAGCCGGACTGTCCCTGTCGGTATTGATCATGGCACCGTGGGAGTTTTGGCGAGAGACGGTGTCATGTACGAGTTGACTACCTTTCGGCGAGATGTGCAGACCGACGGTCGCCACGCTTTGGTGGAGTTTGCTGAATGCATTGAGGATGACCTGTCGCGACGTGACTTCACGATTAATGCGATTGCATGGCATCCGCTTAGAGACGAGTTCTACGACCCGTTCGGTGGCGAAGAAGACCTGAGCGCTGGCAGACTTCGAACAGTAGGTGACGCCGATCAGCGCTTCGAGGAAGATTATCTGCGAATTCTCAGAGCGCTTCGTTTCGCTGGAAGATTCGACCTACAAATTGAGGATGTTACATGGAGTTCACTGGTGGTATCGGCTCATCGGCTTAAGACTCTCTCACCCGAGCGGATCCGTGACGAATTAATGAAGGTGCTGTCGATAGATCCTAGTCCTTCGCGAGCGCTATCGTTGTACCGAGAGGCGGGGGTGATCGAGGTTCTTTATCCTGAAATAGGAGCCCTTCGTGAACGGTTGTGGGATGACGTTATATCTGTGGTGAATTTGCTTCCCGTTGGGCGCCCGAAGCTTCGCCTGGCGGCTTTGTTGCGTCCGGTTGCGGAGTCAGACGCAGCCAGGCTGCTTGTCCGGCTAAGGCTGTCAAACGCGGACATGGATGCTGTAGCGAGGATAGCATCCGCGACCGAAATGCCGTCTGCTGATTCGGATCCTAGAGTGCTTCGGCGCTGGCTAAGCCGGCACGGCAGGGTGGTTATGCGTGGATTAAGTCGAATCGAGATTGCGTCATCACGCACGGGTCATGGCAGTAAGGATCCGAGGATGGTGGTTGATTCGTGGAGCATGCTGCGAGCGGAATTGAGGACTTCACCTCCGTTAAAGGTTGATGACCTCGCAATCGATGGTGGAGATTTGAAGAGGATGGGTCTCAAGCCTGGACCAGTCTTCGGTGAAATCCTTAATGAGTTGCTTGAGCACGTGTTGGAAGAACCGCAGAGAAACCAAAAAACCATTCTAGCTCATGAAGTAAAGGAGATCTTGGGTCGGCGATCGGTAAAACTCGACGTCGACGCCGACAATTTGTGAGAGATATGGACCTGTTCCCGGATGAATTTGAAAATCCTATTACAGAGAAGAGTGGAACGTCTGAGGTGAAGATAGAAGGAGGTTCTGCAAACTCTGGTGCTCCTCTCGCCGCGCGCATGCGTCCGCGGACGCTAGATGAGTTTCGGGGTCAAGAACACCTTCTTGGAGCGGGAAAGACGATTCAAGCGATGCTGCAAGAGGGTAAGGTCGCGAGCATGATTCTTTGGGGTCCGCCGGGCAGTGGAAAGACGACTTTGGCCCGGCTAATCGCGGAGAGTTCCACGAGCATGTTCGTTCCGTTTAGTGCGGTGACAGAGGGCGTGGCGAGAGTTCGAGAAATCATCGCTGAAGCTGGAAGCCGATTAAAGGCTACCGGGCGTCACACGATTTTATTCTGCGACGAGATCCATCGGTTTAACAAGGCTCAACAGGATGCTTTTCTCCCTCATGTGGAGGCGGGCACAGTGATTCTGATTGGAGCCACAACAGAAAACCCCTCATTTGAAGTAGTGCGCCCACTTCTTTCCCGCGCACCTGTTTACGTCCTCAAGCCACTGTCGGCCAAAGAAGTTCAATTGATTCTTGAGCAGGCGATCAAAGACCAAAGAGGGCTTCAGGACTTGGCTTTGACCGTGGACGATGAGGCCCTGACTTTTATTGCTGGGGCGGCTGATGGGGACGCTCGCCGAGCTTTGGGTGTTCTTCAGGCTAGCGCCAATTTAGCTGGGTATGGCGGAGCGATAAGTATCGACCTTGCTAGAGAAGCAGTTCAACATCGCTTTGCCTCATATGACAAAGCGGGAGACGAGCACTTCGATCTGATTTCTGCTCTTCACAAATCAGTGCGTGGGTCGGACCCTGATGCCGCTCTTTACTGGCTAGCTCGAATGTTGGATGGAGGTGAAAATGCTCTTTATATCGCTCGAAGGTTAACCCGGATGGCGACTGAGGATGTCGGACTCGCGGACCCAGCGGCCGTTGGCCATGTCATTGCGGCTAGGGATTCCTATCAATTTCTTGGTTCTCCAGAGGGAGAACTCGCCTTGGCGCAGGCGGTCATTTACCTGGCCACTGCGCCAAAATCGAACCGTACCTACCGAGCGTGGGCGACAGCAAGTGCTCGAGCCCAAGAGACCTCGGGGGCAAAAGTCCCTCTTCACATCAGGAACGCACCGACATCTCTCATGAAGGAACTTGGGTACGGGAAGGGTTACCGATATGACCCGGAGGAAGAGAATGGGGTTTCGGATCAGACCTATCTGCCCAAGCAGGTTGAGGGGGAGTGCTTCTACGAGCCTAGCGCTTTTGGCTTCGAGAAGACCATAGCGGACCGGTTAAGATGGTGGGCTGAGCGACGAAAAAAGGGTTGATACGGGTCTGTGTGGAGGACTCGACCTTCGGTATTCTTGAATGAGCCCCCTTCTGAGGCTCCTACCCTAGGGGCAAAGGTGATCGGATACCTACGCAACTAATTGATCTGCGAACGCCAGTCGACAGGGCGATTCTCGTCGGAGTGCCGAGTCGGTCTGAGGCGCGGGACATGACAGATGAACATCTTCACGAATTGGCCCGGCTCACCGACACTGCCGGTGGAGAGGTCGTTGGATCGCTAGTTCAGAGATTAGATGCCCCCCACCCGCGATATTATTTGGGTGAAGGCAAGGCCAAGTTTCTGGGTGAAATGGTGTTGGAGCGGGCCGCTAACTTGGTAATCTTCGACGAGGAACTGAGCCCTGCGCAGGGTAAGAACCTAGAAGAGCTCATCAACGTCCGGGTGATGGATCGGTCTGAACTGATTCTTGATATATTCGCCACACGCGCGCGGTCTAGCGAAGCACGAATGCAGGTAGAGCTTGCTCAGCTAGAGTATCTTTTGCCTCGCCTGAGCCGGATGTGGAATCACCTGTCGCGAATTCGTGGAGGGATCGGTCTCCGCGGCCCGGGCGAGACCCAGCTCGAGACCGACAGAAGACTCATTGGCGCGCGCATCGGCGATCTGAAGCGAAAGCTGCGCGAGGTGGCCAAGGCCAGGGCGATCCAGCGCAAATCTCGTGAAGGTCTATTTCGAGTTGCGCTTGTGGGCTACACCAATGTCGGAAAGTCTTCACTTCTCCGAGCTCTGTCTGGTGCAGATCTTTTCGTTGAGGATCGCTTGTTCGCTACGCTTGACTCAGCAACTCGAAACGTAGACCTAGGAGGAGGCTACCAGGCACTGATGACCGATACTGTAGGCTTCATACGGAAACTACCACATCATTTGGTAGCGTCGTTTCGGTCTACTTTAGAAGAGGCAGGTGAGGCGGATGTCCTTCTTCACGTTGTTGATTCTTCAAGTCCCGATTGGGGGGAACAGAGAGGAGTCGCCCTCGACGTGCTCGGAGAGCTCTCGCTCAATGATCAAGATGAGATCCTGGTGTTCAATAAGGTAGATCGGATTGGCAGTGCAGAGCGCGATGCGCTAGAGAGGCGTACCCGCGCCCTAGAGCCCACACCAGCGGTATTTGTGAGCGCTCATGAGTTAGAGTCCCTCGAGTCATTGAAGGAGACTCTAAGGGCACGGATGCGACAACGCCTGACTAGCGTTGTCATCAGCATCCCGGTCGTTGATGGTGAAGCTATAGCAACTGTATACAGAGAGGGTGAGGTCGTTGGGCGATCGGATCACGCATTGGATGTGCATCTGACTGCCCGTTTGCCGCATCGCGTCCTCGGTAAGCTCACCACACGAGACGGAGTTAAGGTCGTAGAGGTCGCGTAAGCCTCATACTATTGGGACTAAAATTAGATCTCTAGGTGTATAGGAATTTCAACAAGTATTTCAGCCGTCACTTCTCAGGTGACGATCGGTGAAACTGGAAAGAGATATGCGATTATATGTGAACGTCGACCACGTTGCGACTGTCCGGCAGGCTAGAATGACTGACGAGCCTGACCCCGTGCGCGCAGCCCTAATGACTGAGGAGGCTGGAGCAGATGGAATAACAGTTCATCTGCGCGAGGATAGGCGGCACATACAGGATCGAGATGTCGATCTCCTGATGAAGATGGCGACAACGCCGGTAAATTTGGAAGTTGCCGCAGTGGAGGAGATGCTGGCATTGGCATGTGAGTGGCGACCCACTCAGGTAACGATTGTGCCGGAGAAACGAGAAGAGGTTACAACAGAGGGTGGCCTAGCATTATGCACGAATGAAGCGTTCAAGTCGGTAGCTGACGCGACGAGACATCTGAAGCAAGAGGGAATTCGAACGTCGCTCTTTGTTGACCCTGACCCTGATGTGATCAGGGTGTCTGCTGATCTCGGTGTCGAAGCTATAGAGTTGCATACGGGCGAGTATGCAAACACAAGTAATTCAGAAAGAATGCAGCAGCTTAGGCGGCTCGCGAAAGCAGCAAATCTAGCTCGTTCCTTAGGTCTCGCAGTACACGCGGGTCATGGCCTGACGTATGATAACGTGACTGAGGTGGCTGCTATCTCGGAACTCGAAGAGCTAAATATAGGGCACTCGATAATCTCGCGTTCTGTGCTTGTCGGTATTGAGAGGGCAGTGAGTGAGATGGTGGATCTGATCCGGAGAACTCGTACCTCGTGAAACACCCTGGCAAAGCGGCCGTTGGCATCTTTCTAACCGTTTTTCTCTTATGGTTCGTTATGAAAGACGTCGACTTCGCGGACGTAATCGCGAATATCGCAAAGGGTGACGTGCTACTTCTTTCCGCATCGGTTCTAGTAGCAACTTTTGGCTTCGTGATTAGGGCAATGCGCTGGAGAATTCTCCTCCTGCCGGTGCTTCCTGAGAGTCAAATGCAGTCACGTTTTGCTAGCGTGTCTATTGGTTTTATGGCGAATAATATTTTGCCTGCGCGAATAGGGGAGTTCGCTCGGCCCTACGCGCTGAGCCGTTTGGAACCCGTCAGTATAACCGCTGCATTTGGCAGTCTAGTGGTCGAGCGCTTCATGGACGGTGTTATTCTGCTTCTTTTCTTGGTGATCCCAGTCTTCACTCCGTCCTTCCCGGACGTTAGCGCAGTGTTTGAGGGAGGAGGACTCGCGATCTTCCAAGGCGCAGTAGCACTTGTTCTGGGGGTACTCATTGTTCTTGTTCTGATGGCTACCCTTCCAAGACAATTCATGGCGAGTGCTCGTACAGCTTCCCGAGTCCTTCCTGAGGTATGGGGCCTCCGAGCGGTTCGACTTCTAGAGGGACTGTTAGAGTCGATGGCTATCATGCGTGATCCGAGGCTGCTCGCAATAGGGTTTTCTTGGTCGTTTTTCTTCTGGATGTGGCACGGTCTTTCATTTTGGTTGGGTATGCTCGCTTTTGACATCGATACCGGTTGGTTTTCTGCGATGTTCACGGAGGCTGTAGTAGGATTTGGTGTCGCACTCCCTTCAGCTCCGGGCTTTTTCGGAACGTTTCATGCGTCTGCAAATTTTGCGCTAACTACCGTTTACGGTGTGGCGGAGGCACAATCACTAGCCTTCGCGTTTGCTTACCATTTCGGTGGCTGGATCCCGATCACTTCGATTGGTCTTTGGTATACATGGAAGTTGGGATTCTCTCTAGGAGATATCGGTTCGGCCCAAGAGCAGGTGAAGGAGGCCAGAATTGACGGGTGACAAGGTATTCTGCGGGCGTGTCAGTTATGGATGAATTAAATCGCGTTGCTCGGACGCGGGCACCAGCCAAGCTAAACCTCACTCTTTTAGTCGGTTCCCGAAGGGATGACGGGTTTCACGAGCTAGCAACGATCTTTCAGGCCATCTCTATCTTCGACGAAATCGAGGTGAAGTTTCGCCAATGCGTTAACGGGGAGAAATTGGCTAAGCCCATGATTTATATGTCGTTAGACGGACCGGACCTTGGCCCTGATGATGAGAATTTAGCGTGGCGGGCAGCCGCTGCGTTCATGGAACAAACAGGTAAGGTCGGGGATGTCGAAATCAATCTTAAAAAGTTGATTCCGGCTGGAGCGGGACTCGGCGGAGGGTCTTCGGACGCGGCAGCTGTGATCCGGTGCTTGGCTAAACTCACCGCCTTTACCGACAAGAACATGCTCAATGATATCGCTCGTGGAATTGGTTCCGACGTTGCGTTCTTTCTAGGGGACTCCACCACGGCGATCGGCACAGGTAGGGGCGACTGTATTGAGCAGATTGATCCCTTGCCACAGAGGCCCATAGCGGTCGCTATTCCACCAGTGCATGTGTCAACGAAGGATGCTTACCGCGCTCTGGCTGGCTCGCGCGATCAATCACGGTCGTTCGCTCTCCCCGCGATAGGGACGGATGTGACTTGGGAAGGCTTGCTAGATGGTGAAGGGATTAATGACTTTCAGGCGATCGTGTCTGCTCTTCACGAGTCGGTAGAGGATTCACTTTCAGGGCTCGCCGAGGCAGGTGCGCGTGTTACCATGTTGTCGGGAAGCGGCTCGGCATCATTCGCGCTCTTCGAAGATGCTGTCGGGTTTCCTAAGATTGATATGATATGCTCTGAACTCACGGACTTACTTGGCTGGCCTGTGTTGTCGGGTCTTACGCTTGTTAACATGCCGGGGGTAGAATTGGCCTAGATCAACGTTAGTGAGGCTGACAGGGGTTGAACTGAGATCGACCGTTCTGGTAGCATTGGGTCACTGGCCCGTCGTCTAATGGCAAGACCCCGCTCTTTGGAAGCGGTAATGGTGGTTCGAATCCACCCGGGCCAATTGTTCCTGTTATCTTTCGCTGATGCTTCCTGCGGCTTCTATGGGATCATGGGATCTGCTCTGGTTCTCAGCACAGTGGACAGGTCGGATGCGGAGTCGAAAGATATTTCCTAAGTGAAAGGGACGCGTTGACCCTCTGACCCGGGCTTCCTAGCTTTCCGCGCTGTTCTTCCGACCGCCACAAAATCGAAGCCCTCATGGACGACACGTACAGACGGGGACCGCTCCTCCTTCTCTCAGGCCGGGCGAATCGTCCGCTTGCTTCCGAGATCGGGGACATCATCGGCGAGTCGCCTGATGGCGCCACCATCCAACAGTTCGCAGACGGCGAGATTTTTGCGCGGATCGATCAGAACGCGAGAGGTCGAGATGTGTTTATCATCCAATCCACGAACGCTCCGGCCGATACTATCATGGAACTCCTGTTACTGGCTGACGCGGCTCGTCGAGCCAGTGCCGCTCGAGTTACGGCTGTCATTCCGTATTTTGGATACGGAAGACAGGACCGCAAAGATCAGCCACGTGTCGCGATAGGAGCTAAGCTAGTCGCGAATCTCATTGTGGCGGCAGGTGCTGATCGAGTGGTGTCGATTGACTTTCACCAGCACCAGATCCAGGGTTTCTTTGACATTCCTGTGGACCACCTGTACGCCGCGCCTGTGTTTACCAAGTACTTCCGTGACAAAAAGTTAGAAGATCTGGTCGTAGTGGCCCCGGATGTGGGTTCGGCTAAGATGGCTCGCGGTTTCGGTAAGCGCCTTGGTGCTAGCTTCGCTATAATCGACAAGAGAAGGCCAAAGGCGAACATGTCCGAGGTACTCAATGTAGTGGGTGACGTGGAGGGGATGAATTGTCTTCTTGTAGACGACATGGTTGATACCGCGGGTACGCTTTCTAATGCTGTAGTGGCCCTGAAAGAAAGAGGGGCCAAGGCGGTTTATGCGGCGGCAACGCATGCGTTACTTTCCGGGCCTGCCGTTGAACGGCTGAGTGATGCTCCACTGGAAGAAATGGTGGTCACGAACACGATTCATATTCCAGAGAACAAGCGGTTCGATAACCTCAAGATTCTTTCGGTCGGCGACCTTCTCGCGAAGGCGATCGACCATGTGCACTCGAGTGAATCGGTAAGCCAACTCTTCGAGATGCTTCCTGACAACTGAGGGAAAGGGCCCTGGGATCGCCCAGGGGCCGATAATCAGAGGAACTAGAGATATGACTGACACGATACTGAAGGCATTACGCCGAGACGAGGCGGGGAAAAGCGTAGCCCGCAAGATGCGACAGGCTGGCCAGACTCCAGCTGTTCTATATGGCGGGGATGAGGCACCCATCCACCTCGCTCTCGAGACGCATGAGGCGGACTACCTGTTTCGAAGAATCTCGGTGGAAAACACTATCGTCGATCTTGAAGTTGAAGGGGAAAAAGGATCGGTGCAGACTCTGGTCCGAGAAATCCAGACTCATCCGTGGAAAGAGACCCTTTTGCACGTGGATTTTCTTCGCATCCAGAAGGGTGTAGCGGTAGACGTAGAGATTCCGCTTAACCTAGTGGGGACGCCGGAGGGTGTGAGACTTGAGGGTGGATCTCTAGAGCAAATCATCCACGAGATCCCGATTCGTTGTATCCCATCGAAGATACCTGAGGTAATAGAAGTGGACGTCAGTGGAATGGCGGTCGGTGACGTGCTTCATGTTTCCGACGTTTCGTTCGATGAGGATATCGAGGTAACGATTGCTCAGGAGAGAACGATCTGCTCGGTCGCAGCACCGAAGGCGGAAGAGGAGGTTGTAGAAGAGGAGACCGATGAGGAAGAGGGCGCAGCAGAGGGTGATACTGCTCCAGGTGCAGATGCCGAAACGGACGACTCTGAAAGCTGACCGCTCTGTTAAGTGGTTTCTAGAATGAAAATTGTACTAGGGCTTGGGAATCCCGGTCCGGAGTACGATCAAACCCGACACAACGTCGGGTGGTGGGTAGTAGATCGGCTAGCATACGACTGGGATTTCGGACCCTTTCATCCTGAAGAGAATGCACTTGTCAGTGAAGGAGAAGTTGGTGACATCGAGGTTAAGCTTCTGAAACCGACCAAGTATATGAATCGGAGCGGTCTGGCCTTAACGTCCTTTAAAGCTTTAGAGGGCTTTCAGATAGAAGAAGACCTCCTTGTTGTGGTTGATGACGCGGCGCTTGACGTGGGGCGCATTCGGTTCCGGCCGGAAGGTGGTGAAGGTGGCCATAACGGGTTGAAATCGGTGTCGGGTGCTCTTGGGTCGAGCGGGTATGCTCGGCTGAGGATAGGGGTGGGAGTGAAGCCAGAAGGTTCCGACATGTCGAACTGGGTTCTAGGTCCCATGCCTGAAGAAGAAGAAGATGTAGTGATCGGACTACTTCCAGAGTTGTCCGATGCAGTTGGGATGTGGTTGGAAGAAGGTGTAGGAGCGGTGATGAATCGCTTCAATCGTTGACTCGAAAACAGATCATTTAAAGACGATACAGGGGACAACAGATTCAATGAATTTCGTCGACTTTACCGGATACGCTTGGGCACTCGGTGTGGCGGGGCTGGCAATTGCAGCAGGTATTTATGCGTATGTGACTCGTCAGGATCAGGGCAGCGAGGTCATGATTGATCTCGGTCAGCAGATTCATGATGGAGCCATGGCATTCCTTCGCCGTGAGTATACTGTGCTCGCCGTTTTTGTAGTCATTGTGGCGGGGCTCCTAGGCTGGACAATCGGATGGAACTCAGCCGTGGCCTATGTCTTTGGTTCGCTGAGTTCTGTCGCAGCTGGCTTCGCGGGGATGAAGGCTGCAACCCGCTCAAACACTCGCACTTCGGCTGCAGCTAATAGCGAGGGGCAGGGTAAGGCGCTTCGAATCGCCTTCTTTGGAGGGGCGGTCATGGGGTTGGCTGTCGCTGCACTTGGCATGGTCGGTCTGGGTGTCCTGTACTTTATTTTTGGAGCCAGCGCAGCAAGCGCGGTGGACTACGAGTCATACGCCCAGCTAGTTTCGGGCTTTGCGATGGGTGCATCGACGATTGCGCTTTTCGCCCGCGTAGGTGGCGGGATTTATACGAAGGCCGCTGATGTCGGCGCAGATCTCGTGGGTAAGGTTGAGGCGGGGATTCCTGAGGATGATCCGCGAAATCCAGCGACAATAGCTGACAATGTCGGTGACAACGTAGGTGATGTCGCCGGTATGGGAGCTGATATTTTCGAGTCCTACGTTGGCTCTATGGTTGCCACGATCGCGATAGGGGCTTCGGCTCCGATGTTAGCCGGGTCAAGGGCGGAGGCGATTGCATTACCCCTGACGACGGCTATGGTGGGTTTGATCTCATCGTTGGTCGGTATCTCCTTCATGAAGGTACTTGAGAAGCGAAATCCTTCACACGCCCTACATGGAACCACTTGGATTGCCGGTGGTCTCTTTTTAGTACTCATGCACCCAGTCGTTACCAGTATGGGGATAAACTTCTCCGGTGAGAGCTATCCTGTCGATGGTCCTTGGTACGCGATTTTGGCTGGGACGCTGGCGGGCATTGCGATAGGGTCCGTTACGCAGTACTACACATCCGCGAAACCGGTAGATAGGATTGCGGAATCAAGCCAGACGGGCTCGGCGACCAACATAATCACGGGTCTAGCGGTCGGGATGGAGTCGACGGCGATCCCGGTGATTCTGATATGTGTTGCGATTGCGGTAGCATTCAGCTTCGCGGGTCTCTATGGTATTGGCATAGCGGCGGTGGGAATGCTTGCCACGGTTGGTGTGACAATGTCCGTCGATGCGTATGGGCCGATCGCTGACAATGCGGGTGGCATAAGCGAGATGGCTGGCTTGGGGCCTGAAACGCGCGCTATTACAGACTCTCTTGACGCCATCGGAAACACGACGGCGGCAATTGGGAAGGGTTTCGCGATTGGTTCGGCGGCACTGACTGCTTTGGCGCTATTTTCCGCTTACGCGTCTGCAACGGGACTTGATACCATCAACATCGTAGATCCTATGGTGGTGATAGGTCTCCTTCTCGGTGGCACACTTCCGTTTTTCGTCGCGGCACTCACGATGACGGCAGTCGGGCGTGCGGCTCAGGGAATGGTGGACGAAGTTCGCAGGCAGTTCCGGGAGAATCCAGGAATCATGGAAGGGACCGTCAAGCCAGATTCAGCCCGGTGTGTCGACATATCTACACAGGCGGCGCTCCGTGAGATGGTGTTGCCGGGTGTAACGGCAGTTCTGGCTCCTGTGTTCGTCGGAAAAGTACTGGGTGTCGAAGCACTCGGTGGCTTGTTGGCTGGTGCCACCGTAACGGGTGTTCTCATGGCTCTGTTCATGGCCAATGCTGGTGGCGCTTGGGACAACGCCAAGAAGTATATTGAGGGTGGGGCTTATGGAGGAAAGGGATCGGACCCTCACAAGGCCGCTGTCGTAGGTGATACTGTGGGTGATCCGTTCAAGGACACCTCAGGGCCGTCACTCAACATTCTAATCAAGCTGATGAGTGTCGTATCGCTTGTTCTTGCTCCATGGTTTATTGCCTGATCAGAGTAGATCAGAGCGTCGAAGAAAGGCGCGGCAAGTACAGAAGATCGTGAGCGGGTGGTTAGCCGAATCGGTTGGCCACCCGCCTGCGTACAAAGATTAAACGAATCCTGTGGGAGTTGATCAATGTCAAAGGAAGCGAGTTTCGAGAACGCACTAGCCTTTGCTGCCGACCTGATTCGGATTCCGGGTTTGCCTGGGGAGGAAGGGGAGGTCGCCGGTCGGGTGAAGGCTGAGATGGATGCACTAGGACTCGAAGACATCCGGGTGGATAACGCTGGAAATGTGATTGGTGTGGCGCGCGGTCGCGGAGATGCCCCATCCGCGCTCCTCAATTGTCATATGGATGTTGTCGCTGAGGGCGATCACGATGAGTGGGAGGTTCCTCCGTTCTCTGGCGAAGTCAGGGATGGATTCCTGCATGGTCGCGGTGCAATGGACATTAAGGGTCCTCTCGCGCTTCAGACTTATGCCGCCGCTTCTATGATTGGCGAAGCCCCAGGTGACGTCATTGTTGCGCACACAGTGCTGGAAGAACGAGGCGGTCTGGGTATGAAACACCTACTCGAATCCGGTTCAGTGACGCCGGGGGTCGTTGTTATAGGTGAGGCGACGAATGGGGATGTCTGCATTGGCCACCGAGGGCGAGCAGAAGTAGAGGTCTCAGTTACAGGATTGGCGGGTCACGCCAGTGTCCCTCGGCGCGCCCACAACGCACTCGATCTTGTCGGAGATGTGTTGGGGAGTATTCGCGACCTAGCTGAGAATCAACCATCAGACCCACTCTTGGGAGCATCAAGTTTGATCGCCACGATGATCGACGTGCTTCCTGAGAGCCGGAACGTTATACCGGACTCGGCAGTGGTAACTATTGATTGGCGAATCCTTCCAGGTAGTGACGATGAGTCACTTATGTCTCTCGTGCGAGAGGCAATCTCATTTCGGATCCCAGAGATACCGGATGGGTTGTCTTTGGATGTTCGAATGGCGACCGAGAGGCAGAGAACTTACACGGGGCTGGTTGAGGAGCGGAGCTTGCTGACACCGGGATTTATGATGGACGCAAACGATCCGATGATCCTAGCTGCCGCAGAGGCCGTGGGTCGACGTCAAGGAGAAGGAGCTGCGACGATTCGCCCTTGGCAGTTTGCCACAGATGGTGGTTGGTCGTGTGGAGTTTATGGTATCCCGACTGTCGGCTTCGCTCCTGGAGAAGAACGGTTCGCCCACACGAATCGTGAACGTATAAACGTCGAGGAAGCGCGCTGGGGTTTTGAGCGTTACCCGTATTTGATTTCGGCAGTGCAGCGATCCCTAGTGGTCTAGGAGTGGTTTGTTGTCTGTGACGGTGGAGAATGGATGCCTGCTCGAGTTTCGGTTTCGTTTACGGACAACGAGCAGTTGGCTCCGTCGCTTTACACCGCTTCCATGGGCGACCTGCTTCCGCTAGCTTGGCCAGCGCTCCGCAATCTGCGAAGCTAAAAAAATCATCCCGCTCCATTGGGAATCTTCGACGCTGACGAGGTTTCGAACAGATGGGGCCCGTTTCTAATCTCACGGACCGAGGGAACTGAAGATGCGGCTATACGAAGTTGTGTACATTCTCGACGCGGCACTTGATGAGGCTGCCGCGAGCACCAAGCTTGAGAAGTTTCACGAGCTTGCTACCGTGCGGGGTGGAGAAATTTCCGCCGTGGATCATTGGGGTCCCCGACAGCTAGCCTACCCTATAAAGAAAGCATCCGTCGGCTACTACGTGGTCGCTCATTTCACTGCGGACGCGGAAGCTTTACCGGAGTTCGAGCGTCTACTGAAACTAGATGGGGAAGTTCTACGCTATCTGCTCATCATCAATGAAGGTGAGCCGACCAGTGGTGCATCCATTATGGCGGATATGCCTATCCGAGCCTCTCAAGATGACGACGAGGATGATGACGACGATGACGACGATGAGATTATAGCTGACTATGGGGATGAAGAACCGCGTGACCCAACTAGCGCGCCGCCGGAATTTTCTGGTGCGAGAGGTCGTCGTCGTCGTATGGAGGGTCCACGAGTAATAGTCCTGAATTATAAGGATGTCGAAACGCTATCTCACTTCATCACCGATCAGGGAAAGATTTTGCCAAAGCGGACCACTAAGGTTTCAGCGCGCTTTCAGCGCGAACTTGGGTCAGCGGTGAAGCGCGCACGTTACCTCGCTCTTCTTCCATACATGCGACGTCAGGACGGCTGAGTTTGAGCCGCGCAAGATCATGGTGATTGAGCCGAACCGGGTCCCCAAGAGCACGGGCACGGGATGGCGGACATTAGCGGTGCTGTTTGGTTTGCTTCTGGTTGGCTCACTTCTTCCTGCCGGTATGCTCGTTGGTATACCCCTCCTAATCTTGATCGGTCTCAGAGGGATAAGTAATAAGGGACTTTTAATAGCAACGGTGTTGGCGATGTTTGTTGTTCTTGCCGGTCAACGAGACCCTTTGTGGTATGTGGAGCGGGGTTGGGCTGTTTTGTTAGGTGGATCTTTCGCTGCAATCACACTGGTTGTCCCGAAGTGGCGTCTAACGTCTAAGTCCCTAGCCTCTGTTGGTGCAGCGTTTTTTGGAACCACGATTTTCTGTATTTTTGCTAGTGGTGCGTGGTCGAGCATAGAGTGGGGGGTAAATGACCGGCTCGCTGCTGTGCTTGGCAACTTTCTCTACGCGTTGGAATTGGTGAGTGAGGGTCAGGCTGTCTCCCCTGTCTTCATCGCTGCGGTGAACCGAACGGTTGAGTTACAAGCTGCGGTGTTCCCGGCGGTCCTTGCTTTAGAGTCCATGGCCGCGTTGGGTGTGGCTTGGTGGCTCTATCAGCGGATTGGGTTCGGAGATGATCAGGCGTTGGGTTCTGTGAGATACTTTGGGTTCAACGACCACCTCGTTTGGGTTCTAATTATTGGACTCCTTCTCGTCCTTGCTCAAGTGGGCGAGAGCTCTACTAGGGTAGGTGCAAATTTCGCGGTATTTATGACGGCACTCTATGCACTCCGTGGCGTAGGTGTCGTCGTATTTGTGAACGAGGGGCTTACGTTCCTCGGTCTATTGATGTTGATACTGGGAGTGCTGTTCGCGGCCCCAATCTTGTTTGGTGTCGCGGCGCTTTTGGGAATTGCAGATACATGGCTTGATCTACGCAAACAGTTGGAGATCACGGCCAGTTAGACACTAACTGGAGGAATTATGAAGCTCATTCTCAAGCAGTCGGTCCCGAACCTGGGTGATGTTGGTGAAGTGGTGAACGTGAAGCCAGGGTTCGGCCGCAATTATTTGATTCCGCAAGGGTTTGCGTATATGGCGAGTGCTAAGAATCTGGCTCGCATTGAGGCCGATCAGGCTCGTGCTGCAGAGGAAGCCCGCCGAGATTTTCTCGAAGCGCGTCGTCGGGCGTCTCAGATCGAGGGGCTTTCGCTGAGTTTCCAAGAAAATGCGGGAGAAGACGGCCAGTTGTTTGGCTCAGTTTCTGTTGCCGATATCACAGATCGAATCAATTCGGGTGAGATAGATTTCACTCTCGACAAAAGGGCCGTCCAGCTCGACGACGTTATCAAGGTCGTGGGAGAGGTTCTAGTTCCGATCAAGCTTCACACCGATGTAACCGTTGAGGTCACAGTCAGCGTCGAGGCAGCGCAGAGTTGAGTAGGCCCTGATGGAAGATGAGCTGACCGGAGTTCCGGAAGAAATACACCGGGCAGTTGGGCTTGCCCTAGAACGAAAGGCAAGTGATGTAGTGGTTCTTGATCTTCGGGGGATCTCTACGGCTACTGATTACTTTGTGATCGCCAGCGGGAATTCCGATGTCCAGGTTAAGGCTATCTCCGACCATGTGCGGGATGAACTTAAGAAGGACAGTGTCCGTCCCGAACACCTAGAAGGTCTTCGTGGCGGGCGTTGGGTTCTGATGGACTATGTGGACTTTGTAGTTCACGTATTTCATCCTCAGGCCAGAGAGTTTTATCAGCTTGAGCGATTGTGGGGAGATGCTCCTAGGTGGGATGTACCTATGGGGTGAGGGGTTTCCTTTCCGCTCGCACCAAGCGGCTCTACCTTAGTCGCGTTGATGGCAAGTTGCATTCTATCTAATCCGAAACCGCGTTGCTGTGGCCTCTGTGCCCAGCTTGTAAAGATACTCGTATATGGCAGAACTCTCGCCTCTTGAGACGCTAGACGAGGTAGACGCGTCTGCGGGAGTCAGGACAGATGGTTGTCGAGTGCTTGCACTCGTTGCGCCGCCCACCACCGAGTCAGAAGGTTGGGCTCCTAAAGCCGCACATCGTTTAGCCTCCCAGTGGGTTTCAGAAGGTTATCGGGTTATCCTAGCGGATGGAGGATTGGGTCAACCGTCACTTCACAATGTGGCTGGGATCCCAAATCGTGAAGGTATAGTCGACGTGGCGTTGTATGGTGCGTCGTTGGCTCGTGTCTCTCGGCTCTTTGGTGGGTATGTTCTCATTACGGCCGGAACTGTTGTAGCAGATCCGAATGCTGTTGCTAGAGCCAGGCGTTGGCACCGAGTTGCCGCAGGTGTGGCTGAAGCAGGAGCGAT
This sequence comes from Gemmatimonadales bacterium UBA2960, assembly GCA_002348465.1. Lineage (GTDB taxonomy): Bacteria > Gemmatimonadota > Gemmatimonadetes > Longimicrobiales > Gaopeijiaceae > UBA2589. The sequence goes on along the minus strand of DEBI01000020.1, from coordinate 1,984 downwards.
GCTTTTGATCTATCTGCGCGATAAAGAGCCGTGGGCACCAGCCTTTTTGGACTCAGTGGACGAGATTGTTTTACTGGAGAATAAAGGTGAGTTATCAACAGGATATTCGGGACCTAACAATGGGTAAGGGATGAGGCTGAAGTCACTGAAGGTTCAGGGTTTTAAGTCCTTCGCAGATCCAACCACCGTTGAGTTTCACGACGGAATAACGGCCGTCGTTGGGCCCAATGGGTGTGGCAAGTCGAACATCTCAGATGCGATTCGATGGGTGCTGGGAGAGCAGCGCCCAACCGCGATCCGAGGTGCGAAGATGGATGAGGCGATATTCCAGGGTTCGATTAATCGGCGCCCAGTTAATCGAGGATCTGTCTCACTCACGGTTTCAAACGAGGATGGGGCCCTTCCCATAGCTTACGAAGAGGTCGAAATCGGCCGACAGGTATTTCGAGATGGTGGGAGTGAGTATTCGATAAATCGATCATCTGTGCGTCTTAAGGATATCGTAGAGCTATATCGTGACACCGGGCTAGGTGCCAACGCTTATGCAATGATCGAGCAACGCATGGTAGATGCGATTCTCTCTAATCGGAACGAAGAGCGAAGAAGTCTATTTGAAGAGGCCGCTGGGATCGGGAAGTACAAGGATCGACGGAAGTCAGCGACCCGTCGGCTGGAACGGGCGGAAATGGATCTGCAGCGTCTAGAGGACGTGATTGCCGAGATACAGACGAAGGTGCGTTCGCTAGCTAGGCAAAAAGGAAAGGCTCAACGTTACGATGAGTTTCGGAAACGTAGACTCGATGTCGAAGTCGAGGTTGTGCGTCATAGGCTTGAGACACTTTCTGCGCGACTCAAATCAGTAACTGAGCATTTGGAAGGGGATGTGCAGGCAGAGCAAGGCATGGTCGTAGAGCTTGCCTCTTCCGAGGCTGAGTATGAAGCCCTTCGTTTGAGTAAGATTGAAGCAGAGAAGCAGAGGATGACTGACGTGGCCTCGCTCGGAGAGGTCAGAGAAACTCTTGTTCGGTGGGAACGTGATCTAGCAGTTTCGGATGAGCGAGCGGCGTATGCTGCTCGAAGATTAGCTCAGATCGAAGATGAAATCACCGAGGCTCAAAGCCAGGTAGTGAAATTCCAAGAAAATGAGGTCGGGCTGGAGATCAGTCTTAACCGCCTGAACGATGAGCTAGGGCGCGCAAAAAGCGATGCTGCCGATCGTTCGGAGGATGCAGAACAGGTCCGGGTTCGGTTAGAGGAGTCTAGAAGCAAATTCGACGCAGTGGAGAGCCAAGGGAGCGAGATCGCTCGCCGGGTTGCTCAGCTAGAGGGCGACGCGGAGTCCGCGGACGCACAGGAAGCTGAACTTGAGCGCAGGCTCGATCAGATAACGAACGAGTTAAGTGCGGCTGCTGACACTATTTCAGATCTTGAGTCTCAGGGAGATCTCTTTTCTCAGGAATTGGTTGAAGTTACGGAAGCGCTCGAGTTAGCAAGATCAGATGCAGATCTCAGGTTGGAGCAGCTAGAAGTCGCACGGCCTGCTTTTGAGGTTGCTAGACGTGAGCGCAGAGGTGCTGTTGAACGACTGACTTCCTTAACCGCACGTCGAGATGCTCTCGAAAGTCTCGCCCGTGATCGGGAGGGCGTTGATCCTGTTGTTAGGGCACTATTGGAGTCTGATCTTTCGGGTGTTCTGGGAGTGCTATCAGACTTTATCGATGCTGGTGACGGCTCGATTGAAATAGTCGAGTCCTTCCTTGGCCCTCTAACGACAGCAGTTGTGGTCCAAGATGTGAAGGCACTTGATCTAGCTCTTCAATGGTTTGGGACCTCTTGGAGGAACGGTGGCGGATTGATCTTGCTTCCGCTTGACCGTGTACCCGACTTTTCTTCAAGAGGGCGGGCATCTGGGCTTCTTGGACAAGTCGAGGTTTCCGGAGCGGGTGCGCCATGGGTTGAGGCTTTATTGCATGGTGTTAGCAGA